>CAZTEM010000005.1:0-60885 GCA_964612755.1 uncultured Desulfobacterales bacterium | reverse complement strand
CAAAAGCATATCCAAGCCTCACTTCTTCCTTTTATTTTTCTATAATAACCAAAAAAACAAAATTGTATGTAAATATTTTCAATATTGACTGAAAATTTCTTAATTTTTATTATTTTGTTGACACTGAAGACTAATTCCTATACGTAGGTATCCATTAATACGTATAAAAAATATAATACTTAATTATTAATTTAATACATAGGTGTTACCATGGCACAGAAAGTTACTTTAAGCATTCCAGATATGCTCCATGCAAAACTAAATAAATGGCGTGAATCTTTTAACCTTTCAAAAATGTTTCAGGAAACTTTATTGGATGCAATACAGAAAAAAGAAGAATTCCAAAAAAGAATTATGCAGGATTTTGACATGTCGGAAATAATCTCAAGACTTAAACAGGAAAAATCTGAATCTGAAAAAAACTATCTTGAGATGGGTATTAATAAAGGTATTGAATGGGCAAAAAGGGCGCATTATGAGGATCTTGTTTATGCTGTCGGGTTTAAAGATCCCTATAATATTGTTAAAGACAGCAAATTTAATTATTATTTCAATGAAATATTTAATTCTGACCACCTTATAAAATTCTCTCAGACAAATTTTAACCAGCATGCAAAAAAATTTATTGACGGCTGGTGCAAGGGCGTATCAGATTTTTATAATGAAATAAAGGAGAAACTATCATAATGGAGGACCCATTGCAGCATATTTTAGGTATTGATATTGGTTCTGTTTCAATTTCCCTTGCCCTTGTTAACTCAGATGGTAAAATAGTTAAAACTGCTTATCTTTTTCACCACGGCGATATTGACTCAAGTATTAAAAAAGCATTGAAAAATATTGAGTTAAAACAAATTAATCATATTGCTGCCACATCTTTAAGTGATTCCTATGTTAACAACGATGGCAGATATAATTCACTTGTCTCAATCATAAGAGCCAGCAAACATTTAAATACTGATATCGGATCTATTTTAAATGTCGGCGGTGAAAAATTCAATTTAAGTTTTTTTGATGACAACCAGAATTATTGCGGTTCCAAACATAATACCTCCTGTGCAGCAGGGACAGGAAGTTTCCTTGATCAGCAGGCAATCAGGCTGGGTCTTGAATCATCCGGGGAACTCAGTGAGAAAGCATTATCTAACACCCTGGATCAACCTGACATTGCAACAAGATGCGCTGTTTTTGCCAAAACAGATTTAATCCATGCTCAGCAGGAAGGATATTCAATACCCCAGATATGTGATGGGCTTTCCAAAGGGCTTGCAAAAAATCTGTATAATACTTTATTTTCAGGTTCCAATATAAAATTCCCAATTATTTTCTGTGGTGGAGTATCAAAAAATTTATCTGTAAAAAAATATATTGAAGACCTATTGAATAACAAACTTATCACAGATCAATATTCACATTTATACGGGGCAATAGGAGCTGCACTATGCCTGGCGGATGAAATCACCAATAAGAATCATTGCCTTCAAAATAATAAAATAAATTATTCTGATATATCAGATATTTTAAAAATTAAAAAAATTAAAAAGAAAAATTATTACCCTCCCCTTAGTCTTTCACTCTCTAAATATCCTGATTTTAAAACATATAAAAAATTTATTTATGAAAATGTTGAAGTGGATATTTATAAGGACATTTCAATTTCAAATAAGATACCAGATTGCTATCTTGGTATTGATGTCGGGTCCACCAGCACAAAAAGTGTGATCATGACCAATAGCCATGAAGTCATTGCAGGATTTTATACCAGGACCGCTTCAAAACCTGTCAAGGCAATTCTTGCAGTCTTAAAAGCCCAGGAACATGTAATAAACACCTTTGACCTTAATATTAATATAACAGGATGTGGAACCACAGGGTCCGGTCGAAAACTTGCCGGTAAAATTATCAGCGCAGATATTTGCCCTGATGAAATAACTGCCCATGCAAAAGCTGCAGTAGAACTTAATCCTGATGTTGATACAATAATCGAAATTGGTGGTCAGGATGCAAAATTTACAACACTGAAACATAAAAATGTTACTTCCTCAACCATGAATGCTATATGTGCTGCAGGCACAGGAAGCTTTATTGAAGAACAGGCAATTAAACTTGGATGTCCGATTTTAGAATATTCAAAAAGGACAGAATCAGTGCAGTCTCCTTTATCCAGCGACAGGTGCACAGTATTTATGGAACGAGACATGAACCATTTTTTGAGTCTTGGTTATAACACTAACCAGGTTCTTGCATCAGCCCTTCACTCTGTACGGGATAATTACCTCACCAAGGTTGCTTCCGAAGGTGAAATAGGAGATACAATACTTTTCCAGGGAGCCACAGCAAAAAACAAAGCATTGGTTGCAGCCTTTGAACAAAAGCTCAACAAACCAATACATGTTTCAAAATACTGCCATTTAACCGGTGCTCTCGGCATTTGCCTTTTATTATCCGAACAAAATTGCAAATCAAACTCATTTAGGGGATTTGATTTATACAAAACAAGGATACCGGTTGAGCAGGAAACCTGTCAATTATGCACCAATCATTGCAAGATTACTATTGCAAGAATAAATGATCAAGTCGAAGCTTTTGGATTTTTATGTGGCAGAGACTATAATACCAATACATATGTTCCTAAAAAACAGCACTTTAATTTATT
The DNA here is from genome assembly GCA_964612755.1 of uncultured Desulfobacterales bacterium. Lineage (GTDB taxonomy): Bacteria > Desulfobacterota > Desulfobacteria > Desulfobacterales > Desulfobacteraceae > JAIOSM01. Next base: position 58,229 of record CAZTEM010000005.1, on the reverse strand, counting down.
AAAACAACGACAAAAAGTTCTTGAGCAGGATAATAAAGATATTACAAGACACAAAGTGACAATAGGTCTCCCAGCTGCACTTCACATGGTTGATGATCTTGTTTTCTGGAAAAATTTTTTCAATAATTTAGGCATTAAAACCATTGTCAGTCAAAATTTAAAAGACCCCATAAAAATTGGAAAAAACATTGCCAGTGCAGAATTTTGTACGCCTATTCTTGCTTTGCATGGTCATGTCACCCATCTCATGGATAAAGCTGATTTTGTATTTCTGCCATTCTATTTTGAAGAACCAAAAGAAAAAAAGGTTAAAAGACGGCAGCATTGCTACTATACACAATTTGTCCCGTCTGTAATTGCAAACCTGCCAGATATTAATAATGAAAAATTAATTTCACCCCTTGTTAAATATTTATATACAAATTTTCATACAAAACTTGAACTATACAAATCATTAAAAGCCAAAATCCCGGAACCAATATCATTTTTCAGTATTTCTTCAGCCTGGGACAGAGCCTGTGAACTTAAAACTCAAAACAATAATAATCTTAAAAAATTATACTCTGATCACAAAAATGATTCTTCAAAACTCAATGTCGTACTTTTAGGCAGACCATATACAATACTTTCAAAAAGCTTGAACAGCAAAATTCCTGACATTTTTGCCAGCCTGGATGTCAAAGCCTTTTATCAGGATATGCTGGATTATGATAAATTTGATTTTTCAGACATTGACGGATTGCTTAAAGAAATCCATTGGTACCATGCTGCAAATATATTAAAGGCAGCATACATTGCAGCTAATACAGATAATCTTTATCCAGTATATATAACATCGTTTAATTGTTCTCCTGATTCTTTTTGCAAAGACTATTTTAAACAAATAATGGAAGCTCATAAAAAGCCATATCTTATTTTAGAATTAGATGAGCATGACTCAAGTGTCGGGTATGAAACACGAATTGAGGCTGCCATTGAATCATTTAACAATCACAAAAGGTACTCTTTTCATGAAAAAACAATCGATTTTAATGGTATAAATCCAGATATTTCAGAAGATATTAAAAACAAAAATATACTCTTTCCAAACTGGGACAATCTCATTGGTAGTTTTCTTGTCAATATTCTTAAGAGTGAAGGATATAATGCATTCTTATTGGAAGAAACTGATGAGACACTCAAACAAGGTCTTAAAACAAACACAGGGCAATGTATCCCGCTCAATGCCATTGCAAGTAGTTTTATTCATAGTGTAAAAAAATATAAACTTGACCCTTCAACCTCAATCTTATGGTTAAATCATTCTGAAATTGCCTGTAATATAAAACTCTATTCCCATCAAATACAACAAATATTAAATAAGGAAAAAAACGGATTTGAAAACTCTAAAGTTTATAGAGGAGAGCTGTCTTTTATAGATATCTCCATGAAAGCATGTGCAAATGCTTATTTTGCATATATGTTTGGAGGGCTGTTAAGAAAAGTAGGCTGCCAGATACGACCCTATGAAAAGCAAAAAGGAGAAACTGATCAGGCGATTGACAATGCAAAAAAAATCATTGCAAAAGCTTTTTATAATAAAACATCAAAAGACAAGGCATTGACTGAAGCTTTGGCTCCGTTTTCAAAAATCAAAACACAAAAAGAACAACGACCGAAAATTTCAATTTTTGGTGATTTATATATGAGGGATAATAATATAATAAATCAGGATCTTATTCATTATATTGAAGAAAATGGTGGGGAAGTTGTCACAACGCCATATTCGAGATTACTCAAAATGATTGCCCCGTCATATTTTATGAAATGGTTTAAAGAAGGAAATTATTTTGATATTTTATCCAACAAGACGCTGCTTTTAGCAACTTCTCAAATGGATAAAAAATTCTATAAATATTTTGCCCCGCTTTTAGATGAGGATGAAGTAGAGTATTCAGATTCTCCTGAAGAAATCCTGAAAGAATATGGGATGCGTACTGAGCATACAGGAGAATCCATGGATAATATCCTCAAAATCCACTACGTCCTAAAAGAACATCCTGATATAGCCCTCTTTGTTCAGGTCAGCCCTTCTTTTTGCTGCCCTTCCATGATTACAGAAGCTATTTCTGACAAAATTGAGGCAAAAACAGGAGTCCCGGTTGTAAGCATTACCTATGACCTATCTGGCGGAAATAAAAACGATGTTATTATCCCTTTTTTGAAATATTCAAAGAAAAAAAATATTCAAAAAAACCTATTGGAAGATTGTCTTTGAATATCAAAAATATCAGTTTGGCGAATCCCCGGCAGGTATGCTGAGACTTTTGGATTTGCCATAACAAACTCATTTTGATATTCAGTCCTTCTCAAATTATATTTACTGAATTTCTCAGTGGCTCTTCTGTATTTTAAATAATATGCATCATAATTTCTCAAAGTTTTCGAATCTTCCAACTCAACTATTTTATAAAAATTCTTATATGAAAACATCAGAACATCCTCAAAAGAATCAAGGTATTCGTTAAGACTTGCAAGATGTAGAAGCACTTCTTCATTCTGATAATATTTTTTTATCTGAAATACCCATTGTATATTCTTTTTAGCAAAATAACTTTGATAATTATCAATATAATTCATTAATTTTGATAACATGGCTTCATTTTTTTCGCCTGTTGATCTTACTATACTTATATATTCAATGGTTTCTTTAATTTTATCAAGCCCTGACACTATTCTACTCATCTGCTCAAGCTCTAAAATTTTCAAATCAAAATCTTTTGTTGTTTTCTTTAATTCATCTGCAAACACCAATGCCTGGCGCACTATTGGAGGTTGATCATTATATTTCAATCTTTCCTTTTCAAAATTATATAAAAAAGCTTCTCCAGCAACAACTGCTGAAAAACTGGCAAGGAATATCATTATCCAGGTTATGCCTTCTTCTTTCTTTGTTTGAAAAATATAATAAGGTGCTGTTATAGGGGCAAAGAAAATTACAAGGGCCCATAATTTCGGTTTTTCTTTTTCAATAAACTCGACAAGCAATATAACCGAAAGTAAAAAAGCATAAGGGAAATAAATATAATACAATTTCAATCTCCTTTAAATGTTGAAATACTGAATTTTTCACCATTAGACATTATTTTAACTGCACCCTGATAATCTGTCCTGTAAAAATTTATATTTTTTGCTCTATATCTTGCTAAAACAAGCTTAGAAGGAAAATGATATTGATTATATAAACCACATGAGATTATAACAGCTTCTGGTTTAACCCTGTCAAGAAAGCAAGAGATACTTGAGGTTAAACTTCCATGATGGGGGGCAATCAGAACGTCTGACCTTAGTGATCTATCTGATTTGCTGGCAAGAATTTGTTCAGTTTTTTTCATAATATCGCCCGGGAAAAGAATTTTAAATTTATTGTATTTAATTATAAATACCAGTGAGTTATTATTATAATCATTTTTCGTAAAATTATCCATAATTATTTTTTTTGATATTGGATTAAAAAATGAAATATTTAAATCACCTATATTGATATCTTTGTTATTTTTCAATGGAATTTGAAAAATTTTAATATTTTTCTTTAAACAAATTCTCATTAAATCAGAATAAGCCTTAGTTTTTCTATAATCAGAATTTTTAATTAACATTCCAACCTTAAAATTCTTTAATACAAATATAAGCCCATTCATATGATCTTTTTCAGGATGTGTCAAAATAACCGCATCAAGTTTGTTAATTCTTTTATACCAGAGAAAAGGACCTACAATATATTTTCCTGTATCAAATCCAGATCTATATGAGAAACCTCCGCCATCTACTAAGATTCTAATCCCCTTTGGACCTTCAATTAATGCACTATTGCCCTGCCCCACATCAAGATTTGTAATTTGTAAATTTGAACTAAAATATCTTTTTTCTAATATAAAGCCTGAATAAAGAAAAAAAAGAAAAAGAAAAAAAAGTATAAAACAAATACTCTTTTTAGTTTTTGTTATTAAAAAATTAAAACTACCAAGGATGATTGCATAAAAACAGACCAATTCAATAAGATGCGGGGTTATGCATCTTGCCCAGCTAAAAGAAAATGAGGTAATATATTCCACAAAATCAATGGCAAAAGATAAAAAAGGTATTGATAATTTAATTAATGAGCCTGAAACTATTTTTGAAAACGGAAAAATAAAAAAGCCTGCAAGCCCCAAAGGTACTGCAATAAATCCAATAAGCGGAATAATCATCAAATTTGCAATAACCTGTACAAAGGAAATAATATTAAAATAATACATTACAAGGGGCAATGTTCCAAGCCCTGCAAAAAAAGATACTAAAATAAATATGAAAAATTTATTTAAAAAATTATTCTTTTTGAAAAACAAGATATCTTTTATTGCATACATCCCTAAAACAATAAATAAAACTGCTGAAAATGAAAGCTGAAAAGAAATAGCAAAAAGAGCGCAGGGATCAATAATCAGAATAATCAGTGCTGCTGCTGCAAGGGAATTTAAAACATCTTTTTCTCTGTCAAGAACAAATGAAAGCATATAAACAGATATCATTATAAATGCCCTTTGTGTTGAAGGAGAAAATCCTGACAGGAGAGCATAAAATAATAAAGGGATCAAAGTTGTCAAATAAGCTGCCTTTCCTGCAAGCCCGCGCACCAATAACGGTTTAAATCTTGAAAAAAGAAAATTAAAACAAAAAAAGAAAATAGCTGCTATAATTGAAAGGTGCAGCCCTGAAATTGCAATTATATGACTTACTCCTGCTTTTGAAAAATTTTCCCTTAATTGATCCGGCAAGTCATCTTTTAGCCCGGTTGTAACTGCACTTAATATGGAAAAGACTTTGTCACCATGACGACTATTAATAGTTAACCCATGGATAAATCCTGAAAATTCATGTCTCAACTTATTAATCCTCCTGATAAATTGAGTTGAATACTTAAAATTATTATTTGAATTATGGATTACAATTTTTTCCCCTCTTACAAAAGAAATCCCCGCAATACCTTTAAAGGAAAGGTATTTAACATAGTTAAACCCTCCCGGATTTGCAAAATTTCTGGGTCTTTTAATTGAGCCTCTATAACTTATGACATCGCCATATTGTAAATTTGGAGTTCCATAATAACTAAATATTTCAATCTTTGATTTAATTTTATTTTCTTGGTCATCATTGTCTTTTTTTATTGTTAAAATTTTTAGAGCAAATTTGGTTCTTCTTTGATTTTGTTTGGGCATTGAAGCCACAAGACCAGTAATCAGAAGATTTTTTTTACCAAAATATTCTAAATTCAGTTTTGTTCCAATAATGTCTGGACTATGAAAAGAGATTAACAAAAAACCCATTAAAAAAATAAAATGGAATAAAACAACAAACAATTTAAACCTGGTTTGTTTATTAAAATGACAAAAAGATAATATCGATAAAATTGATAAAAATAAAACAGGATAAAAATACGAACTAACAGCATTGCCAAGGATTATACCGGATACAAACAATAAAAGCGGGACAGCTAACGGAGAATTAAGAGATAGTGTGTGTTTTTCAGTTATCGCGTACTCGTTTGATATCTGCGCCAATCTGTGAAAACTTTTTCTCAATGGAATCATAGCCTCTATCCATATGGTAGACTCTACTTATTGAAGTTGTACCCTCAGCAATCAAACCTGCAATTATTAAAGAAGCACTTGCTCGCAAGTCAGATGCCATAACCTGGGCACCTTGAAGTTTTTGAATACCTCTGACCCTGGCGTAATTGCCATCAGAGATTGATATATCAGCTCCCATGCGCAAAAGTTCATTGGCATGGGCAAATCTATTTTCAAATATTGTTTCATGAATCATACTAGTATTATCTGCAATTGTCATCAATGCCATAAATTGTGCCTGCATGTCTGTGGGAAAACCAGGATATGGTAAAGTTTTGATATCAATGCTTTTAATTTTCTTTATTCCTCTTACTCTTAGGGACTTATTATCAAGCTCGACAATAGTGCCTGTTTCTCTCAATTTGCTGATTATTCCGCCAATATGCTCTGGATTGCAGCCCTTGATAACTACATCACCACAAGTTGCAGCTGCCGCAACCATATATGTCCCGGCTTCAATTCTATCGGGAATAACTGAAATTTCAGATGCATTAAGTGATTTAACACCATTTATCTCAATAATAGCAGTTCCTGCTCCTTTAATATCAGCACCCATGGAATTAAGGGCTTCTGCCAATGCATAGATTTCAGGCTCACGTGCTGAATTTCTAAGAACAGTTAGTCCTTTTGCAAGGGTAGCTGCCATCATGATATTTTCCGTACCAGTAACAGTAGGAGTATCAAAATAAATTTCATTACCAATCAATTGATCAGCTTTAGCCTCAATATAGCCATGTTCAATATTTATTTTTGCGCCAAGCATTTCCAGGGCTTTAAGATGCAGATCAACCGGTCTTGCACCTATTGCACATCCACCAGGCAAAGAGACTCTCGCATATCCAAACCTTGATAATAACGGACCCAAAACAAGGATAGATGCCCGCATTTTTCTGACAAGGTCATAATCTGCACGGGTATTATTGATACTTGATCCATCGATTTCTACATTGCCATTATCATAAACACATTTAGCGCCAAGATCTTGAAGCAATAACAAAATACTTTTGACATCCATGAGATCAGGAACGTTTGTAATAAAAGTCTTACCATCAACCAAAATTGTGGAAGCGATAAAAGGGAGGGCTGCATTTTTTGCACCGCTTATCAGCACTTCGCCTTCAAGCTTATTTCCACCGAATATTTCAATTTTATCCATAATGATGATCTCTTAAATTTAAGATGAGAAAAGTTTAAAAAGGGTTTTAAAAATCAATTAAAACCCTTTTTAATATTTGTGGTACCTGGGACGAGAATTGAACTCGTACAGAGATAATCTCCGAGGGATTTTAAGTCCCTTGCGTCTACCAGTTCCGCCACCCAGGCATAAGATCCAAGTATAAGATCAGATTGTTTTAATATAATATCTTTTCCTTTTTTGCAAGCTAATTCTAACATGATAGATGTAATTTTTACCAGAATATTGTTAATTTGATAAAAATTTGATAAAAATATCCATATGAAAAATTTAAATACAAAAAAAATAATTTTAGCTTCACAATCTCCAAGGAGACGGGAACTGCTTGAAAATGCATGTATTTCTTTTGAGATAATACCTTCAAAAATCAATGAAAAAAATATTAAAAATAATAATCCTGACCAACTTGTCAGAACTCTTTCAAATCTTAAAGCAAAAAATATTGCAGAACAGCACCCTGACACATGGGTTCTTGGAGCTGACACGATTGTATGTATAAACAACACAATTCTTGAAAAACCTGATTCGAAAACAAATGCAGCTCATATGTTAAAGGCTCTAAGTAATCGAGAGCACATTGTTTTCACAGGTTTTACTCTGTTATGCTTAGATAAAAACAGAACAATTACTAAAACGGTTCAGACAAAGGTATATTTTAAGAGGCTTTCAAATCAAGAGATTAACTGGTATCTTGATACAGATGAATACGCTGATAAAGCCGGTGCCTATGCCATTCAGGGGAAAGGTTCTTTTTTGGTAAAAAAAATCATTGGTTCCTATACCAATGTAGTAGGTCTTCCAATCAGTGAAGTAATTGAATGTCTTATTGCAGAAAATATTATAAGTTTTAAAAATAATTATTAAAATCAGGATAACAATTCATGGATCAAATAAAAAAAAATTTTACAGGCATTAAAAATGAACTTGCAAATACTGCAGAAAAAGTAAAAAGGAACCCAGATGAAATTACTATAATAGGAGTAAGTAAAAAGCAAAACATCCAAACTATTTATAAAGGTATCCAGGCTGGTGTTAAGACCCTTGGAGAAAATTATATCCAGGAGGCAGTTGAAAAGATCAAACTCATTAATAACGCCTCTCTATCCTGGCATTTTATCGGACATCTTCAATCAAACAAAGCAAAACTTGCAGTTAAATATTTTGATCTGATCCATAGCGTTGACACGCTTAAACTTGCAAAAGAGATTGATAAACAGGCAGAAAAAATAAGTAAAATTCAGACCATCCTGATACAGATAAATATCAGCGAAGAATCCTCCAAATCAGGTATTGATTCTGACAAAGCCTGCAAACTTGCAGAAGAAATCAGCCTGCTCAAGAATATCAAAGTAAAAGGAATTATGGGAATGCCTCCATTTACAAGTGATCCTGAAAAAGCAAGACCGTTTTTTAAAAAACTTAAAAAAATCAAGGATGATATTGAGATACAGAATTTCCCTTTAATTTCCATGACCCACCTTTCCATGGGAATGAGTCAGGATTTTAATGTGGCCATTGAAGAAGGGGCAACAATGGTCAGAATAGGAACTAAATTATTTGGGCAAAGACAATGAGACTATTGCTCCATATGTGCTGCGCACCATGTTCTATTTTCCCCATTAACGAACTCAGGAAAAACGGGATAGAAGTTATAGGATTTTTTTTCAGGCATAATATTCATCCTTACACTGAATGCATAAAAAGAGAAAATACTATAAAAGAATATGCTGAAAAAATAAATTTAAAGGTTATATTTCAAAAAGGCTATGAGATTGAAAAATTTCTTCAAAAAATTGTCTTCCGAGAATCAGACAGATGCCGCATTTGCTATTATGAACGACTTTTTGCTGCCTGTAAAATAGCAAAAAAAGGGAAATTTGATGCTTTTTCTTCCAGCTTATTGTATAGCAAATTCCAAAATCATGAGCTTATTAATACAATAGGCAATGCTGTTGGAAAAGACCAGGGAATAAAATTTCTATACCAGGACTTCAGACAGGGATGGAAATATGGTATTGAAGAATCAAAACGTTTAAAAATGTATAGGCAACAGTATTGTGGCTGCATATACAGTGAGAAACAAAGATACTATAAAAAAGACAAATAATTGGTAATATTTAAAACTTAAGATTTATTATAAATGCTTAACCTCTCTTGTCTGATTTAACGGATTAGATTTCCCAGGGCTGGATACTGGCTGAGCCGGTCTTGAGACTGCAGGTTTTGACAGACCAGTATTATTTAATGACAGACGATGCTGGGTCAAATTCTGAGGTCTCTGATTTTGCTGTTGTGGTTGACGCAGAGCCTGATTGGGTTGTTGCGGTCTTGATCCTGTTGCCGTCCCCGGCGGCACTGGTCTTGAAGCCGCTGGTTTGGGCTGAAGCGGTCTGGCTATAGCCGGATTTGAATTTACTTGAGAAGATACAGGTCTTGGCTGGAGCACTTGTCGTATCTGAGTTGAGTCTCCAGACCTTGCCAAAGGTTTTGTAACCGGGACAGGTCGTACTGCCTGCGGAGAAGAGTTAATTGGTTGCTTCTGCTGCATAGGAGGCTGTGGTGCAGGTCTTGGCGGTGCTTGTCTTGGCGGTGCAGCAGGTCTTGGTGGTGCAGCTTGCCTTGGTGATACTTGCTGGGGAGATGCTTGTTTCATGGATACTGGTTGCTGAACCCCTTTTGCAGCCGGCTGCTGAGGTGTCTGGTTTATTCTTGTTGTATTTGTTGGTTGTACTGAAGTTTTAATGGCTGGTTGCTGGGCTTGCAAAGGTGGTGGTTGTACTATTGGTTGAGTCATCGGCGGTGTTTGGGTTTTTGCCTGAATTTCTTCAGCAAGTTTTTTAGATAAAGTTTTACTCATATCATTGAGCCTGCCAGCTGTTACTTCAAATAAATGTTTTGCTACATTTGGAAAATCCTGAATAACTTCGGCAAGTTTATCACCCGGATAACGAGTAACTTTTGATCTTCCATTTGATACAACAGATGCAGTTCTTGGTTCATCAATCAATGCTGCCATTTCACCAAAGTAAACACCGGGTTCACAAATCTCAGCAATCTTTTTACCGCCCTTTACTACATCAAGTGCACCCTGATCCAATTTAAAAAAATCAATATCCTTATTACCTTCTCTAATAATTATATCTTTATCCTCATATTGTTCAACATCAGGATTGATCAAATATCCAGGCAATGCGTCTTTGCTTGCAACTGTTCTTTTAAGGACTTCTTCAAAGGATGTGATTCCCTGCCTTGCTTTTTCAAGGGCAGCTTCTCTCAAAGTGCGCATTCCTTCTTTTACAGCAACTTTTCTTAATTGATCTTCCGGGACACTTGCATTAATTGCCTTGGAAACTTCATCAGTGACTTCCATGAGTTCATAAAAACCGACTCTGCCTTTATATCCTGTTCCATTACAATGTTTACATCCTTTAGGACCATATAATTTTAAATCCGGTATCTCTTTTTTAGAAAAACCATGTTGTTCCAATTCTTTAGGGTCATATCCCGTAACTATTTGTTTGCATTTAGGGCAGAGCCTTCTTCCAAGCCGCTGGGAAAGCACCATGGTCACAGTACCTGAAAGCATATATGGAGGAATCCCTATATCAACAAGACGTCCAATAGTGGATGGGGAGTCATTTGTATGCAGGGTACTGAAAACAAGATGCCCTGTCATCGCAGCTTTTAAACAGATTTCAGCAGTTTCCTGGTCCCTGATCTCACCTACCATAACAATATCAGGATCCTGCCTTAAAAAAGATCTTAGGGCAGCGGCAAAAGTCATTCCAATATCTTCTTTAACATGTACCTGATTAATACCTTTAAAGTTAAACTCCACAGGATCCTCTGCCGTGAGAATCTTTGTGTCTTCTTTATTCAGCCTGTTCAACACCGAATATAGAGTTGTAGTTTTTCCACTACCTGTAGGTCCTGTAACGAGAACCAGACCATAGGGTCTTGCTATACATCTTTTAAGGCTTGCAAAGGTACTTTGTTCAAATCCTAATTTGGACAAATCAACACTAAGGGCACTTTGATCAAGGATACGAAGGACAACGCCTTCTCCAAAAAGAGTAGGAAGAGTTGACACACGGAAATCAACAGTCTTTTTCTTTCCAAAACGCATTTTGATCCTGCCATCCTGAGGAATTCTTCTTTCTGCAATATCAAGCTGAGCAAGTATTTTTAATCTGGATGTTACAGCACTTTTAATAGCAGGAGGCAAATTCATTGACTTATATAGACTGCCATCTATTCTGTATCTTACCTGAAAAGATTTTTCATAGGGTTCAATATGGACATCACTCACACCATCATTAACAGCTTTTGACAAAATACCATTAACAAGTTTGATGATTGGTGCAGCTTCAGCGCCAGCACCTAATTCTTCTTCCTCCATATCCACTTCATGGCTTATTTCAACATTTTCTTCAGCCTCAGATACAAGAGAACCAAAATCTTCAATATTTACTATTTTATCTTCTTCTTCATCTTCTTCGTCAAACTGAATAAGGGCTTTATAGTCTTCATCACTTATTTCATAATAATCCCTGTATGCCTGAATAATATCATTTTCCGTTGCTACGCATACCTTTAGTTCCTGACCAACATCTGATTCAAGTTCTTCGACTGCTTCTAAATCAGTAGGTTCTGACATTGCAATAACAATAACTGACTCATCTCCCTTTCCTTCTTCTTTAACAGGGAAAGCCATATATTTTTTTGCAGTATCAAATGTAATTTTTTTAATAATTTTTGGATCTGGTTTAAGATCAGAATATTTTAATACATCATAATTATACAATCTGGAAAGAACATTAATAATTGTATCAGGATCAATATATCCCCTGGAGAGTAAAATAGAGCTAAGTCGTTCCTTAGTTCTCTGCTGAATTTTTTTTGCTTCATCAAGCTGGATGCTTGTTATCTGCCCCTCTTTGGACAGAATCTTACCTATTCTGATTTTCCCTTCACCACTTTGATCTTTAATTGTCGCACCAAGTTTAGAGGTAGACTGACTTTTACGTTTTCGACTAGACCGTTTGTTTTTCCGAGAAGTTTTCCCTGCCATCTTTTATATCTCTCCAGTATTTTTCCAATATTTACAAATTTTTTTTATACCTGCAAGGACTACAAGTCCACCTAAAAGATAAAATGAAAACTCAATTACCAAAACTGCATTGACAAAATAATCCATTGCAGCCAGTTTAGGTACAACAACAGGAATCTTACAAAAAACTCCTATTCCTACAATAATTAATACAATACCATAAAGAATTTGTGATTGTTTTTTATTCATACCTTCCTTTTTTAATTTTCCTTTTCAAGTTGGTCCATTCTTTCCTCAAAATATACATTTTTATTCTCAAGCTCATCAAATAATTCTTCAAGTTCTTCATACAAGCCGTCAATTCTGTTTTGGCATTCAGTAATTTTAATTGACAGATGTCCTATTTTGTTTCCGTCTGAATTTTTAGAGGCATGTACAATATCACCATTAAGCTTATCTAATATTTTTTCCAATTCAGCAATTAAACTTTCAGATTTATCAACTTTTTTCTGAATCGGGTTTAATTCTTTTGAACGCTCAGCTACTATTTGTGAACGTTTTTTTCTCAATTCTTTTTTTGTGACCTTAGGAACTATATTTTCCTTAGCAATATTCTTACTCTCATCTTCTTCCCACCCCTCTTTTTCAAGAAATCGAGAATAACCACCTTCAAAAGTATACACCTTATTGGATTTAAAAACAATAAGCCTGTTTGCCAATGTATTCAGAAACATCTCATTATGAGTAATTAAGACAACAGCACCCTTAAAATTATCTAAAGCAACCAGAAACGAATCTGAGGTTTCCATATCAAGATGGTTGTCAGGTTCGTCAAGCATTAATAAATTTAAAGGTGCCACAAGCAATTTTCCTATCATAGTCCTGCTCTTTTCACCGCCAGACAGCACTGATATTTTTTTCAAAGCCTTATCGCCATCAAACATCATTGCCCCACAAATATTTCTGACCCTCTGACCCTCCAAATTAGGATATACGTTTTGTATCTCTTGTTCAATAGTAAAATCATCATTTAACGAATGAATATTGGTCTGTTCAAAATATCCCAGTTTCACATTAGGGTTGTATTTCAAACTCCCTGAATCAAATTTTAATTTTCCAGCTAGTAATTTTAATAACGTTGTTTTGCCTTTACCGTTTTTCCCGATTATTGCAATTCTATCATTGGGATGAACCGTTATGGAAAAATCATTGATTAAGGATTCATCTTTGTCTTTATAGCCAAAATTTATATTTTCAGCACTTAAAACCTGCTTACCTCTAAAAGGGGCGCTATTAAAAGAAAAATCTAAAGATTCAATTTTTTGAAGCTTTTCTTTTGATTTTGATCTGTTCAAAGCCTTTACTCGGGACTGGACAAGGTTTGCAAGCCTTGCTTTTGCTCTGAATCTTGTAATAAAAGCTTGAATCTCTTTTTCTCTTTTCTCCTCATTAACTCTGGTTTTCTCATAGAGTTCTTCATCTTGTACAAGCCTGGCATAATATTTATCAGTATCGCCTTTAACTTTTCGGATCTGCGCCCTATGCACGCCAGCTACATGGGTTACTGCCTGATTCATAAAGCTTCTATCATGGGTTACAAGCAAAAGTTCCCTTTGCCAGGATCTAAGGAAACCTATCAACCACCTGATGGAAGTTATATCAAGATAATTTGTAGGTTCGTCCAGGATAAGAAGGTCAACTTCAGACACAAGCACTTTTGCAAGATTCAGTCTTATCTGATATCCACCGGAAAATTCCAGAGGATCACATTGCATATCTTCCTGGGAAAACCCAAGTCCTGATAAGATCTTTTCAGCTTTCCAGCAATGATCTTTTTCATGATTTAATAATCCCAGGCTGCACTCTTTTAAAACCGTATTTTGAGAAAAATTTATTTGTTGTGAAAGATATCCGATTTTATATTCATTGGGTTTTTTTATTTCTCCTGAGTCAGGTTCTTCTTCTCCAATTATCATCCTGAGCAAAGTTGTTTTCCCATGTCCATTCCTACCCACAAATCCAAGTTTTTCACCTTGATTAATCTGCAGGGAGGTGGCATCAAATAAAATATTTTCACCATAACTCTTTGAAATTAAATCTATATTTATCATAGCTCACAATAACTATTGAACTTTATTCATAAAAATAATAAAAGAAAAGATTATCATTAATGACTTAATTAATAAAGAATAAAAATTATTCTTGACTTGAAATCAATTTATATTTTAGTTTTAACACTAAAAAATATAATATTATAATTACGAGGTAAAAATGAAATATATTTATGAATTTAATCAAAACAATACTGAAGGCAATGCAAGCCAAAAAAATCTATTAGGCGGTAAAGGGGCGAACCTTGCTGAGATGGCAACCCTTGGGCTTCCTGTGCCTGCAGGTTTTACCATATCTACTGAATGCTGCAATGATTATTTACAATCAGGAGGTAATTTCCCTGAAGAATTATATGACCAAATTGATTCTGCCATGAAAAGCATGGAAAATGAAATGGGTATGAAATTTGGTGACAAAGATAATCCTTTATTAATATCTTGCCGATCAGGTGCCAGACAATCAATGCCCGGGATGATGGAAACTATTTTAAATATAGGAATCAGCTCAAAAACCATTCCCGGTCTTATAAAAAAAACCAAGAATGAATGGTTTGTATATGATGCATATAGAAGGCTTATCATGATGTATTCTGATGTTGTCATGGAAAAAGCCGAAGATATTAAACCAAAAGATGGTATGGGTATCAGACTAAACCTTGAAATGATTTTAAATGATTTAAAAAATGATAAAGGCTATGATAACGATACTGACATTTCAACCCTTGAAATGAAAAATTTATGTGAAAAATTTAAAAAAAAGATCCAGCAAACTTTTGGGATTAAATTCCCTGATGATACTAAAGAACAGCTCATGGGAGCGATTGGCGCTGTTTTTAAAAGCTGGAACGGTAAACGAGCTGTTTCTTATAGAAGAATTGAACATCTTCCTGATTCCTGGGGCACTGCTGTAAATGTTCAAAGCATGGTTTTTGGTAATATGGGAAACAACTCTGCCACTGGGGTTGCCTTTTCAAGAGACCCTGCAACCGGTGCCAATAAATTCTATGGTGAATGGCTTGTAAATGCCCAGGGCGAAGATGTGGTGGCAGGCATCCGTACACCTAACCCTCTTAATAAAGACACAAAGAACAATCAGAATAAAGATCTTCCTTCCCTTGAAGAAAGCATGCCGGAACTCTATAAAGAACTTTTTGATATTAGAAACAAACTTGAAGCCCATTATCAGGATATGCAGGATATAGAATTTACAATTCAGAATGGAAAACTATTTATGCTGCAATGCAGATCCGGAAAAAGAACAGCCACTGCTGCCCTTAACATGGCAATGGATATGTTTGATGAGAAAATGATTGATGAAAAAACCATGATAACAAGGCTTGATCCAAAACAACTGGATGATATTTTACATCCCATTGTTGACCCAAAAGCAGAAGCTGAGGGAATAAAACTTGCTGAAGGTCTTCCTGCAGGTCCAGGAGGGGCTTTGGGACAAATTGTATTCAGTTCAGAAGATGCAGTCAAATGGGCAAGAACAAAAAAAGTCGTTCTGGTACGCGATGAAACAAATCCTGAAGACATTGAAGGCATGCGAGCTGCATCAGCGATTCTCACTGCAAGGGGCGGAATGACAAGTCATGCAGCCCTTGTTGCAAGAGGCTGGGGAAAATGCTGCATAGTCGGTGCAGGAACATTAAAAATAGATTATGAAAAAAAAGAACTGACCAATGGAATAAAAACCTATAAAGAAGGGGATTTTATTACTTTAAATGGAACTAGGGGTATTGCCTGGGAAGGCAGGCTCAATATGCTGAAACCCACTGAGAATAAACGATTCCAGGAATTTATGAAAATTGCTGATAAATATCGGAAAATGGGCGTAAGAGCTAATGCTGAAACTCCTGAAGACGCTTTGCTCTCCATCAAATTCGGAGCAGAAGGTATAGGTCTGTTCAGAACAGAACATATGTTCTATGGATCAGATTCAGGCAGACCCCTGTTTCTTCTCAGAAAAATGATTCTCAGCAAATCCATACGGGAACGAAAAGAATCTTTAAATGAACTTTTTCCTTTTGTAAAAAAAGAAATACAATCTACTCTTGAAGTCATGGGAGCATACCCTGTCACCTTCCGACTACTTGATCCACCTCTCCATGAATTTGTCCCACAATCAGAAAAAAATCAAAAAGAAATGGCACAGGCACTAAATATTGATGTGGAAGAAATCATTCAAAGAAGTGAACTCTTAAAAGAAACCAATCCCATGATAGGACACAGAGGTGTGAGACTTGGCATTACCTTTCCTGAGATTATGGAGATGCAGATACGAGCTATATTTGAAGCAAGTGCAGAGCTAATCAAACAAAAAAAATCACCGTTTCCTGAAATCATGATTCCTGTTACATGCAATGAAAAAGAATTAAAATTTACAAAAGATATTACAGAAAGAGTTTTTAAAGAAACCATTGAAAAATTCAATATTGTCTCCATTGATTATAAATTTGGAACAATGATTGAGATACCCAGAGCAGCAGTGATTTCAGACAAAATGGCAAAATATGCAGAATTTTTCTCTTTTGGTACCAATGATCTTACCCAGATGACCTTTGGTTTCAGCCGTGATGATATCGGCTCTTTTATGAATGAATATATTGAGAATGCAATTCTTGATGCTGACCCCTTTGAAACCCTTGATACAGAGGCAGTAGGAGAGCTTATCAAAGCATCTGTCAAATTAGGTAAGACAACCCGACCCGATATCAAGCTTGGTATATGTGGAGAGCATGGCGGCGATCCTGCGTCCATTGAATTTTGTTATAAAGAGGGGCTGACATATGTGAGTTGTTCGCCTTACAGGGTTCCCATAGCAAGGCTTGCTGCAGCCCAGGCTGCTATCAAATACGGAACGATCAGACCCAAATAAGATATGAAATAATATGAAATTTGTATGGTGCCGAAGGGGAGATTCGAACTCCCACAAGCAGATGCTCACTTGTCCCTGAAACAAGCGTGTCTACCAATTCCACCACTTCGGCACATGACAAATAAAAAATAAATTATTGATTTCAAACAGCGAATAAAGTATATATAAATGTTCTGAACTTTTGTCAAGTTACTTTATATAAAAGGGTCTTGCGTAAAGGAAAATAAATATTATCTTATCGATATATAAAAAATCATATTTAAGGACATAATGAAATTATTTGAGAACATAAATGAGCTTAATGGCACTTTGGAAAACAGTGTTATTACCATTGGCAATTTTGACGGTGTACACAAAGGTCATCAAGCACTTTTTCAACAGACAATTAAAAAAGCAAAAAAAATTAACGGAATATCCATTGTAATCACATTTGATCCCCATCCCTTGCGAGCTTTAGGCAAATCAGGTCCACCCCTTATTACAAGGCGGGATCAAAAAATAGAGCTTATACAACTTGCAAATGTTGACTATATTTTCTGCCTGCCTTTTACTAAAGAATTTGCACAGACTCCTCCAAAAGATTTTATACATAATTTACTAGTTGCAAAACTTGGTATGAAAGCTATTATTGTTGGTCCTGATTATCTTTTCGGAAAAAACCGTGAAGGCAATATTGAATTATTAAAAAAAGAAGGTGAAAAACTAGATTTTTCCGTAATTGTCCCTGAGTGGATCAATGATACAAAAACCGGCACCAATAGAATAAGCAGTACTCTGATACGTAAACTTGTTATGGATGGAATGGTCAGTGATATTCCTGAATATCTTGGCAGGTATTATCAAATCCGTGGGAAAGTGATCAGGGGCAGAAACCGAGGAGGCCGCCAGCTCGGCTTTCCAACAGCTAATATTAAATTATATGATGAATTATGCCCCAAGTTTGGTGTATATGCAGTAAAAGTTGAATGCGCTGAAGGAATCTATCCCGGAGTTGCAAATATTGGATACAGCCCGACATTTGATGATCATATATTTACCATTGAAGTCCATATACTAAATGGATTTTCTTCTGATATTTATGGCACAAGAATCAGAGTAAATATAATAGAACGCTTAAGAGATGAAAAAAAATTTTCCGGCATAGCAGAACTCTCTGACCAGATTCACAAAGATATTGAAAAAACTCAAGAATTATTTAAAGGACTCATTGAATAATGACTATCCTTAAAATTATTAAATACCCTGAACGATCACTATTACAACCATCTGAACCCGTTAAAATCCAGGATGAAAGAATTAACGAGACCATCAAGACTTTGATTAATGACATGGGTGAAACAATGTTTAAAGCCCCAGGGGTTGGACTTGCCGCACCCCAGATAGGTATTAATCAAAGAATAATTGTATATGATGTTTTAGCAGGTCTTGACCATGATCCTAAAGAAAAAAACCCTGTACAGGAATTCAAAGGGCTTATTAATCCTGAGATCATAAAGAAATCCGGCAGTATTATTTCAGAAAATGAAGGATGCCTGAGCGTTCCTGATCTTACTTCCAATGTTAAAAGATTTGAACATGTCACAGTCAGAGCTATCAATATTGAAGGTAAAAAAATTGAATTTGATGCTGAAGGAATCAAAGCAATTATAATGCAGCATGAAATTGATCACCTTGATGGTATTTTATTTTTTGAAAGAATCAGTCTCCTTAAAAAAAAAATGTACAAAAAAAGGATTGCAAAAAAACAAAAACAAAGTGAAAAAAAATAAATTTAATATCATCTTCATGGGCACTCCTGATTTTTCTGTCAACGCTCTTAATGCCATTGCAAAATCAGGACATAATATACAACTTGTTGTTACTCAACCTGACAGACCTAAGGGTCGGGGCAGAAAAATCACACCGTCCCCTGTAAAAACAGCAGGTCAAGACCTGGGAATTGAAATTTTCCAGCCTGAGGACATAAATCTTCAGAAAATTATTAAAAAACTTAAATCACTTGAACCTGATTTTTTTGTTGTCGTGGCTTTTGGGCAAAAATTATCCCAGGAAGTGCTTAATATTCCAAGAATTTATCCAATTAATATACATGCCTCTCTTCTCCCTTGTTATAGAGGATCTTCACCCATTCAAGCTGCTATTGCCAATATGGATAAAACAACAGGAGTTACCACAATGGTTATGGATAAAGAACTTGATAAAGGAGACATCCTTTTATCTTCAAAAATCATTATTGGTCATAATGAAACTTTTGAAACCCTCCATAACAAACTTTCCAACCTGGGTGGGAAACTTATCTGCCAGACTCTTACTGCCATATCAAAAGATAATATAATACCAATTCCTCAAAATCATAAAAAAGCAAGCTATGCTCCAATGCTAAAGAAAAGTGATGGAAAAATAAACTGGGAAGAATCCAGTGAAAAAATATGCGCCAAAATTCGTGCCATGACGCCATGGCCAGGAGCTTTTACATACCTTAACAATACAATCCTTAAAATTTTCAAAGCAGAACCCATAAAAGAGACTCGACCAAAAACAGTTCCGGGCGCCATCATAGAATCTGCTGACAATGAACTCCATGTTGGCTCGGGAAACGGTATAGTAAACATAATTGAACTCATGGGCAAATCAGGGAAAAGGCTGAAAGCTCAAGATTTCCTAAGGGGTCATCAAATTAAACAAGGGTCAAAATTTAACACTAATGATTCCTGATTCCCGCCATATTGCCCACACAATTTTAATTGATTCGGAACTCAATAAACTTGTGCTTGATCAAAGCCTTGAAAAATTTTCAAAAAATCTTGATAAACTTTCAAATAAGGATCGGGCACTTACAAATTCCATTATTTTTGGAACCTTAAGATTTAGAGCAAGACTTGACTGGACAATTCAATCCTTTTCTGACAAAAAAATCTCACATCTTGACCTAAAAGTTTTATGGGCATTAAGAATAGCTCTTTTCCAAATTATGTTCATGGATAGAATTCCTGTATCTGCTGCTGTAAATACAGCAGTGAATATTGTTAAAATTGAAGCTGGTAAAGGGCCTGCAAATTTTACCAATGCTGTTTTAAGAAAAGCCAGTGTAAATTATTCTGCCATTAAACTTCCCGATAAAAAAAAAGATCCTGCTCTGTTTTTATCCATAGAAAAGTCAATGCCTTTATGGCTTTTAAAAAGATGGATTAAAAACTATGGATTAAAAAAGTGTGCTGATTTATGTGATATTATCAACACTGTGCCCAGGATAACAATCAGGGCAAATACCCTTAAAACCGATAGAAAAAACCTCTTAAAACTTATTAAAAATGATGTAAAAAATCCAATTATTACTAAACATGCACCAGATGGAATATCCTTTACAAATCCTGTAATACCAATAAACCAGACCAATAGTTTTAATCAGGGTTTGTTCCAGGTGCAGGATCAGGCAGCACAGATCACTACCATACTCCTTGACCCTCAACCCAACGAAACTATTTTAGATGCCTGTGCAGGAAATGGCGGGAAAACTGCCCATGCAGCACAACTAATGCTAAACAAAGGAAAAATAATTGCAACAGATACCAGCGGGAAAAGGCTTTTAAATCTAAAACGTGAAATTAAAAGGCTTTCCCTGGATATAATTGAAATAAAACAAACAAATATATTAAAATATAATGATAAATCCTTTGACAAAGCTTTTGACAAAGTGCTCCTTGATGCTCCATGCACAGGGCTGGGGGTTTTAAGGCGAAATCCTGACTCCAAATGGAATAAAACCCATAAAGATATTAAAAGGCTTGCTGCAAAACAAAAAAGACTCATTTTAAAAGCAGCACAATTTGTAAAGCCAGGAGGTGTCCTTGTTTTTTCTGTATGCTCATCGGAAAAAGAAGAAAATGAAAATATTATCAAAGATTTTCTTGAACACAATAATAATTTTATTATTGATAAAAATATACAAAATCCCTGCAACCAATATTTAACCGATAATAAAAATAAACCATTGTTTGATAACTCTTTTTTCACAAAACAGGGTTTTTTTAAAAGCTTTCCCAATGCTCCTTATATGGATGGTTTTTTTGTGGCACGTTTAATTAATACAAATAAACAAAAAAATAAATGAAGCCTTTTTTAAAATATTTTCTGATTTTTATAACTGCTTTTGCCTCAACAGCAATCGGGACATATATTGCAGTTATTCTTGTTACTTCAGACACAGAAGAGGTTGTACTTCCTGACCTGAAAAATAAAAACATTATCTTTGTTTTGGAAACACTTACTGCCCTTGATTTAAACCCTAAATTATATGGCACGGAATATAGCAAAACTTGTCTAAGATACCATGTAATATCCCAGGACCCTGAGCCCGGGGCTGTAATAAAAAAAGGCAGGGATGTTGTAATATACATTTCAAAAGGAGAAAAACTGATCAAGGTACCAGATCTTAGATATATGCTTTTAGCAGATGCAAAAATATTGATTGAAAAAGATGAACTTAAAATCGGGACTATTTCAAAAACCTGTTCAGATAGTGTCAGCAAAAATAATATAATATCTCAATACCCAAACCCGAATAGTCAACAAAAACGCAACTCGCCAATCAATCTTCTTATAAGTTCAGGCAGAAAATTACAAAAATACATAATGCCGGATCTTTATTCCTGTTCCTTACAGGATGTAAAAGATATAATAAACCATCAGAATTTAGCCATATCATCCATTTGTTCAGGTAAATTATTTACCATGCCCCAGAATGTAATTATAAGCCAGACTCCAAAGGCCGGAGATATCATAACAAAAGAAACAAAGATATCACTCATAGTAAACAGAAAAAACAAAAAAGAATTTTTAAATCCTGATACGATTGACAGCGTTGTCCTTATATCCTATCCCATTGGACCTGGATTTCTTAAAAAACATGTTAGAATCTCGGCAAACCTCTTTGGTTTTGAATTAAATCTTGTTGACAAATATATCTCAGGATCAAAAAATGTCCATGCCCTGGTCCCAGGCGGCATAAAAACAAAAATTAAAATATATATTGACAATAAACTTGTAAAAACTCAAACAATCAATCCCTGGAAAACAGGAAAAACACATGGAGAAAAAAAATGACAATCATAGCACCATCAATACTTTCTGCTGATTTCACCAAACTTGGCACGGAAATAAAAGATGTGGAAATAAGCGGCGCTGACTGGATTCATATAGATGTCATGGACGGACAATTTGTGCCAAACATAACCTATGGTCCTATCATTGTTGAGGCATGCAAGAGGACAACAGATTTACCTCTTGATGTGCACTTGATGATTGAAACGCCTGATCTTATAATACCTGAATTTATTAAAGCAGGTGCAGACCTTATCTCTGTCCATGCAGAAGCCTGCACCCATCTTCACCGTACAATTCAATTAATCAAAAATTCCAATGTAAAAGCAGGTGTAGCACTAAACCCTGCAACTTCTATCAAGGCAATTGAATGGATCATGGAAGAAATAGATTTCATTGTTGTGATGAGTGTAAACCCGGGATTTGGAGGACAGAAATTTATAAAATCAAGTATTGAAAAAATTGCCATGATTTCATCCATGAAAGAGAAAAAAAATAATGATTTGATTATTCAGGTTGATGGCGGAATAAATGAAAAAACAATCACAGATATCTTTAATGCCGGGGCAACATCCTTTGTTGCAGGTTCATATATATTTAATGCATCAGATTACAAAAAACAAATCTCTTTGCTCAAAGAAAAAACAAAATAATATATGAATTATAAAATTATTTTTGCTTTGACATTGGTTCATTTTACTGGTGATTTATATTCTTCATTTATCACTCCATTAATACCTGAATTTGTTAACAAACTTTCTTTATCCATGGCTCAGGTCGGACTCATGACAGGGATTATAAGGCTTTTATCCTTTGTGGTTCAGCCCTGTGTCGGGTATTATGCAGACAGATATGAAACAAGATTTTTTATTCTTGGGGGACTTTTTGCCGTATTCTGTTTTATCCCTCTTGCAGGTATTGCTCCTAATTATATAGCATTGATTCTTATTCTTTCAGCAGGATCTATTGGTTCTTCAATGTTTCATCCGTCTACAACAGGCATGATACCGGTTTACAGCGGTGCAAACCCTAGTTTCAGCCTGTCTATATTCAATACCGGCGGGACATTTGCCTTTGCAATAGGTCCTGTGTTTATTGCCTGGTATGTTACACGATTTGGCTTATCAAAAATGCCCTATACCATGATTTTTGGATTTATTCTCTTTTTTTTCCTGATCAAAACAATACCAAAACCTGTAAGTGAAAAACTTCAAAATTCAGGGTTCATAGGGTCCATAAAAGAAACACTTGGTCATGTTGCAAAACCTATTTTCCTGATATGGTTTGTAATGTTCTTAAGAGCTGTTACAGGGCAGACTTTTATAACATTTATGCCTATATACCTTGCAAATAAAGGGCATGGACTCATATCCATCGGTTTTATTGTTGCTGTATTTATTTTTGCAGGAACCCTGAGCGGTCTCATTGGTGGATTTTTATCAGACAAAATAGGGTTTAAAAAAATATTTTTCTTTTCCCATGCTTTAATGCTGCCCACGCTATTACTCTATATTTACCTGCCCGGACAATACGTCTATTTAGGCTCTTTCTGTGCCGGATTTACGGTATTGGCATCATTACCACTTGGAGTTGCCATGGCTCAAAAACTTGCGCCTAAAAGCCGATCCATGGTTTCAAGCTTGATGATGGGGTTTGCCTATGGATTAGGCGGTGCTGTATCGCCTTTTATTGGAAAACTTGCTGATATATATGGTCTTGAAATGATTCTTTTCTGGACATCTTTTTTACCTCTTACAACCCTTATTTTTATTGCAAAATTTCCAAACCTTGACAATAGTCAGACAAAATCTGTTTAAAAGGGTCAATTCTTTTGTTTATGATGTTGTACCAAATCAATTGTATAAAATATAAGAGCTGCCCATATCATTATAAAAGTGAATAATTTTCCAAAAGAAAAAGGCTCATGGTATATAAAAATTGCTAAAATAAATGATGATGAAGGAGAAATATATTGCATGAATCCAACAGTGGAAAATGTGGTACGCCTTGCTCCTGCTGTAAAAAACAGCAATGGTAATGCTGTAAATATACATGTACCCACAAGAAGGAAATCAGTTTTAAAATCAATATTCAAAAAAGCTCCCTGTCCGTTAATATTCTGCCATATAAGATAAATAGACACAGGAATTGATAATAACATTGTTTCAACACATAATCCCGGCAGAGCCTCCACTGCAATAAGTTTATGTACAAGCCCGTATATACCAAATGATATTGCCAGCATCAGAGCTATCCAGGGAAATGATCCAATGGAAATCGAAAAGTAAAGGACACCAATGCTTGCAATTATTAATGCAATAACCTGTAGTTTTCTCAATCTCTCTTTTAAAAAAATCATCCCGAGAAAAACAAAAAACAATGGGTTGATATAATAGCCAAGGCTTGTTTGAAGAATTTTTCCATGATTTACAGCCCAGATAAATACAAACCAGTTTGAACCAAGGATAGACATTGTCAAACAAAGGCTTAATAATATTTTTTTTTGTTTGAAAATTGATTTAATCTCTTTGAGTCTTACTTGTAATAAAACTATTATCATTAACAAAAAAAATGACCATATAGTGCGGTGCAATACAAGTTCATAGGATGGAACATGCCCCAAAGATTTCCAGAAAATCGGAGAGAGTCCCCATAAAAGATATGCTGGCAATAAAAACCATATACCAGTATTTATATTTAATATTTTCAAAGAATTAATTATCGTTCAAATTTGCAAGAAATAAATTATGGACAAACTCTGCTGCCTGTTGCGGAGATTTGTTTTCAAATTCTTTATAACTTATTTCTTTTAGCACCTTTATACTCATATTTTTTTTCCAGGCAAACCTGGTGCTGTTTTTTGGTAATACATCTCTTGTCCCCTGCATGATAACAGGAAGTATATTGACTTTCATTTTTTTTGACAGGATAAAAGCTCCGGGTTTAAAAGGCTTTAATTCTCCGCTTTTTGATCTGGTTCCTTCAGGAAAAAAAAACAATGAGCACCCTTGCCCTAATATTGATTCACATTGATTCATCATTTTTACAGCGCTATTTTTATCTCCTCTTTTTATTCCGACATATTTATTTAAAAGCATATTCCATCCAAGAAAAGGGATGCTGAATACTTCTCTTTTAGACACCCATCTGAATGGAATAAACAAATTAAATGCAAGAAGAATATCTATCTGGGACTGATGATTTGAGACAATAATATAGTTCTTTTTTAAGCTAAAATTTTCCAAGCCGTATTTTTTGACAGACCAGGTTGGAACACACCATAAATAGCATGATGCCCAAAATGATGAAAACATATTAGATATGATTATTTTTTTATCAAAGGGAAAAGTTAAAACTCTAATAATCACAGCAACTAAAAAAAACACCACTGAAGATAAACCAAAAAAAAACAGATATAAGAATGTAAATAGTAAACTCATTTTATTATTATCTTAAATAAAATTAATTTATAATTCAAAAGGTGTAAGGCTTTCATACCCTGTCTCTGTAACAAGTATTGTCTGCTCAAACTGGGCAGACAAAGAATGATCGTTTGTAACTGCTGTCCAATTATCATCCAGAATATGGAGCTCTTTCTTACCTAAATTCACCATGGGCTCTATGGTAAACACCATGCCGGGAACCAATTTTATTCCTGTTCCCCTGACACCATAGTGAAGAACCTGGGGCTGCTCGTGGAATTCAATGCCAACACCATGACCTATAAATTCTCGAACAACAGAACATCCATTTGATTCAGAATAATTTTGTATGGCAAATCCTAAATCACCAAGGGTCGCACCTGGTTTCACAGCATCAATACCTTTTTTTAATGCTTTTCGGGCAATATTTGTAACCTTTCTGCCATCATTGGTTGGAGTGCCGACAAAAAAAGTTTTACTTGCATCTGCATAAAAACCACCAAGTATGGGAGTAACATCAACATTAATAATGTCCCCGTCTTTTAAAACCTGATCACTTGGTATCCCATGGCAAATAACTTCATTTACAGAAGTACATACACTTTTCGGGAAACCTTTATAATTTAAAGGAGCAGGGATTGCTCCTGCCCTGACGTGTTCTTCATGTACAAGACTGTTAATCATATTTGTTGTAATACCGGGTTTAATAAATTTTTCCACTTTATCAAGAATAGACAAAAGCAATCTGCCGCTTTTTTTAATACCCTTAATTTGATCAGGTGTCTTTAATATGATATCATATTTCTTTTCATACTCTGATTTAAGCGCTATTCTGTTATTATCAGCATTCATACAGCATTTTTTATATTTTTTCCCGCTGCCGCAAATACAAGGATCATTTCTGCCAATTTTTTTTGGACTAATTTTCTTATTCATTATTGAACTATGCTCCTGCTAAAGTCCCCCATAGAGAATGTGGATAGGCCTGTTCTATTTTAATATCAACCACCCTTCCCTGCTCAATATTATCGCCTGCAAAATGAACAATTTTATTTGATTCAGTTCGCCCCGTCATCTGAATTGTTTTTTTCATGTTTTCTTCTGCATCTCCCGGAGTTCTCATTGTCTTCTTACTTTTGCCCTCAACCAATACCGGTTCAATTTTCCCAATCAATTTTTTATTATTTTTATCTGTATAATAATCCTGAAGCAAAAAAAGCTCATTCAACCTTAAGGACTTTTCCTGATCATCAACTTTCCCTGAAAATTTTGCTGCCGGTGCAATGGGTCGATCAGAATAGGCAAAGGCAAAGACAGAATCAAATTCAACTTGTTTCATCAAATCCAATGTTTCGTTGAATTCATCTTTTGTCTCAGAAGGAAAGCCCACAATTAAATCAGTTGAAATAGCTATACCAGGGCATTCTTTTTTTAATTTTTCTATTTTGCTGAAATAATCAGCCTTGGTATACCCACGGTTCATACGTTTTAATATCCTGTCTGATCCTGATTGTACAGGTAAGTGCAGATGCATGCAAACTTTTTCAAGATCCCTTATGGCAAATATCAATTCATCGGAGAGATCTTTGGGATGGGAAGTTGCAAATCTAATTCTTTTAATGGAATCAATATGATTTACTTTTTTTAATAATTGAGCAAAGGAAATATTATTTTCTTTGATCCCATAGGAATTGACATTCTGCCCTAGAAGAGTAATTTCTTTTATCCCTGAGCTGCCAAGCAGTTCAATCTCTTTTAAAATAGCCTCGGGAGTTCTGCTCTTTTCTTTCCCACGCACATAAGGGACAACACAATATGTGCAAAAATTTTCACATCCCTGCATTATTGTAACAAATCTTGAGCGCCCTTTATCAATAACATCTGAAACATCCGGCATAATCTCAAAAATCATATCTTGCGGCTCTATATCAACAATTTTTGATCTGCCCTTTTTTACCTGATCTATTAACTTAGCAAAATTAGAAAAAGATTGAGTCCCTATAACAATATCAATATAAGGCAGTCTTTTTAAAGCATTCTTGCCATCCTGCTGAGCAACACAGCCTGCAATTACAGATATCAGGTGAGGCTTCTTTTTTTTAAGTTTACCAAGTCTTCCTAAAAAGCTGTAAGCTTTTTCCTGGGCCTTGTGCCTGATTGTACAGGTATTGCACACAACTATATCTGCGTCTTCTAAAACCTTTGTTTCTTCATATCCAGATGATTTTAGAATTGACATAAGCCGTTGCGAATCATAAACATTCATTTGACAGCCAATTGTATATATATATGCTGCCCCACTACACTTCATTAAATAAAAATTCCTTTTTTAAATCCTGAACAATCATATCTGATTCTTTAACAAGATCAGGAGCTATGGAAAGCATAATCAAATTCATATTAGCATCAATTGTTGAGACAACTGCCACACCATCATAGGCCTCAAAAATAAATTTAACAAACCCAATATTTGCTCTATCAACAATATATTTTTTTTGTATTGTTTTCATTAGAGCGACTATACCACTCAACATATATATTATTCAAATATTTCTTTTACTATAACTGAAATTACACAAAAAAAATCAGGTTTAAAAATTTATTTTAATGCCTTAAAATGGCAAGTAAAATGGCGCAAGAACTCTGTTTGATAAGTTATTTCATATTCTGGAATTTTATCTTTATTATTCCAGACTTGTGCAATCACCTCAATTAAATAATCAAAATGACTCTGGGTATATACACGCCTCGGGAAAGCAAGGCGGACAAGCTCCAGAGGAGAAGGCACTTCCTTCCCATCTTTATTCTTTGATGCAAACATGACACTTCCCAGCTCAACCCCGCGTACACCTCCCTCAATATACAAGGCATTCACAACTCCAATACCGGGATATGAAAGAGGATCCATATCAGGTAGCATTTTTTTTGCATCCAGAAAAACTGCATGACCTCCGGAAGGTCTGACAATAGGGAGACCCATTTTTAGTAATTTTTGGCTTAGATATTCAATAGTTGCATGGCGGTAAACCTGATAATCATATTCCAATGCTTCCATAAGACCGACTGCGATCACCTCAAGGTCACGTCCTGCAAGACCTCCATAGGTTGGGAATCCTTCTCTTAAGATCAATAAATTTCTAAACTGTTCTGCCCATTTATCATCATTACAAATTAAAAACCCTCCAATATTTGCAAGACCATCTTTTTTACAACTCATGGTTGCGCCATCAGCATAGGAAAACATTTCTTTTGCAATATCAAAAAGAGATTTATCTTCATATCCTTTTTCCCATTGTTTTATAAAAAATGCATTTTCAGCAAACCTGCAAGCATCAATTATTAAAGGAATATCAAATTGATTTAACACTTGTTTTACCTGTTTAATATTTTCCATTGCAACAGGCTGACCTCCACCTGTATTATTAGTTACTGTGATCATGCAAAAAGGAATATTTTCCTTTCCATTTTCTTTTATAAAGTTTTCAAGCTTTTCAACATCCATATTCCCTTTAAATTTAACATCTTTATCCGTTATCAGACCATCTTCACATAGCAAATTCACTGCAACACCCTGAACAAATTCAATATTGGCACGAGTCGTATCAAAATGACTATTATTGGGTATAAAATTTCCTGGTTTTACAAGTACCTGGGCAAGAATAGCCTCAGCAGCTCTTCCCTGGTGAGTCGGAAAAATATTTTTAATTCCTGTTATCTCTTTGATTGTATGTTCAAATTTTTTCCATGATTTACTCCCGGCATAGGATTCATCACCTAACATCATTGCAGCCCATTGCCGGGTGGACATTGCACCTGTTCCTGAATCTGTTAAAAGATCAATACAGCAATCTTCTGCATCAAGCAGAAAAACATTGTTAAAGGCTTTATCAAGTTTCGACACACGTTCTTCTCTGGTGGTAAGTTTTATGGGTTCTGTTGTCTTAATTCTAAATGGTTCGATAATGGTTTGCATACATTCTCCTTTTTCCAACTATACTTATAAAACATATTATTTAATGATCTGGTACAATGGTTAGATTTATATTGGACATTATATCTGGTTTGTCAAAATATTTTAACATAATTATTTTGAATAATGATATGATTGTTTTTAAAAAGACTTAAAAGGAAAAACCTGTTATTATGTTAACTGCTTGCATAAAAGATTGTCCTGATTGCTGTTCTATAATCATAAAAAAAGAATTAAATAAAATTAAAATTATCGGGAATCATGATCACCCGATAACCAAAGGCTTTACATGCGCAAAAATAAAAAAACACATAAACAGACTTAAAAGCCCCAGCCGTATCACAAGCCCCATGCTCAGATCCAAGAATGGATTTAAAAAAATATCCTGGAATCAAGCTTTAGATATATGTTTTAAAAGGATTAACCCTATTCTTAAAGATGACCCTGAAAAGATACTGCATGTTCAAGGTCATGGAGCAAGAGGAATTACCAAAGAATTAGTAGACAATTTTTTTACCTTTTTAGGGTGTACAAAGACCTGTGGTTCTCTATGTGATATTACCGGCATTCAGGCATGTATAGATGATTTTGGTGCTTTGGACCATAATAATATCAAAGATGTTCTAAATTCTTCACATATTATTAATTTTGGCAAAGATTTTTCCTCTTCTTCCATACATTTGACCCAAATCATGCATAACGCCAGGGAAAAAGGTATTCATATCACATCAATCTGGCCAGGGGGCAATAATTATAAAAATCATGCTGACAAATTAATAAGAATTACCCCTGGCACTGACAGATTCCTTGTCATTGCAATCGTAAAACACCTTATGAAAGATGAACAGATTAACCAATCATATTTAAAAAAATGCGCAGGAAAAAATAAGTATTTTAAAATAATTAATAAATATTCCATTGAATTTTTATCCCGGCAATGCGGTGTATCAAAAAAAGACATAAGGTATCTTGCAAATATATATTCTAAAAATAAAATCAGCACAATCATTGGATGGGGAATTCAGAGGCACTTAAATGGCATGGAAACCGTCCGGCATATTAATGCTCTATCATGGCTGAGCGGCAATATAGGATATCAGGGAGCCGGTGTCTATATGAGCATCTCATCATTAAAAAACCTTGACTTAAGCTGGACGCAATTCAAGCCGAAACGATCTATATTGTTGCCTGTTCTGGCAGACGAGATAGAAAAATGCACCCCGAAAATCAAAGCTGCTTTTATAAACTGCAGCAATGTTGTTAACCAGGCTCCTGACAGCAAACATCTTTTTAAAGTTTTCAGGGATATTGACTTCACAATTGTTATTGATGCTTTTTTCACTGATACAGCAGCTGCAGCTGACCTGATCCTGCCTTGTACTCTTATGTTAGAGGATAATGAATTGGCAGGCTCCTATATGCATGAATACCTGCAATACAGCCGAAAGGCTTTTGATCCGCCGGACCAATGTAAATCTGATTTTGAGATTGCAAAAAAATTCAATGAAATATTTAATACAAAATTTGTCTTTCCTGATCCTGAAGAATGTTTCAGGCTGAGCTTTCCCAAATCAGATACAGACCTAAGCTTTGATGAATTTAAAGCTAAAGGTTTTGCCTTTGCCGGTAAGAATAAAATTGTGTTTAATAAGACAACCAGTCATCAAAACAAGCTATTTTCCCTTGTTCAAACTTTATCAAAAGAGCCTGATAAAAACCCTGATTTTCCCATGCACCTTTTAAGCCTGATTAATAAAAATTTCATGCATTCTCAAATTCTGCCTGAAGACCAGCAATCTATTCCCGTTGTCAGGGTTAATCCTGATTCGAAAAATTTAAAAAAAATTAATCCTGACAAAAAAACATTTTTAGTAACAGATCTTGGAAAATTAGAAATAAAAATAAAATTTGATAAAAGCCTGCATCCTGATGCAATCATTTATAGAAGAGGGGATTGGATGATGTATAAAGGTGGTATAAATACCCTTATAGAGGCAAGACTTACAGACTCTGGTAATGGTGCAGCTTATTATGCTCAAAAGGCAAGACTTGAAAATTTATAATCTCAAACCGACAAATACAACCCATCTTAAGGACACTTATGGGAACTCAATGGATATATAAAAATAAAAACATAAACTCAAAGACCATCAGCCAGCTCAGCTCAAAATTCAATTTAAATACAATTGTTGCAACAATCCTTTTAAACCGAGGGATTAAAACCATTGAGCAGGCAGATCTTTTTTTAAATCCCAAACTTTCAAATCTTAAAGAACCATTTTTACTTAAAGATATGGACAAGGCTGTTGAACGAATATGGACAGCAATTAAAAATAAAGAAAAAATTTTAATATTTGGTGACTTTGATGCAGACGGGGTGACATCAACGTCTCTTCTTGTGGACTTTTTCAATTATATTGATGCCAATGTATCATGGTATATCCCCCATAGGACTAAAGAAGGTTATGGTATGCAGACAATGCATATTAAAACAGCTGTCGAACAAAATACAGATTTAATTATAACTGTGGATTGTGGATCAAGCAGCCATAAAGCGATTGAAGCTGCCACAAAAGAAGATATTGATATAATCATAACCGACCATCATGAACTTCCAGAACCAATGCCTTGCTGCACAGCAATAGTTAATCCCAAAAGGCAGGATTGCAATGCAAACTTAGCCCATCTTGCAGGTGTTGGTGTCGCATTCTATCTTTTAATGGCCCTTAGAAAGCACCTCAGGACAAAAGATTTCTGGCAAAAAAAAGAAATTGAAGAGCCAAACCTGCTTGATTATTGTGACCTTGTAGCTTTAGGCACCATAGGAGATATGGTCCCTTTAAAAAAGGAAAATCGAATTTTAAGCGTGCACGGGCTAAAGATAATCCAAAAAGGAAAAAGAATCGGGCTTAAAACTCTTGCAGATATCAGCAGGATACGGCTTAGTAATATGGACTCCGATGATATCAGCTTCAGGCTTATTCCCAGAATCAATGCAGCAGGAAGGCTGTCCCACGCCAGAATATGTGTTGATCACTTAACTTCAACCCAGAGAATATCATCAATCAAAACAAGCGCAATTTTAGATAATCTAAATCAAAAAAGACAGAAAATCGAACATGAAATAATTCAGGATATTGATCGCAGGATTGAAAAAAATAAAAAAATTCTGGACAAAAAAATTATAATTCTGTGGGATAAAAAATGGAACCCAACCGTGTTAGGTATTGCCGCTTCAAGATTTACCAGGAAGTATTCCAAACCTGTTATTTTGCTAAATTCATTAAATGACCCTTTTATAGGATCATGCAGAAGCATTGCTTCTATTAATATCCATAAAATTTTAGCATATCATGGTGATCTGCTAAAAAAATATGGTGGACATTCCATGGCAGCAGGGCTCACAATCTCAAAGGCAAACATTGAAAATTTTGTCAAAAGCATGGAAAATTACATGGATTCACATTTTTCCCCAAAAGATTTTCTAAAATCCATAACAATAGATTTTGCTATTTCACTTAATGAAATAAACTTTGAACTTGCAAAAGAAATCAGCAGATTAAGACCATTTGGCACAGATAATCCAGAACCACTTTTTTCATGTGAAAATGTAAAAGTTGATTCTTCAATAATTATCGGAACAAACCATAGAAAAATGATTCTTGTTGATGCTTCTTTAAATATTAAAGATAATAATAAAATCCATAATGGTGTTGAGGCGCTTCAATTTAACGTTCAGGATTTAGACAACCTTCCAACTTTCTTTAAAAAAATTGTATTTAAAATTAAAGAAAATAAATTTAAACAAAACTCTCCTCAAATAATTATTGCTGATGTTTGAAATATATCTTGCCAAATTATACAATTTTAAGGTATTATACATATTGCTTTAAGGATTATTAAAGAATGATTATTTGAGGATTTATATATGGGTAAAACATTTCGTGTCGGGGATAGAGAAACAAAGCTGCTTTCAAAAATAGAATCTTCTAAAGAACGAGAACGAATCCAGACAATAAATTCGATAAGAGAAAACAGTGAAACTTTCAGCAATAAAATTTCAATGAAACTTATTGAGCAGGGTCTCATTGAAACAGTTAGCAAAAACTCTGTTCAGGAACAGCTTGAAAAATGCCTTACCAACCTATGCAATGCTGAAGACTTTGATATTGATTATCAAGTTGCACCGCTTAGAGGGCTTGTTTCAAATCCTAATATTGCAAGTCTATATGTAACAGCGTTTATAATTGAAAAGCTCATAAATCATAAAGACATTGTTGACATATATGGTAGCGATGAAGAAATATATTTTGTAATAAAAAACGAAATCATGCAGCTTGTTCAAAAATAATCATTTCGTCTATTTTATTTTCATGCTTGACTTATGTTTCTTATTAATTTATTATTAAATAAATGCAAATTATATTATTTCGTACGAACGATTATTAGCTGAATAATCAGCTCCTGATGATATCTGTAATTCATTATTTTAGAAGGAGATTAATTATGAGTGATTTTCTGAAAAGCCTGAGAAGTTCCAAATACAAAAGCTCTAAAACAAGAAAATCAATGGA
Organism: uncultured Desulfobacterales bacterium; assembly: GCA_964612755.1. Classification (GTDB taxonomy): domain Bacteria; phylum Desulfobacterota; class Desulfobacteria; order Desulfobacterales; family Desulfobacteraceae; genus JAIOSM01. Next base: position 24,278 of record CAZTEM010000005.1, on the reverse strand, counting down.
TAACTATTTCGGTCCCAACTCTGACCGCCGACAATTAAAAGACAGACGCGATTCAAACTTCAAGGACCCATCAAGTAATGGGAATAGCGCACAAGTTTCAGTAGAACTCACGCCACAAACCAACGAAGATATATCAGCAATCGCTATCAATATTGAAAAATCGGTTGAAATTCAAGAGATGCTTGCTAAATCAGAAATAGAAAAAAACAAAGCAATTACAACTTTTATAAGAAACCTGAACGATTTTTTAACAGGCAGCAATATTCCATCTGAACTATCAGGAGAGCCTGTAGTTACAACAAGCTATGCATCAGGCACAAGATACACCAAAGACGAAGTCTATGATATAATAAAAACAATGCGAAAAGAACGAGCTACGTTTGCAACCATTGCCGCCTATCTCAAAGAAAAAAGAATTCCTACATTCTCGGGTAGAGGAGAATGGCATGCCCAGACAATACACAGATTATGTAAATCTTAAAACTTGAACACTCAGTCTTTTTTTAAACCTTTTTTAACAATATCAAAAGCTGTTTTCAAAGTAGCTTTAACAAAATCTTTCTGATCATTAAGAAATCTTTTGCTATCAACCCAGAGAACCACGCCTGAAAAAGTCGACCATATAACATCAGCTAAAGCAACAGGGTGCTCATTAATGAAAATACCCGCATCAATGCCTTCAACAATGATTGAGGTAATAGCTTTCAATGCCTTTGCCGAGGTCTGCTTTAATTGCTCTAAAACATCATCAGAAAGATTTTTAAGGGTTTCTCCTGACTGCAAATGAAAAAGGCTTATTAGAATCATGGGATCTTGCTCATAAACTTTAATAAAAACATCACGCAATTCATCTAACTTAATTCCGGAAGAGGTATTGCTTTGTGTGACAATTTCAATTTCCTCAGCTATATATTTCAATATATCAATGGAAAGAAATGTATGGAGCTCTTCTTTATTTTTAAAATAAATATATAATGTTCCAGGGCTTAACTCAGCAACTTCAGCTATTTCTTCCATTGTTGCAGTGTTATAACCCTTGGAAGAAAAAACTATTTTAGCTGCCTCAAGTATTTGCTTGCGCCTGAGACCCTGCTCTCTTTTTTTCCGTTCCTGTATTCCCATATTACCACCTTCAACTTTTGAATATAATTCATTTTTTAATGCAATCTTTAATACAGCAATTTTTTAAAAATAACAAGAGAAATTTTAAAATGATTTGTTACAGGCTATTTACAAGGTTTAATACCCCAAATCTCGTTTGCATATTCTTTAATTGTCCGATCGCTTGAAAAGACTGCTGATCTTGCAATATTAATCAATGATTTAACAGTCCAATCTACTCTATAGGAAAAATCTTTTGAAATACTTGCCTGAACATCAATATATGATTTAAAGTCTGCCATGTGAAGATAATAATCACCATGCTCTACAAAATTATCATATAATGGCATGAAAATACCAGGCTCATTCTTACAAAAGAGGTCAGACTTAAGTATATCCATAACTGCTTTTAATTCCGGAATTTTTTGTAAATATCTTTTAGGGTCATAATTTTGTCTTTTCTTTTCAACTCCTTTTACATCAAGTCCGAAAATATACATATTTGCATCTTCCACTTCTTGATATATTTCTATATTGGCTCCGTCCAGCGTACCTATTGTAATGGCACCATTCATTGCAAATTTCATATTGCCAGTGCCTGAAGCCTCCATGCCTGCTGTTGAAATTTGTTCACTTATATCAGCTGCCGGAATAATTTTTTCAGCCATGGATACCTTATAATCCGGAATAAAAACAACATTTATCCATTTATTCACATCAGGATCATTATTAATAACATCAGCAATGCTATGAATGAGCTTGATAACAAGTTTTGCCGTAAAATACCCCGGAGCTGCTTTACCACTGAATATAAAGGTTCTCGGATTCTCAAGCTCAATATTGTCTTGTTTTATTATCCGGTACATATGAATAATATTTAAGATGTTTAACATCTGACGTTTATATTCATGGATACGTTTTATATGAACATCAAAAATAGAATCCGGATTAATATTTATATTGGATATTTTCTTAATAATTTTTGCAAGCCGCAGTTTATTATTCTTTTTAACATTATCTAATTTATTTAAAAATCCACTGTCATGTTTATAGCACTCGATTTCGGAAATTCTTTCAAGTTCATAAACCCATCTCTTACCAATTGCCTCGGTAATAAGATCAGCAAGTCCTCTATTTGCTGCAAGTATCCATCGCCTGGGAGTAACTCCATTGGTTTTATTATTAAATTTTTCAGGTGAAAATTTATAAAAATCCGGCACTAATTTTTCTTTTACAAGTTTAGAATGAATCATAGCCACACCATTGACAGAATGGCTTCCCATGATTGCAAGGTTTGCCATCCTGACCTTTTTCACCTGGTCTTCCTCAATTATTGACATCCTTTTTATAATTTGAGTATCCCCGGGATATTTTGAAGCAACTTTTTGTAAAAAATGATTATTGATTTCATAAATGATCTGCAAATGCCTTGGGATGACACGTTCAATAATTGATAGAGGCCATTTTTCAAGGGCTTCTGGCAACAAAGTATGATTTGTATATCCAATTGTTTTATTTGTTATATCCCATGCTTTTTCCCATTCAAGCCCATATTCATCAACCAATTTACGCATCAGTTCAACAATAGTTAAAGCAGGATGTGTATCATTTAACTGGATAGCAACTTTTTCAGGAAAATTTTTAAAACCATCATTGGTCTTTAAATAAATACGTATAATATCCTGTACTGAACACGCAACTAAAAAATATTCCTGCACAAGGCGCAATTCTTTTCCAAATTCTTTTGAATCTGACGGATAAAGTATTTTAGATATTGATTCTGATTTAATCTTTTCTTCAACAGCCTTAAAATAATCACCATCATTAAATATTCTTATATCAAATCTTTCAGATGCCCAGGCAGAAAAAAGCCTCAGCCAATTGACCGTTTTTCCGCCATATCCTGTGATCAGGACATCATGAGACCTGCCAAAAATAAGTTTCCAATCTGACCACATGGGATTATAGCATCCGTTAATATCTTTAGAATCAACTATTTTGCCATAGATTGGGATAATATATTTTTCACTTCCTGCTACAAGCCAGGGAGATGATCTGTTTGGCCAGTAATCAGGCTCCTCCCGCTGATAACCATTCACTATTTTTTGTTTAAAAAGTCCATAATCATAATTGATCCCATAACCAAACCCGGGCATATGCATTGTTGCAAGAGAATCTAAAAAACATGCGGCAAGACGTCCTAACCCGCCATTGCCCAATGCAGGGTCATGTTCTTCTTCAACAAGCTCATCAAGATCCCATCCGATATTGTTTAAAAAATTCTTACATTTATCAAAAATCCCAAGATTAATGAGGTTGTTTGAAAGAAGCCGCCCAGTCAAAAATTCCATGGAAAGATAGAACAATTTTTTACCATTGTCCTTTTCATATCGTTCCTGGGTATTAAGGCTGATATCAATTAAACATCTTCTAACAGCAGCCGAAACTGCATTAAACATATCTTTTTTTGTGGCAGTCTTCATTTTTTTGCCAAGAACATATTTAATATATTGATTCATTGCGATTTCAAAACCGGAGAAATCAAAATATGCCATACATTACTCCTTAAACTAATAAACTATTCAAAAGATTGATTTTTATTTAATATTGTAATAGATTAGGAGAAAAGTCAATATTGATAATATATTAAACAATACAGCATAAAAAATTCTCAACTTATTGTTCAGCGCTTTAGAAGGAGGGCTTTTTGAAACTATCAATTCGCTGGGTCGTGGTTCTCGGATGTGTTTTCCTCGTATGGACAACCTATCTCATTATTATTCCATCTGTATATTTCTCTACACAAAAAATAATGATGGGGCATACAAGAGATATAATGGGAAATATTTCAGATCTAACCCTCCAGGGGACACAAAATTTTTTAGCAACTGCAAGAGTATCAGCACGCCTCACGAATAATTTGATTGCATCAAATATTTTAAACGCTGATAAGAATGGCATTAAAAAACTTGAACAATATTTTTTTGACCAGCTTGAACTATACCCCCAATTTGCAGGCATTTACCTGGCTACACCCAATGGCAACTTTTATTATGTCAGCCGAAACAGCTCCAAATCGCCTGATGGATACAGAACCAAAATCATACGCCATGGTGGATCATCCCGGCAGACTCGATTGATATGGCGTGATAAAAACATGAAAATTATCCTTGAAGAATTTGATAATAATGACACTTATGATCCCCGTAAACGCCCATGGTATATAAAAGCTGCCCAAAAAAAACAAATCATCTGGACTGACCCCTATATATTTTTTACATCCAGGCAACCCGGAATAACCACAGCAATCCCTGTTTATAACGCAAAAAAGAAAATCAAAGCAATTGTTGGCGTTGATATCCAATTAAATGTTCTCTCCGAATTTATAAGCAGGCTCAAAGTCGGAAAAACCGGTCTTGCTTTTATGATAAACAACAATAAAGAGGTGATTGCTTTTCCTGACCCGGCACAATTAAAATATGAAGATGGGAAAAAATCAGGCTCTATTCGCCTGCCCAAAATATCAGAAATAAACAATAAATTATGCGAAAAAGCTTATAATTCAATTAACTGGGAAAAACACAAAAAAGACACCTTAACCAATCCTGTATTCAGCAGTTTTTCTTTTGAAAACAAAAAATATTTTACCATGTTTACCAAGGTTCCAGGACCAAAATTATCCTGGATGATCGGTCTTTTTATACCTGAAGACGATTATTTCAGTGAAATCAATAAAAACCAGAAAAAGAACCAGGCTTTATCTTTAATCATATCAATTTTCGCTACCATAGCTGGATTAATTATGGCAACAAGCATTACAAGACCTATTTCCGAATTGGATTGTGAAGTACAAAGTATTAAAAATAATAATTATAGATCAATGCCAAAAATAAAATCAAATTTTGTAGAAATTCAAAGGATAATCAGTACTTTTTATGGAATGAAAAAAGCTATTATTAGTTATAAAAAAGAACTTATTAAAAAAGAAAAAATTCACAAAATCATTACTAATACAGCAAATGATGCAATTATTATGGCTGATAAAAAAGGCAATATTTTTTATTGGAACATGGCAGCAGAAAATATTTTTGGATATACAAAAGCAGAAGCTGCAAAAAAAACAATTTTCTCCATGATTATACCCAAAAAAGATCATGAATCTGCTTTTGCACGTCTATCTAAATTTCTATCCGGTGACATTAAAGATTCACTCAAATCAAATATTGAGATCACAACTATAAATAAAACAGGTAAAAAAATCCCGACCGAGATATCCATTGCACGAATTAAGATTGAAAACTCATTGTATGCCATAGCAATCATTCGCGATATCACAATAAGGAAACAGGTTGAAGCAGAAAAAATAAATATAATAGAAAAACTTAAGCAATCACAAAAAATGGAATCCATTGGTACACTTGCAGGTGGTATTGCCCATGATTTTAATAATCTTCTTTTCCCCATAATGGGCAATACCGAAATATTAATGATAGAAACACCGGACAACAATCCCTTACAGGAAAACCTTGAAGAGATTATGGCTGCAACCACCCGAGCAAGCGAGCTTGCACAACAGATACTTACCTTTGCACGTCCTAAATCTTATAAGGCAAAATCAATCTCTCTTTATCCAGTTATTCAAGAAGCTCTTAAACTTTTCAAATCAGGTTTACCTGAATTTATTCAACTAAAACAAAAATTAGAAAAAGATTGCGGTATGGTTAAAGCTGACCCCACATCTATTCATCAAATCATTATGAATCTTTTAACAAATGCTCATCATGCAATGGAGAATAATTCCAAAGGGACAATTATTATAGAGCTGAAAAAAATTATGATCTCCGAACCTGATCAAATTGTTCCTGAGCTCAAATCAGGAGAATATGCCTTTTTATCAATAGCTGATTCCGGTACAGGTATTGATAAAAATATTATTGACAAAATTTTCGATCCTTTTTTTACTACTAAAGGTAAGGGAAAAGGTACAGGTTTAGGACTTTCCATTGTACACGGCATTGTTAACAGCATAAATGGAGCTATAAAAGTATTCAGCGAGCCCGGTCAAGGGACTGAATTTCAAATTTTTCTACCCCTGTCAAAAAAACCCCTTGAAACAGAAAAATTTCAAGTCAATAAAGTATTAAAAACAGGAAACGAAAAGATTCTATTGATTGATGATGAAGAGTCCATTATTAAAATGGAAAAAATGATGCTTGAACGTATTGGTTATACTGTTACATCTTTTATGGACAGTAATGAAGCTCTCAAAGCTTTTAGTTCAGCACCAGAAAATTTTGATGTTGTTATCTCAGACATGTCAATGCCGATCATGTCAGGTGATATACTTGCAAAAGAAATTAAAAAAATACGTGGTGATATCCCAATAATACTCTGTACAGGTTTTAAGGACGGAATTTCCATGCAAAAAACCAAAACCACTGAATTTACCGGTATCCTTCAAAAACCTGTAACAATGGAAAAAATTGCCCAAAAAATCCGTGAGGTGCTGGATGGATGACATTCATTTTATGCTTTAAAATTGCAAGAGTCTCTGATACAGTTAAATGAATGAAAGATAATAGATTGAAGATTTCAATATCAGAAGAGCCATCAAAAACTATTTTCTTTTTCGATGGCAGCCTTGATGCTAAAGGTGTTTCAAAAATCTGGGCTAAAACAAAACAAATGATTCAAAAAAATCAATTTAAGGGTCTTATTTTTGATCTATCCAAAATAACATCAATTGACTCTGCAGGTGCTTCATTCCTTTTATATCTTGATTCCATGATCTTTGCTCAATCTTCCGGCAGAAATTCAATTAAATTTGTTAATATTCATCCAAATCATGAACAAACACTTAAATTATGCAAAAAAAACTTTGCGCAACCCAAAGAGAATATTGCCGGAACAACACATGACAACATTATCACAGCAACCGGGAAAAAAACTTATTCATTTATTGATGAAATCTCTTATGCAACAGACTTTACAGGTAAAATAACTATTGCTTTTTTGAACATTCTATTAAAACCAAAATTATTAAGATGGAAAGAATTTTTTCTAATTTTTGAAAAAGCCGGTATTGATGCCCTTTTCATTGTTGCATTAATAAGTTTTATTGTAGGGCTTGTTATGGCATTCCAGGCTGCCATGCCCATGCGCATGTTTGGAGCTGAGATATATGTTGCAAACCTTATCGGGCTCTCGGTTACAAGAGAACTTGCTCCTCTTATGACTGCCATTGTTCTTGCAGGACGATCAAGTTCTGCATTTGCAGCTGAATTAGGAACCATGAAAATAAATGAAGAGATAGATGCCCTTACCACCATGGGCATTGATCCTGTTTATTTTCTTGCCCTGCCAAGGATCCTTGCCGCTGCCATAGCAACCCCTCTTTTGGTAATATTTGCCGATCTGGTTGGAATGGCAGGCGGGGCAATAGTCTTATTATCCCTTGGTCATCCTGTTTCTGCCTATTTTGCCCAGATAGTGAGTCAGGTGACATATATTGATTTTGCAGGCGGATTGTTCAAAGCATTAATTTTTGGAATTTTAATTGCTGCAACCGGATGTTTTAAGGGTCTGAGGACGAAATCTGGTCCCAGTGGAGTTGGTGTGGCTACAACCGGGGCAGTTGTCGATTCCATAATAATAATAGCCATTGCAGATGCAATTTTTTCAATTATATTTTATATCTTTAATATATGAATAATACAAATATCAACATAATAGATGTAAAAAATCTCACAGCAGGTTATCAGAATTTTATGATTTTGAATAATGTTTCATTCTCTGTTAAAAAAGGAGAAATATTCATTATATTAGGTGGTTCAGGATGTGGGAAAAGTACTCTTTTAAAAATCATGACAGGACTTTTAAAACCAATTACAGGGAATGTTTTTATCAATGGTAAAGATATCTATAACAGCCATGGCACAGATAAAATTTCAATATTGAAAAATATTGGTGTAATGTTTCAAAATGGAGCTCTTTTCGGATCAATGAACCTGCTTGAGAATGTTAAACTGCCCCTTATCACACACACATCTCTTGAACCTGAGTTAATTAACCTTATAGCCTCCATGAAATTAAGCCTTGTGGGGCTTAAAGACTCTGCCCTGCTCATGCCTGATCAAATAAGCGGTGGAATGAGAAAAAGAGCTGCAATTGCAAGGGCAATTGCCCTTGACCCTGAAGTTATATTTTTAGATGAGCCTTCAGCAGGTCTTGATCCGGTTACAGCTGCACAATTGGACAAACTGATTTTAAACCTTGCTGAAAACCTTGGCATTACCTTTGTAATGGTAACCCATGAGCTTGAAAGTATATTTGATACTGGACAAAGAGTTATAATGCTTGATAAAAAAGAAAAAGGAATAATTGCCCATGGTAATCCCCATGAACTTAAAAAAGATAAAGAAAACAAAAGAGTTTTTACTTTTTTTAACAGGCTGGCAGACTGAAAAAAATGAATGACAATACAAAATTTTTTAAAATAGGTGTTTTTGTTATCAGCGCAACATTGATACTGATTGCAGGGCTAATAATCTTTGGTGCTGGAGATTTTTTTGATAAAAAATTTTATTGCGAAACATATTTTACCGAATCAGTTCAGGGGCTTAGTATTGGCTCAGATGTGAAATATAAGGGCATGAAAATAGGATCTGTCGAAGCAATCAAAAGCGTTGCCAGCAGATATAATAAAACCTGCCAATATATTTTAGTCCTTTTCTCCATTAATGATAATGCCATGTTTGAAAAATCAGATAAAGCAATTAAAGCAATTGTGGCAAACGGGTTAAGAATCAAACTCGGTTTACAGGGATTAACAGGTGCTGCATACCTTGATGCAGATTATGTAGAAAAATATAAAATCCATGACCTTGCCATATCATGGAAACCTGAAAACCCATATATTCCATCTGCCACAAGCACCATCACAAGGCTTACAGATGCCATAAGTAAAATTGTAGAAGGTCTTGAATCAATTAAATTTCAATCTCTTGCAAATGATCTTTCAACACTTTTAAAAACCCTTGATACTAAAATTAATGCCATGGAAACAGAAAAAATTTTAGGTTCAACTTTAAGCCTTGTAAAAAGTGCAAGCAGGATTGTTAATAATGCAGAAAAACCTTTATCAAGATTTGTTACAGATTTGGAGCAGGCAGGAAAAGAGGTTAAGATTGCAGCAAAAAACACAAAAACAATGATTAAAAATATTGATACATCGCTTAACGGAGTTTCTCCGGCAGTAGCACAATTTTCCAAAGCATGTGAGCAGATCAATAAAACAATATACTTTAAAAAACACGACCTTGGAATTATTCTTGATAATTTAAAAAAGATGTCAGCCAATCTTGAAGAAATGAGTGAAAATCTAAAAACATACCCTGGATCAATTATTTATAGTTCACCTCCTAAAAAGGTAAAATAATAAGATGAAGACAAATATACTTTTTCTATTGATAATGTATTGTATCGGAATTTTTTGCCCTGGTTGCAACTTTATAAGCTTAGATAAAGCAGAACCACCTAAAACCTATTTTTCCTTTGATGAGATAATAGATGCCAGAGCCTCAAACAAAAATAAAAAAATTTTAAACAACTATAAAACAATGGAGTTTACAGCTGGTTCAAAATTCAAGGGTAAGCAATTTATATATAAAAAAAACAATCAATATATTAAAGATTATTACAATCGTTTTTTTGCTCTACCTGAAAAAGAAATACAAAATATATGTGAAAAATGGTTCGGTATAACAGGTGTCTGTGACTCCTCTCCAAATCGTGTACTCAAAGGGAAAATACTTGAAATATATTGTGACAGAACCAATGATAATAATCCTGTTGCCATAATAAAAATACGATTTACTATAATAAATTTTAAAAATATCGATAAAATCATCATGCAAAAAGATTTTTATTCCGGAGTAAAATTTAATAATTTCACTCCGGAAAATCTTGTAAAGGCTTGGTCCATATGCCTTAAACAGATATTGAAAAATCTTGAAACAAAAATATCACAATAAATTATCAGCTTTTAGTTTGCTTATAATCTGCCCTGTTGATTTACTTCTGCCCATTGTATAAAAATGAAGTCCTGGCACTCCTTTTGCGAGCAAGCCCTTACATTGTTCATAGGCAAAATCAATACCTATGTCCAATACAGCATTTTTATCATCTTTATCAATGCTATCTAACCTGGCTTGTAAATCAGGTACAATGCTTGATCCACAAACACTTGATAAAATTTTTGCAAGCTTAATAGTATAAACAGGCATAATTCCCGGAATAATAGGGATATTGATTCCGATTTTTCTACATTTTTCAACATAATCAAAATAATACTTGTTATCATAAAAATATTGTACCACAACATATTGGGCGCCATTATCAATTTTGAGCTTAAGATATTCAATATCTTTATCAAGGCTTTCAGCTTCAACATGAGCTTCTGGATAGCCTGCACAGCCTAAAGTAAAATCATACCGGCCTTTAATAAAAGATATTAAATCAGATGCATAGGCAAAGCTGTCTGGATGGGGGGTAAACTCACTATCATTTGGTTTGTCTCCCCGAATAACAAAAATGGTTTTAACTCCAAGTTCCTTATATTTATCCAGAACTTCACATATCTCATCGGGACCAAGCCCAAAGCCTGCGATGTACGCAATTGTAGGTATATTTTTATCTATTAATATTTTTTTAACTGTCTGATAAGAGCCATCTCTATCAGACCCGCCAGCACCAAAGGTAACTGACATATAATCAGGATTAAACCCGGCAAGCTTAGTAATAAGATTATCAAAATTTTCAATTGCTTTCTCGCTTCGCGGAGGAGAGAACTCCATTGATATTACAGGCTTTTCCTGTCCATATAATTCCATAACATCCATAATCAAAAAACTTCCTTATTTTAAATCTTTATTCAACATTTATAACTTTTTTAACTTCCGGGATCTCATTTAGCAAAACTTTTTCAATGCCCTGCTTTAAAGTAATCTGTGACATGGCACAACCAGCGCATGCCCCATTAAGCTTAACCTTTACAACCCCGTCTTCATCAACATCAATAAGTTCAATATCGCCACCGTCTTTTTGCAGCATTGGTCTTAATTGTTCAATCACTGCCTGAACCTTTTCTTTCATAATATTGTCCTTAAAATAAAATTTCAAAATTACCAATAATGTTTATTTGATAACTTTTGGCGTATATCCTTTAGGAAGATGGGCAGTCCCAAGTATGCAGGGAAGAGAAGTCTCTTTATGCACTTTTTCAGCGATTTCATCCAAATGATCACAAAACCCACCATCGGCAATGTCCCAGGCACCATCAGCCATTTTAGAAAAAGCACAGGTAACAAAATGAATTGCTTCAGCACCTTTTGATTTAAGAATTTTGGCAAGCCCCACAGCATTATCCCCAGGACAACGACAGGTAAAAACTCCAACGAGATCACATTCATCATATTTGTCAAAGGCCTGAACTTTATTATCTATAGATGCAAAATCACCTGTTAAAGGACATCTGTTTTCATTCTTTTCACAACGTATCATTGCAATTTTTGTCATTTTTATCTCCTGAATATATTATTATTTCTTTTCCAATTAATTTCTTCCCATGCCCCCTCTGCCTCCACCTCGACAACCGCCACCCATGCCACGACCACGACCCTGTCCAAGACCTCTACCGCCTCCCATGCCGCGACCAGTTCCACCCATACCCATGCCCATGCCCTGTCCTGCGCCTGTGTTTTGGTATGCACCCTGGGAATTAGCATTCCCAGCTCCCAAATTCTCGTTAACACCTGCTTTTTCAGCAACACTTGCTTCAGTGGCTGGATTTAATTTGCCTGCTTTAAATTGTTCTATTGCATGTTTTACTGTTCCGGAGAATCCTGTATAAACATCAATCTTGGATTGAGAAAATACCTGCATTGCCTTAGGTCCGCAATTACCTGTTAAAATTGCCTTAACCTCTTTTGAGACCACAAAGCTTGCAGATTGAATTCCTGCTCCACCGTTTAACGCAATATTTTCATTATTAAAAGATTCAAAACTCATATCATCAGTGTCAACAATAATAAAAAAACTACACCTTCCAAAACGGGGATCAATCTGGGCGTCCAAATTATCTCCTGTTGAACTCACAACTACTTTCATATATTTTTCTCCTTAATCTAAGTATATTTATTCAATGGTCTCCTTTGATGCAAATTCCGGCTCATGCAAAGGTAACAGAATATCTGCCATCTCTTTAATTTTCAGCATTATGTCATAGGCTTCATATACATCAACATGGGTTCCTGGAGGTATTACTTCCATCTCCATTGCTCTTATCTCTTTTGGCGGATTAAAATTTTCATTAAGCACACAAAAACCAGTAATTATGGCTTTTCCTGATATGGTTTCAATTAAAACCGACATACCTCCATCTGTGTGAACAGGTGTATGAATACATTTTATGCCTGGCATAATCTGGGTATCACCTGTCATAATCTTAATCTGTCCATTCTCCTCAACATCTTCAATATAGTCTTCAAGATATCTAAAATCTAAAGGATGGGGGTCATGAATCCTTTTAATTTCTTTTTCATGTACATAAATATCTGCATTTATACATTTATAATCATTTTCACAATGGTCATTATGAAGATGAGTATGAATGATAATATCAATATCTTCCGGGGTTAAATTCCACTTATCAAGTCCCTGCTCAAAAGTATATATTTTACCTCCAATAGCTGTTTCTCTTTCTTCAGATTGTATGGGACTCATTTCGCCGGTATCAATTAAAATCTTTTTATCACTGCCTTCAATATACCAGCAATAAATTGGTATGGTATATTGCACGCCATTATTATGCTGATAGGTCATCATGCTTTTATCAAAAACTTTGGTACCCATTACTATTGGATGTATTTTATATACTCCCATGCCTGACTCCTTAAATAGAGCTGTTTATATTTTTTAAACAGCTCTATTTGATTTTTTAAATTATCAAGTTTATGAATAGGGTTCAGCATCAGCTGTTTTTGCAAAAGTTGCTTTGTCATAATCAAACTCTGTAACAGCAGTTCTGACTATTCCCATGACATCATTTACAACCTTTATTCCAACAGCATCAAGAGTATCAAAGGCTTTAGGACCACAATGACCGGTCAATAAAACCTTTGCCCCTTTATTTCCCACCATGGCAGCTGCTTGGATGCCTGCCCCTTTAAATGAATTAACATTTTCCGAATTATCCAGAGCTTCAAATTCAAGTGTTTCAGTATCAACAATTAGAATATAGGCAGCTCTACCAAATTTTGGATCCACCTGTGAATCAAGGTCTTTTCCAAGTGATGTAACAGCTATTTTCATATTATTTCTCCTTTATGCAAGTTTTGGCTGACCACCACCGCCACCACCACATACCTGATCATTCTGGATTTCGTTTAACTTTCCTTCAATCAAATCTTCAACAACAGGCTTAATTTCAGGTCTCTGATCATCATGAAATACATTGATTCCAACCTGTTTAAAACCCATCAAAGGCCGCATTCCAATTCCACCAACAATTAATGCTTTTACATTATGTTCAGCAAGAAGATTTACAGGGACCATACATCCACCCTGGGCATGTCCTCCATTTTCTAAAGTTGTAACCTCTTTAATCTCACCATCTTCAACATCAATGAAGGTAAAAGTATCGCAATGTCCAAAATGTCCTGCTCTTATTCCTTCAAGTCCACCTTCCCCGTTTGAAGGAACTGCTATTCTGCCGTTTTTCATAATCTTTTACTCCTTTAAATTAATTATTATTTTATCCCATATTTCCTTTATTTTTCGACTGACATCTGATTGGTCATCATACTCAATCACGGTTTTACCCTGTACCATTGATTTTGTAACTGCCGAATCAAAAGGTATTTTCCCCAAAAAAATCAAACCCCGTTGTTTTACTGATTTTTCAATGGCATCAGCCTGGTCAGGGTTTAAATCATATTTATTAACTATAACCATGGCAGGGACTTTAAAAAATTTCGCAAGATCCAAAGCCCTTGTCATATCATGTATTCCTGAAACGGTTGGTTCTGTCACGACAAGCAATGCGCTTGCTCCTCCAATGGATGCAATAACAGGGCATCCTACCCCGGGAGGTCCGTCTGTCAGCAGCAAATCAATATTTTTTTCCTGACCAAGTTTTTTTGCTTCCTGTCGAACAAGAGCAACAAGCTTGCCTGAATTTTCCTCGGCAATACCAAGTTTTGCATGCACCATTGGACCAAATCTTGTATCAGAAATAAACCATTGACCACAGGTTTGAATTGGGAAATCAATTGCATTTTCAGGACAAAGATCAACACAGACTCCACATCCCTCACAATCAATTTTATCAACCACAAAATCATCACTAATAGCATTGAATCGACAAAGTTCAATACATTGACCGCACTCAGAACACTTATCATGATCAATAATAGCAATACCCCCGCCTTTAAAATCAGTTTCCTGTTTTACTTCAGGGGACATTAGAAGATGGAGATCTGCTGCATCAACGTCAGCATCACAAAGTATACTATTTTTCGAAATTGCTGCAAATGCTGCTGTGATACTGGTCTTGCCAGTGCCGCCTTTGCCGCTTAATATAACAAGTTCTTTCATTTATTTTGTCCTTTATTGACAATTTTCTCAATTGCTCTGTATAAGCCAAGAAATTTCTCTTTCCATTCCGGTATTTTTTCGACTATCAGTTCACCCTTTGAATATACTTCAGCAATCTTTCTCTCAAAAGGTAATTCAAGAAGTATTGGAAGGTTTTCTTTTTCTGCATATACTCTAACATCATTATTGCCTATATCTGCACGATTAATAACAAGACCGCAGGGAATATTAAGCAATTTTACCGCTTCCACACCCAATTTCAAATCATGGAGCCCAAACGGAGTTGGTTCTGTGACCATTAAAACAAAATCTGTATTCTTCATGGCTGCTATTACCGGACAGGAAGTTCCAGGAGGTGCATCAATAATATTTATAATATCAGGATCAATATATGACCTGACTTTCTCTATTAATGGCGGAGACATGGCTTCTCCTACTCTGAGTTTACCATGTATAAATTCAATTGCACCGGATTTACCTATGGCGGTTTCACCTATTTCACGACCTTTCCAGGTTATGGCGTTTTCCGGGCATACTGCCATACACCCCCCGCAACTGTGGCAAAGTTCGGGAAAAGTCAAAATAGTTTTACCTATTATGGCAATTGACTGATATCGGCACATTTCAACACATTTATTACAATAACTACATTTATCTTCATCAATTTCAGGGACTTCTGTAAAAATAGTTTCTGTTTTCTCTATTTTGGGATTCAAAAAAAGATGGGAATTAGGTTCTTCCACATCACAATCAAGAATTTTTACGTTTTTTCCCAGTGAAGCAGATAAATTTGTGGCAATAGTTGTTTTACCAGTACCACCTTTTCCGCTGGCAACGCTTATGATCATTTATTTGTCCTTTTTATTTAAATCTGAGTTTGTTATATTCAGAATATTATTCAAATAATCTAACAATTTTTCCCCGTGTTCAGCCCCGGGATTAGTCGGGATTTCCATTAAAACTCCTAAGCCTTCACTTGCTTCATGGAAATCCTTTGCAGAAAGTGAACTTATTGCAGCAGTATTAAGAAATGGATTTTCCATGACAATTTTCTTAATGCATTCAAGTCCTTTAATATCTGACAATATTTCATCAACAATTAGTAAATCAAATTTATTTTCCGCAATTTCCAACTCAACTTCAGCACAGCCTTTAACCCATGTCACTTCAATATCATTGTTTCCAAATCCTCTGGAAAATTCCAATAAAGAATTTTTATCAGGAGTTGCAATTAATATATTAACCATATATTTATCCTTATCAATTTTATAAAACCCTCTTTCTTAAATTTAAACAAAACACTCACTGATTTAAGAAAGAGGGCGGAGTGATAAAATTAAAACAAAATTATTTAATATTTTCCAATTCAGCAATTCTTCTATTAAGCAGCTCAACTTCATTTCTCAAATCATTGAGTTCATCGCCGGAAGGCTGGATATTTTCGGCATATCTTTGCCTCATACCCATACCATAACCATTGCTGCGTGAAAAATTACGTCTACCAAAGCCCATTTTTCTGCCAAAGCCCTGATTACCCAATGCAAATCTTGAACCAGCTGCATTGGCATTATTACAATTACCTCGTGCTCCACCGGTCATTGAACCCTGACCCTGTGGACCTGTTCTATCTAATCCTGGCATATTATTCACCTCCTTTGTAAATAATGAAACTTATTGCATCTGTTTCTTGTACGATAAAATTTATTTCTACACCCGGGCATAAAAAAATCCGGGCTGATATTCTCATTTTCCGCATATGATTTTAAAACCACATCAACATGACCTGTAATAAAGGGACATAATTTAATCTCACTGGTTTCAATAATATCAGAAAATCTTTTTGAGATTGCTCCGCATATTAATACATTAATTCCAAGCCCTGTTAATAATTCAGCTAAACCAGATACTTCTTCCGAATTAAAAAGTTCATAATGTCTTGACAAAACTTTATTGTCTTTAACTTCTGCAATGAGTAACTTTCTTGCCGAATCAAAAACAGGTGAAATTCTATTGCCCCAAATTGTCAATGCAACTTTCAAATCATTATCTCCTTATTACATCTACAATAACTTATAGCAAAGTTTATGCCAATTGCTGTTTTTTTATATAAGCTATTGTAATTAAAGCATATTATTAACACCAGACAACTTGCCAACATATAAAAATTCTTAATAGAGTCGCAATATTGCAACTCTATTAATTGCAATATTGCGACTCTATAATAAATTAAACTTTTATTTTGAACGTCCATCTTGTTTTGGCAGGCTAATATGAAATTTTTTAATTTTCCTGAAAAGTGTACTTTTATGCATTTTAAGGTATTGTGCCGTAGCAGTTCTATTGTAATTATTCTTTTGTAAAGCCTCTTGTATAATCAACCTTTCCGCATCATTTACAGAATCAATAAAATGGTTTTTACCGTGTTCTATTCCTGAGATTGATGGTTTAATGGAAAAATTAGGCGGCAGATGAGAAACTTTAATATTGCCCTTTGAGCACAATACAAAAGCATGTTCAATAATATTTTCAAGTTCCCGAATATTGCCTGGGAAATCATGCATCATGATAAGCTCTAATGCTTCAGGATCTATAGACTTAACTTGTTTATCCTGAATCCTGTTTAATTTTTCAATAAAATGCTGAATTAAAAAAGGAATATCTTCCATGCGGTTTCTCAATGGTAAAAGATCTATTCTAACAACATTTATACGATAAAAAAGATCCCTGCGGAATTCTTCCATATCCACCATTTCTAAAAGATTCTTATTAGTTGCAGTAAGAATTCTTATATCAGCCTTTTCTTTTTTTACAGCTCCAAGAGGCTGGAACTCTTTTTCTTCAAGCACTCTTAAAAGTCTTACCTGGAAAGCAGGGCTTGTATCACCAATCTCATCTAAAAAGATTGTACCTCCGTTAGCAAGGGCAAAATGTCCTGGTTTATCCTTGACAGCATTAGTAAATGCGCCTGCTTTATATCCAAAAAGCTCTGACTCAAGCAGGCTATCAGGCAGTGCCCCACAATTGATTGCAACAAAAGGTTTATTTTTCCTTAACGATAAATCATGAATTGCCCTTGCCATTAATTCTTTTCCAGTACCAGTCTCACCCTCAATTAAAACAGTACTGTCACTTTTTGCTATTTTGGGAAGAATATTAAAAATTTTCTTCATTTCAAGATTATTACTGACCATGTCACACATCTGAAATTTCGATGTTATTTCTTTTCTGAGTTCCTGAACAAGGCTATGATCTCTGAACACTTCAACCCCACCAAGTATTTTGCCATCCCCATCTTGTAAAAGTGATGTCGATACAGTAACAGGTATTTTTTTCTGGTCAGAATTTACAATATAAGTTGATGTACTGACAAATGATTTTTCCTGTTCCATGGTCTTTTTTAATGCACAATCTGTCTCACACATATTAGACCGGAAAACTTCCCAGCAATGTTTACCCAATGCTTCTTTGCGAGGCACCCCTGTGATATTTTCAGCAGCCTGGTTAAATGAGATAATCTTCCAGTCATGGTCAACAGAAAAGACCCCATCAGATATACTCTCAAGAATTACCCTGGTGATATCAGTACAAGGCTCAAATGCATCACTCTTTTCTGCCATTATATTTTCCCATACCCTGTTTTCAACAGCCTTAAGCAGGTTTTAAAGATTTATCAACCATGATTTTAAGAATCACCCTGTCAGTTTCAACCATGCCCTTTGTGCTTAAAATACCAATATTCTGCATGGTCTGCTCCGGGGAATCAGATATTATTCCATCAGTTGCCTCGACAATTACACCCTGCAAAGAAAAAAGCGCTGCCTGGACAGCGGCTCCACCTGCTGTCACAAGTTTCAAAGCACATCCTGCTTTTGCACCATCACAGATCACACCTGCAAGGTCTTCAGTAAGATTTTTAATAGCACCTGAAATATGTTTAACATCACCGCCTAACAAATATGTAATTCCCGCAGTAGCTCCGGCTCCGGCTGCAACCGAGCACCCGCAGATTGCTGAAAGTCTGCCAGTATATGCCTTGACATATGCGGTTATGATATGGCTGAATCCAATTGCTTTTAAAGCAGTTTCTTTATCAATATCTATAAAATCCTTTACTGCCCAGATGGGAAGTATAGCAGTCAAACCGTGATTGCCACTTCCAGCAGAACTCATGGCAGGCATTTTAACACCTGACATCCTTGCATCAGCAGCAGCAGACGTGAGCATGCGGGCTGCCAACACCATATCATTTGTTAATAATTTCTGTCGAACTAATCTCTGAAGAGCCTTACCTATTCCAAGACCAGATCCATGTTTAAGACCATAATCTGCAAGGGCAAGATTATATTCAACACCTTTTTCAAGAAATTTAAGATCTTCATTATCAAAATCATCCACAAGGTCAAGAAGCTGATCCAGGGATTTTTCCTTTAGCCATGCTTCAAGTTTTAAAAGCTCTGTGCCTCCATTGGAGGATAAATAATCCTTTGATACAAAAGGAGAATCTTTAACAGGCTTTTTATTTTTTGTAAGCGATATAATATTATCATGAAGACCTTCAATCACTGACTCATAAATATTCTTATCGGTTTTTAAAATTGTTTTTATATAAACTCCGGTTTTCTCTTTTTCAATATCCACCATAACTTTTTTATTTTTTACAAAATCAACGGCTTTTTCAGTGGCAGGGTCATCAACAGAAGCAAGCACCTCAAGCTTTAACAATGGATCTCCGCCAAAGGCTCCAAGTGCTGATGAAAGGTCAAGACCTGAAAGCCCATTTGTTCCGGGGATAGAAACTGCTATCCCATTTTTATAAATATTAGGGCTTACCTTAATGTGAATTGATTCAAATTTTTCATCTCCGGCAATAAAAGAGCATGCTGCAGCACCCAAAGCAATTGCAACAGGTTCTGTACAGCCCAATGCCGGAGCCACTTCAATTTTAAATATATCTTTGACTGAAAAGGACATAATCCTCCTATTTGTTATAAATTTTCTAAAACTTAATTATTAATCAATAAAATTGCCTTATCATATATTTTCTGCCACAAATCAGGACCATTAAAACTTTCAATATATAATTTCATTACAGGTTCTGTTCCAGACGGTCTTATGGCAAACCATGACCCGTCTGACAATTGAATTTTCACGCCTCCTATTAGAGCTTTATTTCCCGGTGCTTTTGTATGTATTGAAACAATGGGAAGACCTGCGATATTCTTTTCTTTAATTGTATCAGGGGTTAAATTTTCAAACCATGCCATTGCATTTTCATCAAGGGGAGTGTCTACCCTTTTATAAAAAGGTTCACCATATTCAGGGATCAAAATATCACGATAAATTTCCCAAGGGGTTTTACCTGTTTTTGCCAATATTTCTGCTGCAAGCAAAGTCATACAAAATCCATCTTTATCTGTGGTCCAGACATTGCCATCTTTTCTTAAAAACGTTGCGCCTGCGCTCTCTTCTCCGCAAAACCCTATTATCCCTTTATTAAGATCATCAACAAACCATTTAAAACCGACCGGAACTTCAAAAACTTTTCTACCCAAGCCTGATGCCACTTTATTGATCATGGAACTGCTCACCAGAGTCTTGCCTATACAAAGATCCCTGTTCCATAAAGGTCTGTTTTGAAATAAATACCAGATTGCTGAACTAAGATAATGATTCGGGTTCATAAGACCGTCTTTAGTTACTATACCGTGCCTGTCAAAATCAGGATCATTACCAAAAGCAATATCAAATCTATCCTTTAATTTGATCAAATTAGCCATGGCATATACAGAGGAGCAATCCATACGGATCTTTCCATCCCAATCCAGAGGCATAAAACTAAATGTTGGATCCACTCTCTTATTAATCACTTCCATGTTTAAATCATATTTTTCAGCAATTGGTCCCCAAAAATTTATTCCTGAGCCTCCCAGAGGGTCAACCCCAATCTTTATACCCTTTTTACTGATTATTTCCATATCAATAACTTTAGATAAATTATTTACAAAAGGGGATATAAAATCTTTTTCCCTGGTTGTATCTGCCCTGCGGGCTTTTTCATAGGATATCCTTTTTATTCCGGCAAAATCCTTGTCCAGCAATTGGTTTGCCCTTTTTTCAATCCAGTCAGTTATATCCTTATCACCGGGTCCTCCTGTGGGAGGATTATATTTAAACCCTCCATAGGAAGGAGGATTATGGGAAGGGGTTATCACAACCCCATCAGCAAATCCATTGGTTCTTCCTTGATTATATTCAAGTATTAAAAAAGAAATTACAGGAGTTGGTGTGTATTCATCCCCGGCATGGATAATCACGTTAACATCATTGATAGCAAACACCTCTAACGCTGTTCTGAAGGCGGGCTCAGAAAGAGCATGGGTATCAAACCCAAGGAATAATGGTCCTGTTATTTTATTTAATCTGCGGTACTCATAGACAGCCTGGGCAGTTGCAGCAATATGATTTTCGTTAAAGCTTCCTGAAAATGAAGACCCTCGATGTCCTGAAGTACCAAAAGATACATCTTCAACAGGGTTTAGAGTATAATAGGATGAAATTAATCGTGGAATATTTATAAACATTGATTCAGGAGCAACCTTACCTGCAAGCTCATGTAATGACATAATCTATACCCCCATTAAAAAAAGAATACTCCCAAGACCAAGACCAAAAACAAGGTTAAAAACTTTTATAAGAATAGAATCTTTAACACTATAAGAAAGCATGGGAAGCATACCATGACCATCCTGGACAAATGAACTTGTAAACAAAACTGAAAAAGGTATAAGACCCTGGGCAAACATCATTACAAATATCAGATGTGGACCTGACTCAGGGATAATTGAAATTAATGCGCCACTCACAAGCACAAGCCACATATGATCTTTAACAAAAGTCTCAAGATTCCATGTATGAAGCCCCCAATGGACAAATATTAATGCTCCAAAACTCCACATAAACACACGCAGTATATGTTTTTTTAAAATATGTTCCCATATATGGGAATGAAGATAATGTTCAGTCACAACTGCAGTAATAAAAAATATACATAAAGAAAGACAAAGAAAAGTTATGCGTTCCCAGCCCCATGTTAAAGGCCCAAGATTACCACTTGCAACCATTATTGCAAAACTTGCAATAAACATTAACAAAAGAAATCGTGTAAAAGATAAGGTTTTGAAATTAGCAAACAAATTGCTGATCTTAAAAACCGGGTTTTCCCCAATATGTTGATGCATATCAGGGTTGCATTCTTCACAATAGGCATTAACACACGTATCAGCCAAAGGGATTCCAAAATATTGAACAATCTTGTCACTGATTTTTCCAAAGACTATTCCACAGACAAATAAAAGAGCAAAAAGCATTATTGCTGTTCCGGGAAACTCTGAAAGCATAACAAATGCTTCATCTCCCGAGGTTGCAATCATCCCCCCGACAATGGCACCAAAACTGATGATTCCCCGTACATAAAGACTGACATTCATAAATGACCCAAGGCAGCCGGGTGTTGACCCGAAAAAAGATGCAATGACATATTGACCAAAGCTCCCGCCTTTAATAGCAGATGATATACGCTTATTGCTTATCATATCAAAAAAATCAACAATAACCATCATTACAAAAACAAAAAAACTGATCATTAAGGCATGTTTAAAAACTGATATAAATTCCATAATTATTTTAATTCCATTTAATTTTTACTATACAAATTAAAAGATAGTCATTTATCAACAATTAATAATAATAATATTGTATTCCTGGGAAAGCTTCTATTAATATATACAATACATATTAAACTTGTGCAAACTATTTGCCCTTGATATAATTATAATACTTTTTTTTATTTTGTAAAAAAATTGAGTAAAGGAATTATAAAATATGCCACAATTGTCCAGACGTTCTTTTTTAAAAGCAGGACTAGCTGCAACATGTTCCATAGCCTCGACATCTGCCATTGCAAAGGCTGCAAAGGCAATGGAAAAAGGGGAACCCATTGCAACAATGCTTGACATAAGCAAATGTATAGGATGCGAAGAATGTGTTTATGCCTGCAAAGAAATCAATGCTCCAAAACAACCCGAGCCTGAAAAACCGTTTCCAAGAATGTATCCTGACAGAGTACCTGTGGCTGACTGGTCTGAAAAAAGAGAGGTGGCAGACAGATTAACACCTTATAATTGGCTTTATATACAATCTGCCACCATTGAAGTTTTTGGTAAAACCCGGGAAATCACTATCCCCAGAAGATGCATGCATTGTATAAATCCACCATGTGTAAAACTCTGCCCCTGGGGAGCTGCCCAGCAGCTTGACAATGGAATATCCAGAATTGACAGCGATATATGTCTTGGTGGTTCAAAATGTAAAAAAGTCTGCCCCTGGGACATTCCCCAGCGACAAACAGGTGTCGGACTATACCTTGACCTCATGCCTGCTTTTGCAGGTAATGGAGTAATGTATAAATGTGACAGGTGTTATGACAGGATTGCCATAGGAGAAATTCCTGCCTGCATTGAAGTCTGCCCTGAGAACGTGCAGACAATAGGTCCCAGGGATGAAATAATTAAACAGGCACATCAACTTGCCAAAGAAACAAATGGCTATATTTATGGTGAGAAAGAAAATGGAGGCACAAATACAATATATGTCTCCCCTGTACCATTTGATCAACTGAATCAGGCTATTCAAAAAGGCAAAGGCAAACCCCATTTAGACAGAGTAAAAAACATGATGGCTTTGGGCAACAACCTCACCCGTGCAATGATTATTGCTCCCATTGCAGGTATTGCCGCTGCATTTGTAAAATTCCATAAAACAACTCAACAGGAGAAATAGCTAAGATGCAAACAATAATACTAGAAATTATATATTCCATTACTATCTTTTTTGCTGCCCTGACAGGATTTGGTCAAATGCCTATATTTAAACGATATTATATTGCTGATCTTCCATACCTGGGATGGCTGGGCAGATTTTATACTACCAATGCAGTCCACTACATTTCTGCAATGATTTTAATCGGTCTTATGTTTTATATAATTTCTGAAAAAATATTTGATAAATCTCAAAAATTCACCATAACCAAATCCGGCTATACAAAAATAGTTATGTTATCCGGTCTTTTTATAACAGGTGTTTTAATCTTGATAAAAAACTTTACAGGCACACCTTTTTCTCCAAATTTTATTATAATTATAGATTTAACTCATATATTCTTTTGTGTTGCATTAATAACATACAGCCTGCACACTTTTCTGACAAAAAAAAAAGGATTTATGTATAATTTATAATATTGTGTGGGACATATATCGTCAAAAGTTAAATATTGATGATACGATTTCCCTTGACATTTTCCTCCAACTACTTTAATTTATTCTTATATACATCGGTTCAAAATTATTTTCAAAATATAATAATACGTTCTTTTTTTATTTGTCAAATATGCAAAATTAAAAAGGATCTGATATATCATGAAATATTTTGGTCAACTTATCCCTCCTCCAATTGGTAAAATTGTTTAT
>CAZTEM010000004.1:0-62197 GCA_964612755.1 uncultured Desulfobacterales bacterium | reverse complement strand
CTATAGATAGAAACAAATTTATTTTTTGATAATGCAACTAATAACTAATAATTATATTAAATCCTTAATTTATTTGTTTACTGAATTATAATAATTTGGTATTATGCCTAGATTTTATTTTTGCTGATAATGATTTTTTTTATATAATGTTCAAAAGGAGAAATGTAATGATTTGCAAGACCATAAGAGAAGGTGACGAATGTGTGTTCATGACAGCAGCAGGCTGTAAATATAATGGTGGAAAATGTGAACCTGTTATTGAATCATGTGAAGGTTGTAACAGGTCTAAAGTTTTTGAAACCGGAACATATTGTCTGGCAGCACCGGACCCTGCCTTAAAATGGAAAAATGGTAATTGTAACCTTGCCACACACGTTAAAACTACTGTTGAAGTAAAAGTACAGAAAATTAATCCAATCAAGGCTTCCAAGAGAAGGTAATTCTTAACAAATAAGTTTTAAATTATCAAACCCTGTATATTGTTGTATTAAGAAATAAAATTGCAGGGTTTTTTGTTTATTCTTATTTCATATTCAATCCCATTGCAGGCAGCTATTCATCTTTAGGTTAAATTTAATAATTCGGGATTGAACAATTAGATAAAGGTAAATCTATGAATAAAATAGCTCAGAGTCTAAATAAGGCAATTCAAGAATCCAACTCCCACATTTTTGATATGTTATCAAATATGGGCAAAGAATTATTTTTCCCAAAAGGGATATTGAGTCAAAGTGCTGAGGCAAAAGAGAAAGCTTATAAAATTAATGCTACTATTGGTATTGCAAAAGAGGATAACTCTGTTATGAGCCTTTCTTCTATTACAGATAGCATTAAGGGGATAGACCCTGATGAATACCTTCCCTATGCATCTTCCTTTGGTCTGCCTGAGCTCAGGGAAAAGTGGAAACAGGAACTTATTAGAAAAAATCCAAGCCTTCAAGGGAAAAATTTCAGCCTTCCTGTTGCTACGTGTGGTATTACGCATGCCGTGAGTATATTTGCAGATTTATGGACAAATCCAGGGGACACTATTATATTACCAGATATGATGTGGGGTAATTATAATATGACTTTTGGAGTTAGAAAAAATGTAAAAATTGCTCAATATGCTAGTTTTAATAAAGAGCTTACTTCATATAACTTAAATTCGTTTGAAAATTTAGTTAAGGAGCAGGCTCAAATATCTGATAAAATAATTGTACTCCTTAACTTCCCACATAATCCCACAGGATATTCTTTGTCTGTCAACGAAGCAAAAAAGATTGCCGGGATTTTAAAAGAAATAGCAGAAAAAGGCACAAATGTTATTGCTGTATGCGATGATGCCTATTTTGGTCTTTTTTATGAGGAAGAAACAATGAAAGAGTCTTTATTTTCATTGCTCACTGATTTAGATGAAAGAATACTTGCAGTTAAGCTTGATGGTGCAACAAAAGAAGACTATGTATGGGGGCTTCGAATAGGTTTTATTACCTACGGATTATCATTGGATCAAGACAATATTGCAATATATGAAGCGCTTGAGAAGAAAACCGCTGGGTGCATACGAGGTAATGTCTCTAATATTTCTCATCTAAGCCAGACAATACTTCTTAAATCCATGGGAAGTAAAGATTATCTTTTAAAGAAAAATGAAAAATTTGATTTACTCATGAATAGATGCATGGCAATTAAAGATGTGGTTAGAGATTCTGCATATAAGGAATATTTTGATGTATACCCATTTAATTCAGGCTATTTTATGTGTATAAGATTAAAAGAAAATAATGCCGAGAAATTAAGAATACACCTTTTGGAAAAATATGGTTTGGGCTTGATTTCAATTGGTGAGAATAATTTAAGAGTTGCTTTTTCATGTGTTGAAAAAAAAGATTTAAAAATTCTTTTTGATATAATTGCAAAGGGTATAAATGATCTTAGAGCTTAAATTAAGATTTTTTTAATATTTAACATTCATTAAAAAAAGTCCTTGCGCAGGGGCAGTAGCTCCTGCAAGGTCTCTATTTTTAGCTGTTAAAATATTTTCAAATTCTTTAGTGCTGATTTTTGAAAGACCTGCAAGCACAATTGTTCCTATAATATTTCTTACCATATACCTTAAAAAGCCATTGGCAGAAATTTTAAAAATAATTGTGTTCTTATTAATATTATTTGTATCATTGACAATACCTGCAGAAAAAATTTCCCGTATACTATTTTTTTTTGGACTTCCTGCCCCTTCAAAAGATTTAAAATCATGTCTTCCTTTTATTATGGAACAACATTGAATCATCTTATCAAGATTCAGGTTTTTTTTAATATGCCAGACATAATTTTTTTGTATTGCGCAGGGAGTGGATCGATTTAAGATATAATAGTGATATTCTTTACTTAAGGCATCGTATCTTGCATGGAAATTTTGATTAACTATGGAACATGTCTTAATAACTATGGACTTGTTGATAATGCTATTGATTCCATGTTTGATTTTGTGACAGGGCAGGTTGGTATTGGCAAGAAAATTTGCAACCTGCCCATAGGCATGAACTCCGGCATCAGTTCTGCCTGATCCTGTTACTTTGATTGGTTGATTTAAAATTTTCGAAAGGTTTTTTTCAAGTTCTGCTTGAATAGTGATGCGATCTTTTTGTATCTGCCACCCAGAAAAATTTTTCCCATCATATTCAATTATAATTTTAAAATTGGTTTTATTGTTTTGTTGAGTCACGTGATATTAAAATGCTCTGAGCTTATTTAAAATAAAACTCCAGTACTGAGGGACCAACCTTAATCTTATCATGGGATTTTAATTTGATTGTATCTTTAACAGGGCGGTTATTGACTTTTGGTTTGATAAAACCCTGATAATAACTCAAATAATAACCGTCCGGTCTTTTCACAATTGTTGCCATTGTTTTACCAACAAAAAAGCCTTTAACAATTATGTCACAAGATCTTTCTTTACCAATTTTTATTATTTTATTGATAAGTTCAATTCTGCCCTTACCACCAGACAAATAAATCAATACACCTATATTTTTTTTCTTTTTGTTTATTCTAATACGCGTTTTTGTTCTGTTCTGTTCTATTAATGATTTTTGAGTGTTTGTGTCTAAAATCATTGTCTCATCATTATATAATTCAGATCCTATAATAGTTGAATCAGATGATTCAAGTCTATCGTCAACGCGTTTAAGTTTTAAATTGGAGACAACAAGGGTATGTTTACAAATCACAATTTTATCATGATTTTGAAGCCAATGGGCATTGATCTTTTTTTTATTGACAAATGTACCATTCTTGCTGTTGAGGTCAGTAACAAGAAGCCCTTTATCCAGATATAAAATTTCTGCATGTGTTCCTGATACAGCTACATTATCGATAGTAACATTATTAGTGTTTTTTCTACCAACAGTTAAGGCTTCGCCTTTTTTCAGCGCATAGGTTTTTAATTTTTTGTTCCTATACACAAGCGTTAAAGTTACCATAGTCATGATTTAAATTTCCATCTATTGATGTTTCATTTTTGTGATATTATTTTTTTCATCAATTTTGAAGCCCAATATACTAAGTTAAAACGAGATAGTCCACCTTTTTTTATTTTTATGACAATTACAGTTATATTATCTTTGCCTCCACGGGTATTTGCCAGTTCAATAAATAATGAGCAGGCATCTTTTGCAGAGTATCTCTGGGTGATTTTTGCAATTTCTTCTAGTGTGACAGCTTTTGAAAGACCATCGGAACATAATACAAAAGCATCACCAGCAAAGACTGGTATTTCACAGAGATATGGCTTGACTGTTTCTTCAATGCCAATTGCCCTTGTAAGCATTTTCCAATAATTTTGTCCAAATACATTTAATTGAGAATCTTCAGGGATATTGTGCTCTTCTTCCACAGTATGGGTCTCAGAAAGAGGATAGACATTCCCTTTTTGTACCAGAAAAATAGGGCTGTCCCCAACATTTGCCGAAATAAGGTTTTTATCTTTAAGGCACACTGCTGCAATGGTTGTACCCATGCCATTATACTTAGAAAAATTTAATGCTTTTAAATGAACCAGATGATTAGCTTTTTCAATGGAATTGTGTAAAGAACTTGCTGTGGGTGAAAGATTGATTTTTGAATCCATCTTTTCTACAGGTCTGCGGTTTTCAAAGTTATTAATAAAAAAATTTTGAATGGTTTCTGTTGCAAGTAAACTTGCTTTTTCACCGGCTCTATGTCCCCCAAGACCATCTGCAACAATGAATAATCCTTTTTCTTCATCAATGAGAAAGGTGTCTTGATTTATTTTGCGTTTTTTTCCAATGTCAGTTTGTCCTGCAACTTCAAAGTTCATCTGCATTATTCAAAACTTTTATTAGTGTTTATATTATTAGTCATGGTCTTATTATTCAGTTTCTTCTTCATGTTCTTTTGGACCATAGAGTTCAATTGGTTTATTGTTTGGTGGTTTATGTTTTTTAATAATTGGTTCTTTTTTTTGTCTAGTGTATTTTTTTAAAAAAGATTTAGGCATTCTTTTAAAAGTCTTCATCTTGTTTCTCGGAATCCAGACTTTATCTCCAACATGGATATTGGACGGGTTTAGTTCCGGGTTATAATGTGCAAGGGATTTCCAGCTTTTATAATTACCAATATACCATCTTGCTATTATGGAGAGAGTTTCACCTTCATACCTAACTTTATGGATAAAATAAATTTGTTTATGGGAAATAGGCTGCTTGCTCTTGAGTTTTTTTGTTGTTTTTTTGGGAGGGGACTTTACAAAAGGGTTGTTTATTTTAAAAACACAGCCGGTTTGGACTAATACCAAGCATAGGCAGATGGATGTAATATATTTTAGAAGAGTATTCATATCACTATAGTTTGTTTTTTAACCGACCTCTTTATTGATTTTAGAGAGAAGTAATTTGGCTTTTTTGTTTTTAGAGTTAGTCTTTAAAATTTTTTTAAGGTTTTTTAAAGCTGCGTTGTTATCACCATATAAATTTTGCACAACAGCAAGGTTATATAGAGCTTCATCTATATAGGGCGGATTTAAATTAATGGATTTAATAAACATTTCCTCAGCTTTTTTATATTTTTTTTGTTTGGCATAGGCATATCCCATATTAAAATATATTGTGGGTGATTTGAAATTTAAATTCAGTGCTTTTTGATATTCATTTATTGCCAATGAAAATTTATTCAGGCGGATATATAATAGCCCTAACTGAAAGTGATTGTGCGGATTTAACGGTTCGATTTTAATTGCTTTTAGAAAATAAGCTTTAGCTTGTTTCTGTTTTTTTCTTTCAAGAATAATTCCTTTTTCTCGCAAACTAAACGAGTAAAATTTAGTTATTTCTTTTGATAAGGAAGGGTGATTTATAATAGCTTTGTTAAAAAAGATATCAGCTCTGTTTAAATCATAATTATCTAATGCCTGTATTGCAGCCTTTATCTCAAAAAAATTTTCAATTTTGTTTTTTTCAGGTATTGCTTTATCAATTAGTATTGAATTGTATTGGTACAAGGGAGAGTTGTCATTAATATCAGCAGTTTTAAATTTTTTTTCTATCAGTTTGTTTTTATTGGAAGTTTTAGTATAAGTTGTATTTTGTTTTGATGATGAAATAGCTTTGTTGTTGGGAGGAACAGGTTTTGAATAGGGTTCCTTTGATAAATTTGAGTTAATCGAATTAACAATTTCCGGTTCTAAGAATTCATTGTTCTGTCGTGCTGCCATATTGGGCATATAAATTAAAATACTTATAATGGATGCAAGGGCAAGTATGGCAAAGCTGGAATACATCAGAGCAGGTATTTTTGAACTTTCATGGGGTTGTATAACTTTTGTAAATGACCCTGTAAGATTTTTAGTGACATCAGGGTCTTCAAAAGCATTAAGCTTTGCCGTAGCATTACTCCCTGTTTGCTGAAAGATTATTTCTCCTGCTGTTTTCCCATAATCCATCACAGTGTCACCAAGGTTGTTGCCTCCAATGGAAATTGTGGATGTCTTGCGCATGGAATCTTCTTCCACAAGGATTTCATCTTTATAGATTGAATTCATAATTTGGCTTAGACCACGAGGGGTTGGCCAAACAGTCAGCCCATGGATGCAATCTTCAAGATCTGATTGTATCTCTGCACAGGACTGGTAACGTTTATCAGGGTCTTTAGCAAGAGCACGATGTATAATTGAATACACTTTTTCAGGCAGATTAGGCGCAGCAATTTCAGCAAGCTCAAATTTGCAATCGCGAACTTTAGCCAAAATTTCCATGGTGTCCCCTGTAAAAAGCTTTTTCCCGGTGACTAATTCATATAAAATAATTCCAGTAGAAAAAATATCAGACCGATGATCAATGGCTTGCCCCGCTGCCTGCTCCGGTGACATATGTGCAACTTTGCCCTTTATCGTTCCAACTTGTGTTAATGTGCTTCTGGCAGCAGCTTTAGCAATCCCAAAGTCAACAATTTTCACATCTCCGTCATAGGTGATAATAATATTTTGAGGAGTAATATCTCTGTGAATTAATTTTAATGGCTCGCCTTCAAGATCTTTTAAGTTGTGAGCATATCCGAGACCGGAGCAAATAAGAGAAGTTATGTACAGGCTATAACCAAGGTCAATGGAAATGTTTTTTTCTTTTGCCCGGTCGATCACTCTGCGCAGGTCTTTACCATACAGATATTGCATGGCAATGTAAAAAGTACCTTCAAAATCTCCAAAATCATATATCTGAACAATATTCTGATGATTAAGTAAAGCTGCAAGTTTTGCTTCATCAATAAAACAGCGAATGAGTTCATTATCCTGGGCAAGGTGAGGCAGTATAGTTTTTATGGCAATTAGTTTTTCAAAACCCTGGGCGCCTGAAACTTTACTTTTAAAAAGCTCAGCTAAACCGCCAGCAGCAATTTTATCGATGATTAAATATTTTCCGAATTGTTTTGGTTCAAACATTTGATTTTAATTATATATTATTATTGCCAATGGGTTTTGAATTCAATACATTCATATATTATTACTACGAAAACAAAAATAATGCCAATGAAAATTCAAAGAAATTGTATAAAAATTAAATTAAACTCTTGAAAAATTAAAGGAAATAATGTTTTCTAAGACCACATTATATTGATTCAATTAATTATTTTGCTAAATTTTTATCAATGATAGTAAATAAATAAAAAAATTCAGGGGTGATAAATATGATAGGGTTTAAATTTCATGGGATTAATGCTGGTATTAAACCTGATAAGAAATCTGACCTGGGGATAATTTTTTCAGAAAAACCTGCATCTCTGGCAGCTGTTTTTACAAAAAACAAGGTTGTTGCAGCACCGGTTATTTTAGGTCAAGACAGGTTAAAACACGGGATATGTCAAGCAGTACTCGTAAATAGCGGCAATGCAAATTGTTTTACAGGTCAGCAAGGACTAAAAGATGCTATTGATTCCTCAAAATTTGTCGCAGATCAATTGGGTATACCAGAGGAATTTGTCATTGTCTCATCTACCGGAGTGATTGGTCTGCCTCTTCCCATGGATAAATTCCAAAAAGGTATTCCAAAGCTTGTTCAGACCATTGATAGGGGCGGCATAGATGACTTTGCTCAAGCTATTTTAACCACTGATAAAACTATAAAAAAGGTTGTGAGAAAAGATCGTATTAAAGATAATGAATATTCAATTGTTGGTATTGCAAAGGGTTCCGGTATGATACACCCGGATATGGCAACAATGCTCAGTTTTATATGTACTGATTTAAATATATCGTCTTTTATATTGCAAAATATCTTACAAAAATCATGTGATCGTTCTTTTAACAGAATTTCAGTGGATGGCGATACCAGTACTAATGATACTGTATTATGCCTTGCCAATGGGATGTCCAAGGCTATTGTTGAAAATGATGATGATATTGATGCATTTCAGAAAAGCTTTGATAAAGTGCTGTTCGACCTTTCCAAAAAAATAGTAAAAGATGGTGAAGGTGCAACAAAATCTGCAAGGATTATTGTTAAGGGAGCGCTAAATGAGAAAGATGCTTTTATGATTGCTAAGACCATTGCAAATTCAAACCTTGTTAAGACAGCATTGTTTGGAGAAGATCCCAACTGGGGTAGAATAGTTGCTGCTGCAGGAAGATCCGGAGCTGAACTTGTCATGGATAAGATTGACTTAAGTTTTAATGATGTTATTATCCTGGATAAAGGAAAATGGTGTGGAAAAGAGGCAGAAAATCGGGCAAATATAATTTTAAAAAAAGATGAATATGATATAACCCTTAATTTAAATCTTGGTGATTTTGAAGATTATTTTCTATTTTGTGATTTTTCCAAAGAATATGTAACAATTAATGCAGATTATAGATCATGACAATGAGATTGCAAAAATTTCTTGCCCATTCTGGTATATGTTCAAGAAGAAAAGCTGAAAAGTATATCCAACAGGGCAGAATAAAAGTTAATGATAAAATTGTTGTTGAACTTGGTACAAAAATAGTACCTGGAGAAGACAAAATTTTGTTTGATAATAACCAGATTTTTTTAAATTTAGAAAAAGAAAATATTTATATTGCATTAAATAAACCTGTGGGATTTATTTCTTCATGCTCTCGTTCCCATAAAAAAGAAAAAATAGTGCTTGATTTAGTTGACATTAAAGAACGTATTTACCCTGTTGGAAGATTAGATAAAGATTCTGAAGGTTTGATACTTTTGACCGATGATGGTGCGCTTCATAACAAGCTTTCCCATCCTTCCTTTGATCATGAAAAAGAATATGAAGTAACAACTTTTAAAATCATTTCAGATGATTCATTAAAGAAAATGGAACAAGGTCTTTATATTGATGGAGAAAAAACACGACGATCTGAAATCAAAAGGCTTTCCAATACTCAGTTCAGAATAATATTAAAACAGGGAAGAAACCGTCAGATAAGGAAAATGGTGAAAAAATTAGGTAATAGGGTAGAAAATTTAAAAAGAATCAGGGTCTCAAATATTAAACTTGGCAATTTACAAAAGAGCAAATGGAGATTTCTTTCGAAAAAAGAGGTTCAAACTCTAGGCAAGTGATTGGATACCCACTGCCTGTCTGATTTTCGCAAGGAATGGTACTGAATATTCTCTTGCTTTATTTTTTCCTTTAGTTAAGATGTTTTCTATATCTCCAGGTGAATTAATAAGCTCATTATATTTAATTCTTGGTTCTTTAAGAGTTTCATTAATATATTCAAAAAGTTCTTGTTTCATTGTGCCCCAGGCAATACCCTCTTTATATCTTTTTTTCATGGCTGTAATTTCATCTTTTGTTGCAAAAGCTTCATATATGGAAAACAAAGTACATGTATTATAGTCTTTTGGTTCTTCTGGAGACTGGGAATTGGTTTTAATTTTCATTATAAGCTTTCTTAAACGTTTTTCATTATCAAAAAGAGGTATGGTATTATTATAACTTTTACTCATTTTCCTGCCGTCCAGTCCTGCAAGTACAGAGCTTGATTCATCAACAACAACCTTTGGCAGGGTGAATAAATTTTTATATTGATGGTTAAATCTTGAAGCAATATCTCTTGTCATTTCAAGATGCTGTACCTGATCC
Organism: uncultured Desulfobacterales bacterium; assembly: GCA_964612755.1. Lineage (GTDB taxonomy): Bacteria > Desulfobacterota > Desulfobacteria > Desulfobacterales > Desulfobacteraceae > JAIOSM01. Next base: position 52,615 of record CAZTEM010000004.1, on the reverse strand, counting down.
TTGCCCACAGGGACTTTTTTTGCATTGAACATTAGAATATCAGCAGCCATAAGTATTGGATAACAAAAAAGTCCCATGGAAATATTATGGTCTATATCTTTATTCCCTGTATTCTTATTTTCATCAACATTTGCTTTATATGCATGGGCGCGATTCATAAGTCCTTTAGATGTTATACAGGTTAATATCCAGGTAAGTTCAGGAATTTCAGGTATATCAGATTGCCTGTAAAAAATACAATTATTATAATCTAATCCAAGGGCTATCCATGCTGCAGCTATCTCAAGAGAGGAACATTTAACACGTTCGGGATCATGACATTTAATAAGGGAATGAAAATCAGCAAGAAAATAATATGATATTAAATTAGTATCCTTGCTTGTTTGCACAGCAGGTCGTATTGCACCTACAAAATTGCCAAGATGCGGTGTTCCGCTTGTTGTGATACCTGTTAAAAAGTCAGCGTTTTTCATTGAATATTATCCTAAAGTAAATTTTTATATTTTTTAAAAGGGAATTAGCACATAAGCCTGTTAAGAATCAATCAATAAATTTATTTTTTTTGATATATTCCAGAGCATATTTTTTTTCATCATTTTTTGAATTGATTTTTTTATCAAGCTTTGCGTTAAGGACAGCATCAAAAGTTTTTTTGAAAGCATAACCAGGTGTAAGTCCCATGTCAATAAGATCTTTGCCGCGGATTGTAATTTTTATATTTTTTAATTTTGTATAATAATGTGTGATAGCTTTTCTGCTTTCCTGGGTGTTTGTAGAGGCAATCATGAAAAGGATCAGTTCAGTCTTAAAAACAGATAGTAAACCATAAAGCGCACTGTTTTTCAGGGGCAGATTTTTTTCCAATAAACCCAAATCTTTTTTAGCTCTGAGTCTGTGTTTCATAACAATATTTTGTTCCTTTACTGGTAATTTAAGCTTTTCGCATAATTCATTAGCTGTTTTAAAGGAAGTTCTGTCAATAAGAGCCATAAAATATAAAGACCACCGAAAATATTTTTCTCCGCTATAGAGAAGGTTATGCCAGGATACAACTTTATAAATTTCATCAAAGAGTTTATAAGTGGTTTTATCAATCATTAGTTCGGGATGAAGCATTTTTTCAATACCAAAGTTTTGAAGGCTTTTTATGGCAGGTATTGGATTGTCTTCTTCAAATATATGTTTTAATTCTGATAAAACCCTTAGTCCGCTTAAGTTTTTAAAGCAATTAATATTAATAGCATTTTTAATTAAAGCAGAGGTTACCTTGCCAATTTTAAAATCAAATCTATTGGCAAATCTGATGGCTCTAAAAATTCTTGTGGGGTCTTCAACAAAGCTCAAGTTATGGAGAACTCGGATAGTTTTATCTTTTAAATCTCTATTTGCTCCAAAAAAGTCTATGATAGTACCAAAGTCGTCTAAGTTGAGACAGATTGCAAGGGAATTGATTGTAAAATCACGGCGAAAAAGATCAGATTTTATGGAACTCATTTCCACTGTAGGCAGAGCAGCTGGTGTTTTATAATATTCGTATCTTGCTGATGCGACATCAATTTTTAACCCGTTTGGAAAGATCACTACAGCAGTACCAAATTTTTTATATCCATGGACCCTTAATTGATTTTTATTTGCAAATTCTTTGGCAAAAGCAATACCATCACCTTCAACAACAATATCAATATCTTCTGTTTTTTGTTTAATAAGCAGGTCTCTTACAAATCCTCCGACAACATATATTCTTAATCCAAGCCTGTCGCCGGTTTGACCCAGAGATTTGAGCAGATCAAGATAAATTTTATCCAATCTTTTAGAAAGGATTTTATTGATTTTTTTCTTTTTTGCATCTTTAGTGTTATTCTTAATATCCTTGTCTGATTGCTTAATATTTTTATTATGCTGCACAAGAAAATCTAAAAGATCTGTTTTAGTTATCACACCTTGAATTTTATTATTATTGATAACAGGCAATATCCGTTGACCATTTTCAATAATTATTTGCTCTATTGTAGAAAGAGTTGTGTTAAAAGGGATGGTTTTAATATGGGGATTCATATAATCTTTTACCTGACTATGTTCAAGCTTATGATATAAAATTTTTTCAATGATTTGTCTTGTAATATACCCTGATACGGATTGTGATTTTTTATTAATAACCAATAAAACATTTTTATTGTAACGGGTCATAAGCTTGCTTGCATTTTTACATTCCATATCAGGGTCTATTGTTATTGCAGGCGAGCTGATAAGTTTTGATACAATGGAATGTGTTTTGAAATTTTTTTCAAGGATTTCTAATAGAGTTTGTTCCACCTGGGCAAGGGTCTTATTGTGAAGTTTTGCAGATGCTGCATATAAATGCCCACCACCACCAAAATGTGATAATATTTTTCCTACATCTATATCAGGCAAACGATTGCGTGCAATTATATTTATTTTATTGTCCATTAGAACAATTGTAAAAAAAATATCTAAATTTTCCATGCGTACAATTTTTTGTACAATCGAAGCAAGATCTGGAATATAGTCTGGAGATGAAATGGTTGAAACATGTACATTAATACCATTAATTTTATGGATGACCATTTCATTTAAAAGCTCATTGAGCCATGCTACCTGGTCTGAGCGTATTTCTTTTATTACAAGGTTCGCAATAATATCAAGATTGGCACCACAAGATAAAAGAAAAGCTGCTTCTTTAAAATCTTCCTGTTTGGTTGATGTGTAGGTAAAAAGACCCGTGTCTTCATAAATACCCAAAGCCATGATAGTAGCTTCTTCACTTGAAATTTGAATTTGTTTTTCTCGAATCAGCCGGCTTAAAATAGTAATTGTTGCTCCAGAATTGGAAAAAAATTCAACAGATCCTTTTATATCATCTTTAAACGGAGGATGATGGTCATAAATATGAATATCAATATTTTTTTTACTTAAAAGATTTTTAACTCCAACAAGTCTGTTTTCTTGTTTTGTATCAACAATTACAAGTTTTTTTACATATGAATAATCAATCTGCGATGGTTCTGCCATATTAAAAAGATAACTCATTGTACTTATGAAAAAGTCTTTAAGGTTTTTTTCCTGAGTTCCTGGAAAAATTATAACAGAGTCTGAATAAAGCTTCTGTGCTGCAAGCATGGACGCTACAGCATCAAAGTCTGCATTAATATGACTTGTAATTATAGTTTTCGGTTTAATTTTTTTTTTCAAGATTGAACATCCATAGTATTCAATGTATAGTATTATATTATTATTTATAGTATATTAAAATTTATTTTACAATTGCTCTCTTATATGTTTATGATAAGTTTAACTGACAAATTACTACTAGAAGAGGAATATTATGCCTGAAGTATTTTTATGGACAGGGAAAAATCCAAAAGGCAGGAAAATTAAAGGTGAACTTGAGGCGGAAAGCGCTGATCAGGTCCGTGTTAGTTTACAAAGAAGAAGAATTACTCCCATAAGAGTTAAAAAGAAGCCAAAAGATATTTTGGAAAATATCTCTTTTCTTCAGCCACCGGTTAAGGAAAATGATGTTATTATTTTTTCAAGACAATTTTCCACTATGATTGATGCAGGTCTGCCTTTATTGCAATGTCTGGATATATTGCATACCCAGCAGGAAAATCCAACGTTTAAGAAAATACTTAAACAGGTTAAGATTAGTGTTGAATCTGGAGAGACCTTTGCCGATGCATTAAAAAAATTCCCAAAAGTTTTTAATGAATTATTTGTAAATATGGTGGCAGCAGGAGAAGCAGGCGGTATTCTGGATGTTATTTTAAGCAGGTTATCAGCTTATATGGAAAAGATGGCAAAATTGAAAAAAAAGGTAAAAGGCGCCATGATTTACCCTGCTGTTACAATAATAATTGCCATTGTTGTTGTTGCAGTCTTGCTAGTATTTGTTATACCTGTTTTTACTGAAATGTTTGCTACAATGGAGAAGGCATTACCTGCTCCCACTCAATTTGTAGTTTCAATGAGTGATGCTGCTATTAAATATAAATGGTTTTTTCTGGGAGCTGTTGTTTTATTTCCAATAATATTCAGAAAAATTTATCATAGTGAGAAAGGAAGGATTGTTCTTGATGATTTTTTTTTAAAGCTTCCGGTACTTGGTATTTTAATAAGAAAAGTTGCAGTGGCAAAATTTACAAGAACAGCAAGTACAATGCTGTCAAGTGGAGTATCAATTTTAGATACTTTGGATATTGTTGCAAGAACATCAGGTAATAAATCTGTTGAATTTGCTATTTTGGATGTTAAATCCGGTATATCAGAAGGACGTTCCATGGCTGATCCTCTTCTTGAAAGCGGAGTTTTCCCTTCAATGGTCTGCTCCATGATTGCTGTTGGAGAATCAACAGGTGCCCTGGATATTATGTTGAGTAAAATTGCAGATTTTTATGATGATGAAGTTGATCAGGCTGTTGGAAACCTTACAGAACTTATTGAACCGTTTATGTTGGTTTTTCTGGGAGTTATCATTGGCGGTCTTGTAATATCAATGTATCTTCCTATATTTAAGATGGCAGGAGGACTCTAATTACTTAACTTTGTTTTATTTTAAAAATAATATCAGCACTGAATTTAAATGGATCATTTTGTTCAGATCTCTTTTTTCAATTGTGCTTTTTTTCTCAACTTTTTTATTTTGTTTTACCAAGGATATTCCTTTATTTTCTCGGCCCTTTGTATCTTTGTATATTGTTGCTTCTTTGTTGTTTATAACATCAATTATTTATTATTTTTTCTTGGTAAATCAAAAGATAAAAAGCTCATATCTTATGCTTATATGGGCTGTTATTGAAACTTTTTTTGTAACATCAATTATATATATTACAGGCAGTTTTGAAAGTATTTTCATATTTCTTTATTTAATTGTAATTATATGTTCCAGCCTTTTTTTGTACTATAAAGGCGGATTGATTATTGCCACAATTTCCAGCATACAATATTGCAGTCTTGTCTGGCTTGATTATTCTGGGATTGTGAATATTTTCACTAAGAGTCTTTACCTTACATCAGTGTATAGTGCGAATTATATTGTTTTTAAAATTATTATTGTAGTGGTTGCGTGCTATACCATAGCTATTTTAAGCGGTATTCTTGCATTAAATGCAAAAAATGCAAAACATGATTTAAAAATCACCCAGGGGCATCTCAGGAGAGTGGAAAGAATGAGTGCTGTGAATGAAATGCTTTCTGGTATAACCCATGAAATTAAAAATCCTCTGGCATCTTTATCTGGTTCTATTCAACTTTTAAAAGAAAAAGCAAAGCCCGGGTCTTCAGATTACCGCTTAATGCAGATCGTATTAAGGGAGACCAAAAGGCTGGAAAGTATAGTGAATAATTTCCGTTTGTTTGTAAAACCTGAAGCCTGTGACATCGGGATTATCCAACTTGATATTATTATTGAAGAAATAGTGGAACTTTTTCTTAATGCCCCTGAGTATAATGATAATATCAATGTAATTGTAAAATTAGCTTCAAATGCTACTATGGAAATTGATTTAATACATTTTAAACAGATTATGTGGAATTTATTAATTAATTCAGCCCAGGCAATGAAAGGATCAGGTGAAATATTAATAGAATTAAAAAAATCGACAAACAATCGAATATATTTAAATATTATTGATGATGGTTGTGGAATATCAGAAAAGAATATTGATTCTGTTTTTGATCCTTTTTTTACAACCAAAGATGATGGGACAGGTCTTGGTCTTTCAATCGTTCATAAGCTTGTTGACATATATCAAGGTATAATCGATTGTGAATCAACACCAGGTAAAGGTACAGCTTTTACATTGATTTTCAAAGCATCCAGGGAAGATACATAAATTAATTTGCAATAAATACGCTGCTCTAAACCTTTTTATTCTCTTATAAAAATAAATATTCCAACAATATCTTGAATTTATGTTAAAAATAGGCTAATTTTGCATGCTTAAGTTATAATTGTTTATTAGAATTAAAAATTTAGATATTATATCTAAAAAACATAAAGAAAGATTGCATATATGGATGAAAAAACAAGTAAGGTTATTAAACTTCGCAAGGTTAAAATCAATGAATTAAAAGAGAATAATATTCAACTTTATCCTAATAATTTTAAAATTTCCCACTCTATTTTAGAAATACAATCTATTATTGAGAAAAATCCTGACTCGCTTGGTGAAAATGGTATGAAATTTTCCATTGCCGGCAGGATGATGGCAATCAACAAAATGGGGAAATCTTCTTTTATAAGGTATAAGGATGGGACAGGACAGATCCAGGCATATATAAAAAAGGATATGGTAGGTGACGATAAATATGCTCTTTTTAAAAAACTTGATATTGGGGATTTTATTGGAATCAAAGGTCCTCTTTTTAAAACAAGAACCGGTGAATGGACAATAATTGCTCAGGAGTTTCAGCTTATTACTAAAGCTGTGCGACCCCTGCCTGAAAAGTTTCATGGTTTAAAAGACCCTGAAAAAAGATATAGACAAAGATATCTTGATCTTATTATGAATGAAGAAACAAGAGATATTTTTATTAAAAGAAGCAAGACGATTGCTGTGATGAGAAGTTTTTTTGAAAGCAGCGGATTTATGGAGGTTGAAACTCCAATGATGCAGCCTCTGCCTGGGGGCGCTGAAGCAACTCCTTTTAAAACCTGGCACAAAGCTCTTTCAATGGATTTATATCTCAGGATTGCTCCTGAACTTTATTTAAAACGATTAGTTGTTGGCGGATTTGAAAAAGTATTTGAGATTAATCGAAATTTTAGAAATGAAGGGGTCTCCACAAAGCATAACCCTGAGTTTACCATGGTTGAATTTTATCAGGCATATGCAACCTATGAAGATTTAATGGATTTTACAGAAAATATGTTTGCCTTTGTTGCAAAAGAAGTTACAGGCTCTGACAAGATTAATTATCAAGGCGAGGTTATTGATTTTTCAAAAAAATGGACGCGAATATCCATGATTGATTCATTGATAAAAATAGGTGGCATTGATCCTGAGATTGTAAAAGATAAAAATGCTCTTTTGGAATTTGCCGATAAAAATAATATTGAAATACAAAAAAAAGATAAATACGGAAAAGTTTTAACAAAACTTTTTGATATTCTGGTTGAACCCAAGCTTATTCAGCCTACATTTATTACAGGCTATCCTGTTGAAGTCTCTCCATTGTCCAGAAAAAATGATTTAAACCCTGAATTGACTGATCGTTTTGAACTTTTTATTGCAGGGAAAGAAATTGCAAATGGGTTTTCTGAATTAAATGACCCTGAAGATCAATACGAAAGATTTCTTCAACAATCTGCCCAGCGAGATGGTGGAGATGAAGAAGCACATATCATGGATGCTGATTATGTTGAAGCCCTTGAGTATGGTATGCCTCCAACAGCAGGGCAGGGTATTGGCATAGATAGATTTGTGATGTTGTTAACTGATTCGGAATCTATCCGAGAAGTAATACTTTTTCCTCATATGAGAAAGAATTAATAATAAATGTCCTTTGAATTGTTTATAGCCAGCAGGTATCTTAAGGCAAAGAGAAAAGAAGGTTTTATTTCTTTTGTGAGTTTTCTTTCCATTGCCGGTGTTGCTGTCGGAGTTATGGCTCTTGTTATTGTCATCGCGGTTATGAGTGGCGCTGGAAATAGTTTTCGAGAAAAAATACTTGGTTTGCAGCCACACCTTCTTATTATGAACTATGCAGGAAACTTTGATAATTATCAAAATGCAATTGATAAAATACAAAGTATAAAACACATTGAGAATATCTCTCCAATATTGTTTGGTCAAATTATGGTGAGATCAGCAAGTTCATTTACCGGTGCCATGTTGCGTGGCATAGACCCTGAAAGCAAAGTTAAGCTTATTAAGGGGTTTACTCCTGAACGATTACGAGCTGATTTAAAAATCAGAAATTCTGCTAATAAGTATCCTGGTGTTATAATTGGCAAACAGCTCGCTATAAACCTTGGTGTTACTAAAGGCAGTAAAATTGTTTTAATATCCCCTGGTGGAATTATTTCACCCATGGGGCACATCCCTTCCATGAGCAGATTCCTTGTCACTGGAGTTTTTGAATCTGGAATGTATGAATATGACAGTGCACTTATTTATATCCATATTAAAGAGGCACAGAATATTACAGGAATTAAAAATGGTGTTTCTGCCTTAGGTGTTTGGGTTGATGATATTTATTCTGTAAATTCATTAAAAAAGAAAATTCTTCCGCTGCTTGATTATAAATTTTATATCAGGGACTGGATGGATATCAATAAAAGCCTTTTTTCAGCTTTGAAACTTGAAAAAACTGCCATGTTTATTATTCTTACTTTGATTATTTTTGTTGCAGCATTTAATATTGCAAGTGCTCTTATGATGATGGTAATGGAAAAAACCAAAGATATAGCTGCTTTAAAAGCCATGGGAGCAACTGATAAAATAATTCGTAAAATTTTTATTTTTCAAGGAATGATAATTGGAACCATTGGGACATTGTTAGGAACAATTTCTGGAGTCGTTATTTGTTTGCTGCTTAAACGATATGAATTTATACATCTCCCGGCAGCATATCCTTTCAGAACTTTGCCCATTGACTTAAATTGCATGGATGTAAGTGTAATAGCCTTGTCTGCCATAATGATATGTTTTATTTCGACAATTTATCCATCAAACAAGGCATCTAAGATGAACCCGGTTGAAGCATTGAGATATGGATAATAAAAAAACAATTGTACATTTGAAATCGGCTTATAAAGAGTTTGTTTCCAACGATTCAACAATTAAGATTTTAGAGAATGCTGATTTAATTATTGAAAAAGGGGAGACCATAGCTGTTGTTGGAGCATCTGGAATTGGAAAGTCAACCCTATTAAATATTATAGGTACACTTGATCAATTGGATAAAGGAAATTTATTTTTTAACAATGAGGATATTTCTTTATTAAAAGATTTTGAACTTGCAAGGTTCAGGAATATAAATATTGGTTTTGTATTTCAATTCCACCATCTTTTATTTGGGTTTTCAGCCCTGGAAAATGTCATGATACCATGTATGATACATTCCAGTATTTTTAAACATCATGATAATAAAGAAAAATATAAAAATATTAAAGATAGTGCTTTACAAATACTTAATCGTGTAGGCTTGAATAATAGAGTATCAAGCAGAGTAGAGGATTTGTCAGGTGGTGAGCAGCAGCGTGTGGCTCTCGCAAGAGCTCTTGTTAATAGTCCTGATTTGCTTTTAGCCGATGAACCGACTGGAAACCTGGATAAAAAAAACAGCCAGGGTGTGCATCAATTGATAAGCGAATTAAATGAAGAAATGGGTATGACGGTTGTAATTGTAACCCATAATGAAGAATTGGCAGGGCTGTTGGAAAGACAAATAACTATTGCGGACGGCAAAATTTTAGCGGCATAAATTTAAAATAAGATTTGGAAGGTAATATTGAAGTTAAAATTAAAAAGAAATATGAATAAAAAATTATTTTTTATAGTATTGTTAATTGTTAGTTTGTTACCTTTAAATGCATATTCGGAAAAGAATATTAAGATTGGATTTCTCCCTTTTAATATATATGCAGGTAAAAACAATCAGCCCCTTTCAAAGAAAATACCTGCGATGATTTCAGAAGTGCTGAATAAGGCTGAAGCTAAATCTATAATAATTGACAAAGAATACAAAGTATCTCAATTTAATTATCAAACATTTAAAAAAATTGGTATTGAATATGGTACTGATTATATAGTTGTTGGCAGTTTGTTTGAGGCTGGTGATAAGATGAGTATTGATATTAAAATTATTGATATATATCAGTCAAAACCTGCTAAGTCTTATTTTGCTCAGATTAGCGGAATTGAGAAATTACATTCAGCTGTGACTCAGCTTGGTAAAAATATTATTTCAGAAATTTTCCAAAAAAAAATTATTTTAAAAATTGGTATACAGGGGAATAAAAGAATTGAAGACGATGCAATTTTAAGAGCTGTAGATATTAAGCCCAAAGATATTTTGTATAAAGCTAAGATTGCGCAAAATATAAAAAATATATACAAACTTGGATATTTTAAAGATGTTCAAGCTGAAAAAGTGAAACTTGATACAGGGGTTAAAATAATTTTTAAAGTTGTTGAAAGACCATCTGTCAGAATCATTAAATTTAATGGTAATAGAAAATTTGAGGAAAAAGAATTAAAGGAAGTAGTAACAACAACTACTGGATCGATTCTCAATATATTTAAAATAAACCGTGATAGTTTAAGGATTAAAGCATTATATAAAACAAAGAATTATCATAATTGCAAAGTTGACTATGATATCAAAGAGACAAAAAATAACCAGGCAGATATTGTTTTCAAAATTATTGAAGGTGAAAAATTAAAGATTAAAGAAATTTCATTTGAAGGAAATAAATATTTTGATGATGATGATTTGCTTGATGAAATGGAAACCAATGAAAAAGGTTTTTTTTCGTTTATTACATCTTCAGGAAACCTGGACAGGGCAAAACTTCAGAGAGATGTCATTAAAATTGAGTCATTATATAAGAATAATGGTTTTTTAGATGCCAGTGTCCCTGAACCTGAAATAAAATTTGGCAAAAAAAGTATTCTGGTTCATTTTGAGATTAAAGAAGGGCTTCAGTATAAGGTGAAAAAAGTTAATATTCAAGGTGATTTGATATTGTCTGAAAAAGAGCTTTTTAAAAAAATAAAAATTGATGATATGAAGTTTTATTCAAGAAAAGTCCTTAGAAATGACATATTTACTCTTTCTGATATATATACAGATAAAGGTTATGCCCAACTTGAAATATCTCCGCTTGTGGACAGAGATAACAAAGAGCATAATGTAGAACTTACCATTATTATAAAAAAAGGTCGTCCGGTCTATTTTGGACGGATAATTATCAAAGGTAATAATCGTACCCGTGATAAGGTGATTCGACGTGAGCTAAAAGCTATTGAAACAGAATTATACAGTAAGAAAAAAATTCAAAAGAGCCTTCAAAATTTAAAAAAATTAAAATATTTTAAGACAATCGATGTTAATCCTTCCCCTGGTACAAATGAAGATACAATGGATTTAAATATTGATGTTGTTGAAAAAACAACTGGTAAATTTACCTTTGGTGGAGGTTATAGTACAAAAGAAAAACTTTTTGGAATGATTGAATTAAGTGAAGGTAATTTGTTTGGCAAAGGACAGACCATAAAATTTAAAACCCAGTTATCCAGCTCATCATTATTATTTTCGCTTAAATATATTGAACCGTGGTTATTTGATATACCATTATCCACTGGCATTGAACTTTATAATCAAGACGAAGAATTAGACCATTATGATAAAAAATCTAAAGGCGGGGGGGTGAGTTTTTCATATCCTGTTTTTGAATATACAAGAATAGGAATATCCTATAGCTATGAAGATTTTACCATCAGTAATGTTGACAAACTTTATACAACAGTTGAGAATGGGCATTATTTAACTGCCAGTATATCACCAAATATCAGTTATGATTCAAGAGATAGAGATTTTTGCCCAAGAAAGGGTCTGTTTTCGATATTATCTGTTCAGTATGCTGATAAGTCTCTGGGTGGAGATATTAGTTTTACAAAATCATTGTTAGACGTTGGATTATATATTCCTGTTTTCTGGAAGTTTACATGGGTAATCCATGGCAAAAGCGGATACCTTGATGACAGAACAAACGGTCATCCTGATATAGATTATGAAAGATTTTATCTCGGGGGTATCAATTCAATCAGGGGATTTAAACCAAATGATATTTATGCAAGTAAAATAAATGGAAAAGAACGTGGCGGTGAGAAATTTATACAATTTAATACAGAAATTACATTTCCACTTGTTGAAGATCAAGGTGTAAGTGGCGTTTTGTTCTATGATCAGGGAGATGTTTTTTTAAAAAAGCAGCCACTTAGTTTGTCAAATAATTATGCAAGTTTCGGTCTTGGAATAAGATGGGATTCTCCCATGGGTCCCATGCGATTGGAGTATGGTATAATTAAAAATGGAAGAGGAATTGATGAGGATGGAAATAGCAGGTTCCAATTCACTATAGGTGCAAGATTTTAATTTAGAAAATATTATTTAGGAGATATTCTTATGAAAAAATTTATCAGATCAATTATTGTTTCTTTTATTTTTATTTTTTTAATAACAAGCTCTGGTTTTTCTGCAGATGTTGCTAAAATAGGGCTTATTAATTTTCAAAAAATAGTGACTAAATCCAGTGCTGGAAAAATAGTGCAAAAGAAAATACAGGCAAAGGGCAATGAATTTTCACACAAATTAAAAAAGATGCAAAAAGAAATCATAGAATTAGAAAAAAAACTTAAAAGAGAATCAATGGTATTAAACCAGGAAAAACGAGAACAAAAAGGGCGGGAATATAGAATTAAAGTTAATGATTTTAATCAAGCCCAAAAAAAATTACAATATGATTTAAAAGCTCTTGAAAGTAAAGAAATGCAGAAAATGCAGAAAGCTGTTTTTGAAATTGTTCAAAAAATTGGTAAACAAGGAGGATATTTATTGATTGTTGAGAAAAAAACAGCCGGTGTTGTGTATAATCCTAAATCTATTGATATTACTGACAAGGTTATTCTTGAATACAATAAAATAATTGCTAAGAAGAAAAAATAGATTTTTAAATTATGCAATTTAGAATAAAAAAGATCGCAAAAATTATTGAAGCTCAAGTCATTGGGGATGAGAATCTGTTAATTGATCAGTTTTCATCTTTTGAGACTGCAGATATGAAAACTCTTACTTTTGCTTCTGATATTAAATTTTTAAAAAAACTCAATGAGTGTAATGCAGGTGCTGTAATTATTCCAAAAGATTTTGTAGTTTCTGATGATTTGAAAATCAGATCAGTAATTTTAAAAACAGATAATCCTAAAAACAAGTTTTTTAAAATTTTAAAAACTCTAAATCCTGAAAAAGGATATAATAAAACAATTGCACCCAGTGCATGCATTGGTAAGAATGTAAAATTAGGACAAAATGTTTCAATATATAATAATGTTTATCTTGGTAATAATGTAACAATTGGGAATGAAGTTGTTCTTATGCCCAATGTCTTTATAGGAGATGATGTTATTATTAAAGATAATACTATTATCAAACCCAATACAACAATTATGGATAAATCGGAAATAGGCAGCAATGTGATTATTCATTCAGGAACTGTTATTGGAAGCGATGGGTTTGGTTTTACAATGACAAATAAGACCCATGAAAAAATTATACATACAGGTTATGTGTGTATTGGTGATAATGTTGAAATAGGCGCAGTAAATACTATTGACAGAGGTACTTTCGGAAAAACCTGGTTGAAAAACGGCGTTAAGACAGATAACCTTGTTCATATTGCCCATAATGTTGTTATTGGTGAGAACTCACTTTTAACAGCCAAGGTTGCAATAGCTGGTAGTGCTAAAATTGGGAAAAATGTGATCTGTGCCGGCAGATCTGGTGTGTCCGGTCATCTTACAATTGGTGACAACGCAATAATCGGACCCTGTGCCGGTGTTGTATCTGATGTTTCCCCTGATTCAATAGTGTCGGGTATGCCGCAAATGCCTCATAAATTATGGCTCAAGGTATCAACAATTATCCCCAGGCTGCCTGAGTTTAGAAAAAAAATTTTTTTTCTTGAAAAAAGAATGGATAAAATTGAAAAGAATAATAAAGATGGAGTTTAGTATGATTCACCCAACAGCTATTATAGATCCCAGTGCAGAAATTGATTCCAATGTTAAAATCGGACCGTATTCAATAGTTGAAAGCGATGTATGTATTGCATCTGGAACTGAAATTGGACCCTATGCTACTATTGATCAGTATGTAACCATTGGTCATGATTGTAAAATTTTTCAATATGCATCAATAGGAGCAGCCCCCCAGGATTTGAAATTTACCGGAGAAAAATCTTACCTTAAAATTGGGAGCGGTACGATTATAAGAGAATTTGCAACTATTAACAGGGGAACTGAACTTGGTGGCGGTTATACTGAAGTTGGGGAAAAAAATTATTTAATGGCATATACACATATTGCCCATGATTGTATTACCGGGAATAATGTTGTACTTGCAAACAATGCTACTTTAGGAGGTCACGTGATTGTCGGAGATCATGTTACGCTTGGAGGACTTGTTGCTGTTCACCAATTTTCAAAAATTGGTGATTATGCCTATATCGGTGGCAAATCTGCTGTGGTCAAAGATATTCCTCCCTATGTCATTGCTGCGGGAGATCGCGCTACTTTGCATGGTTTAAATAATGTTGGTTTAAAACGCAATGATTTTCCCAAATCAACAATAGCTCAATTGAAAAAAGCCTATAGGATTGTATTTCGAATTGGTCTTACAATAAAACAGGCATCAGAACGAGTCAAAGCAGAGGTCGAACAAGTGCCGGAAGTTAAGAACTTTATGAATTTTATTCAAAATTCAAGTAGAGGCATTACAAGATAATTTATGAAGATCGGATTGATTGCAGGTGGCGGCTCTTTCCCAAAACTATTTCTTAAAAAAGCATTGGAAAAAGGATATGAAGTTTTTGTTGTTGCTTATATAAATGAGGCTGACAAAGATCTTAAAAATTATTCTGATTCCATTGAATGGTTACGTTTAGGTCAAATCTCCAGGCTTTTAAAATTCTTTAAGAAAAATAAGGTCGACCAGGCTGTAATGCTTGGCACAATAAAAAAAACCAGGATTTTTTCCGATATTAGACCTGATTTTAAAGCCCTTTCTTTTTTTGCAGGTATCAGGCAGACTCATGATGACTCCATCCTGGTTTCATTTGCTAATTTACTTGAGAAAGAAGGTATTGTTATAAGACCATCTACTTTTCTTTTGCCGGAATTGATTAATAAAAAAGGCTGCTGGACAAAAAGAAAACCTTCAAAAACAGAAATGCAGGATATTATTGCAGGATGGCCAATTGCAAAAGCTATTGGGAAATTCGATATTGGTCAATGCATTATTGTAAGCAATGGCAGTATATTGGCTGTTGAGGCCATAGATGGCACAGATGCAACGATTTTGCGTGGGGGACATCTTGCAGATAAAGAGGCAGTAGTCGTTAAAATTTCAAAACCAAATCAGGATTTGCGTTTTGATCTGCCTTGTTCCGGACTCAATACGATTGAGACAATGCATAAGGCAGGTGCATCAGCTCTTGTGCTTGAAGCTGAAAAAAGTATATCTTTTGATCGTGAAGCCATGATTTTGCTTGCTGATAAATATAATATTGCCATTCAGGCAATGGATGATTATGATTTTAATTGATATTAGATTTATTTTATTTTGATTTGATTAATTTTTTAAGATATTATTTATTAAATATTGTTAAACCAATTAAAATTAATTTATTTTATAGGTAAACCTTTTACTTTGATAACAACTGAATCGATTATTCTTATTATTTGTCTTTTTTTATCCGGGTTTTTTTCATCTTCGGAGACTGCTCTTTTTTCACTCAGCCATGTCAAAGCTTTACACCTTGCAAAGGAAGGAAGTAAATTTGATCAATTAATACTTCATATGAAAGAAAACCCCCATGAACTTTTGACAACCATTCTTATTGGTAATAATTTTGTTAATATTTGTGCATCTGCTCTGGCAACTAAAATTGCAATGGAACATTTTCAATCCAATGCTATTGGAATTGTAACAGGGATTATGACGTTCCTTATTCTGGTAGTTGGTGAAATTTTCCCTAAATCTTTTGCAACGCATAATAATATCCTGGTAGCACGCATTGTGATTTTTCCAATTTTCTGGTTTTCAAAATTATTTTTCCCAATTATTTATTGTTTGAATTTCATACCAAAGATTATAGGAGTGTTTGATAAATCCCCTTTTGCTACTGAAGATGAATTATTAACAATGGTGGAAGTAGTTGAAGAAGAAGGGGAAATTAAGGAAGAAGAAAAGGAATTTATTACAAATATTTTTGAATTTGATGATACAAGTGCTTCAGAAATCATGACTCCAAGAGCTGATATATTTGCCATAGATATTGCAGATGAAATAGATATTAAAGCGATTATTGAGTCAGGATTTACAAGAATACCTGTGATTAAGGATAATATTGATAATATTGTAGGAATTATTAATGTTAAAAATTTATTTGCTGAATTCCATAAATCCTGTACAGAAAATGGTGGAGGTAAGCTTGATATAAACAAGATTATGCAAAAACCTAATTTTGTTCCGGATTCAAAAAAACTTGATTCTCTTTTACATGAGTTTAAAAAGTTGAAGAATCATTTAGGTGTTGTGATTGATGAACATGGTGGAGTGGCAGGGATTGTCACCCTTGAAGATGTGGTTGAAGAAATAGTCGGTGAGATTACAGATGAGACAGATAAGTTAGAACCGGATATTATTAAGATACAAGATAATAAGTTTATTGTTGCAGGTAAAATTGATATTGATGAATTAAATAAGACAACTGGTTTGTTAATTCCTGAATCAAACGAGTATGACACATTCTCAGGTTTTGTTCTTGATGTTATAGGGAGGATTCCTGAGGTCGGTGAGACCATTAAGACAGAAAATTGCACAATAATTGTCAGAGAGAAAGATGGAAATAGAATTAAAAGTTTTGTTTTGAAAATTGATAAACATAATCAATAAAATAAATAGAATAATTTTATGGCAAAACAGATATTTATTTCAAGTGGTGACTTTTCAGGTGATATCCATGCTAGTGCTTTAATTAAATCTATTGGACAGGATAAATTTAATAATGATATTCCCGAAAAAAAAATTGTTACAGGGCTTGGCGGAGAAAAAATGCGTCAGGCGTGTGATGTATTCCTTGCTGACACATTGAGTATTGAAGGATTTGGATTAAATGGGCTTTATAAAAAATATAAGTTTTTTAAAAATTTATTAGATAATAAAATAAAGATATATTTTGAATTAAACCGACCTGATCTTATAATATTGGTTGATTTTTACGGGTTTAATATTCACATAGCAGAATATGCAAAACAATTTTCAATTCCGGTTGTTTATTATATCAGCCCTCAGGTTTACGCTTCACGTGAGTATAGAGTTAAAAAAATAAAAAAATATGTGGATAAGGTTATTTGTATTTTTCCTTTTGAACAAAAATTATATGCCAGGTATTCAATGGAAACAGAATACTTTGGCAACCCTCTGGTTGATATAATACAGCAAAAAATCAGAACAAATAATTGCAATGCATTGATAGAGAAATATAAAGGCTTGAATTTGATTGGTATAATGCCAGGATCAAGGAAATCTGAACTTGAATCTCTTTTATTACCCATGCTTAATATTATTAAAATAAGTAAAGTATATAAAAAGGCTAAAATTTTAGTATTTGCAGCAGGTTCTCTTGAAAGATCATCCATAGAGCATATTTGCCAATTATCAGGAATTATAGATTATATTGATATAATTGATGGAGACAATTATGCCCTTAGAACAAAATTAATGTTCTGCCTTACAGCATCAGGAACCATTACTGTTGAAAATGCAATACTTGGGCTCCCCATGATAATAATGTATAAATTGCCATGGCTTACATTTAAAATAATAAAAGCAATTGTAAAAGTTAAATATATAGGGATGCCAAATATCCTTGCAGAAAAAGAAATTTTACCTGAATATGTTCAGACCATTGATGAGGATAAGATCGCTTTAAAAGTGATAGACTGGGTTGATAATCCTGATAAATTATTTTTGGTAAAACAATCTTTGCTCACTATTAAAAATATGATTGGACAACCTGGTGTGATTGATAAAGCAGCAAAAACATGTCTCTCGTTTATCCGTTGATATAATATATTATTTGTCCTGGTTTTCTAATATTTCTTTTAAAAATTGTCCGGTATATGATTTTTTACAAGATGCAATCTGTTCAGGAGTGCCAACAGCAAGAATTTTTCCTCCTTTGTCTCCACCTTCAGGACCTAGGTCAATAATATGGTCGGCAAATTTAATAACGTCAAGGTTGTGTTCTATTACTATTACGGTATTACCAGTCGAGACAAGGCGGTTTAATACTTCTAATAGTTTTTTAATATCATGGGTATGAAGTCCTGTGGTAGGCTCGTCAAGTATAAAAATAGTTCTGCCTGTACTTCTTTTACTTAATTCTTTTGCAAGTTTAATTCGCTGGGCTTCTCCTCCTGACAGGGTTGTTGCAGACTGACCAAGTTTTATATATCCAAGCCCGACATCGATAAGAGTCTTAAGCTTAGTATTTATAGCAGGTATTTTGGTGAAAAATTTTGATGCCTGGTTAATTGTCATATTCAGAACATCTGAAATATTTTTCCCTTTATATTTTACATCTAAAGTTTCTCTATTGTATCTTTTACCTTTACAGACATCACAGGCAACATAAACATCAGGTAAAAAATGCATTTCAATTTTTATAATTCCGTCTCCTTTACAAGCCTCACATCTTCCGCCTTTTACATTAAAGCTGAATCTTCCCGGTTTATAACCCTTTGCGTTTGCTTCATTTGTTTTTGAAAAAAGTTCCCGAATATGTGTGAAAACCTGAGTATAGGTTGCAGGATTACTCCTTGGTGTTCTTCCAATGGGAGATTGATTAATATGTATTACCTTATCAAGATATTCTAACCCTTTTATGCCTTTATAAACACCGGGTGGTGTTTTTGCATGGTGTAGATAAGCTGCTAAAATTCGATAAAGAGTTGAAAAAATCAGTGTGGATTTACCCGATCCTGAAACCCCTGTAACACATGTAAAACATCCTAAAGGAAAGGACACATCAATGGAAGCAAGGTTGTTTGAAGATGCCTGAATAATTTTGAGCTGTTTCCCATTGCCTTTTCTTCTTTTTGATGGAGTTTGAATTTTTTTCTTTCCAGAAAGATAGTCCCCTGTAAGGGAGCCTGAAGATTTAATTAATTGTTCAGGGTTGCCCTCAAATACAACTTCACCACCATGTATACCTGCGCCAGGACCCATATCAATAACATGATCAGAAGATAAAATAGTCTCCTCATCATGCTCTACTACAAGAACTGTGTTGCCAAGGTTTTTAAGACCCATGAGAGTTTTTAAAAGTCTTTTATTATCCCGTTGATGCAGTCCTATACTTGGTTCATCAAGGACATAAAGAACACCTGTGAGTTTTGACCCTATCTGGGTTGCAAGCCTTATTCTCTGGCTTTCTCCCCCGGATAAGGTTGCAGCAGATCTATTCAAGGTAAGATATTCCAAGCCTACATTCTCAAGAAAATCAATTCTTTCAACAATTTCCTTTATAATTCCATGGGCAATTATTTGGTTTTTTTTTGTGAGTTTAATAGATGAAATAAATGTTTTTGCTTTTGCAACAGACATACCTGTTAATTGTGATATGTTGGTGTTATCAATTTTAACTGCATTTGAAGCTTTATTCAGCCTTGCTCCATTACATGCAGAACATGTTTTGAAATTAAGATATTTTTTAATATCTTCTCTTGCCCAGTTTGAGCCGGTTTCATGGTATCTTCTTTTTAAATTCGGGATAATGCCTTCAAATTTTTTATTATAAATTTTTCTTTTCCCATTTCTTTCAATATAAAAAGGGATTTTTTTTGATTTTGAACCAAAAAGCAGAACATTTTGAAAATTTTTATCAAGTTTATTAAAAGGAGTATATATATCTTCTTTATAATGAGCAGTTAAGGCATCAATAAACTCAATAAACTGGACAGAATTTCTTGAAGCCCATGGAAGAATTGCACCATCTCTTAAAGATAGGGATCTGTCAGGAACAACAAGATCTGGATCAAACTCAGTGACAGATCCGAGTCCGTCACATTCAGGACATGCTCCCTGGGGAGAATTAAAAGAAAAACTTGCCGGGGTAAATTCAGGATAACTGATATTACATTCTATACAGGACGCATTTTCACTGAACAATACCTCTTTGTTTTCGGAAATATCTAAAATATTTATTACACCATTGGATAAAGACAAGGCAAGTTCAATGGAATCTGTGAGCCTTTTTTCTATTCCCTGCTTGATAATCAGTCTGTCTACAACTATATCAATAGAATGTCTTTTGTTTTTTTTAAGGTCAGGTAAGTCTTCTGTAAGGAAAATTTCTTTATTGATCCTGACCCTTGCAAAACCGTCTTTTTTAATTTTTAAAAAGATTTTTTCATGGCTGCCTTTTTTATTTGTAATAATTGGGGACAATATTATTATTTTTGTTTTTTCAGAAAAGTTTAGAATTTTATCAATTATCTGATCAATGGACATGGAAGATATTGGCTTGCCACATTTATAACAATGCGGCGTACCGACTCTGGCATATAAAAGTCTTAAATAATCATAGATTTCCGTTACTGTTCCAACAGTTGATCTAGGATTATGGCTTGCGGTTTTTTGTTCTATGGAAATAGCAGGTGAAAGCCCGGTTATTAAGTCAACATCAGGCTTATCCATTTGACCTAAAAATTGTCTTGCATATGTTGATAACGACTCAACATATCTTCTTTGTCCCTCTGCATAAAGTGTATCAAATGCAAGGGTTGATTTTCCAGACCCTGAAAGCCCTGTAAGGGTAACTAAACAATTCCTTGGGATTTCAATATCAATATTTTTAAGGTTATGTTCTCTTGCACCTTTAATAATAATTTTTTCAGAATTCATTAAATAACCGTTTATTATTTTTAGTTTTTTGCCTGAAATGCAGCAGATTTTATTGCCTGTATAAGGCTTTTGGGGTTTGCAACACCTTTATAAGCAATATCATAGGCAGTCCCATGATCACAGGATGTTCTGATTATGGGAAGTCCTATTGTTGTATTTATTCCGTCATCAAAGTGAAGCATTTTAAATGGAATCAAGCCCTGATCATGGTACATGCATACAATGCAGTCATAGTTTTTGTCTTTTATGGCATTATGGAAAAGAGTATCAGGAGGAATGGGGTCTGATACGTTAAAACCATGCTTTTTTGCCAGGTTGATTGCAGGAGTAATGATCTTTTCTTCTTCATCCCCGAACATTGAATTTTCACCGGCATGGGGGTTTAATCCTGCAACAGCCAGAGCAGGATGTTTTATGCCAAACTTTTTTTGTAAACTTGTGCATGTGGTTTTAATGGTTTGATAAATATTGTCAATGCTTATGGATTTTGACACTTCAGATAAAGGAATATGTATGGTTACAAGAACAATTTTTAGTTTGCTTCCGACAAACATCATATTATAATTTATAGTATCTGTTGCCTTGGCAAAGAGCTCAGTATGTCCATGAAATTTTGACCCTGCCATTTTTAAAGCTGTTTTTGTAATTGGGCAGGTCGCAATCCCATCAATTTTTTTTGCCATAGCAAGTTCAATGCTTTTGTCAATATACGATAGCATTGCTGTGCCATTTTGAGCCGTTGAAATTCCAGGCATTAATTTGTCTTTGTCAATATCTGACAATTGTATTATTTCCGGCTCTCCATAAAGAAAGCAAGCGCTTTTTATTTTATTAATTATTTTAGGCTTAAGATTTAACTTTAATAGTTCCAAATTTTTTTCCAGAACATTTATATCACCTAAAATAATAGGATTACATATTTCATAAATTTCAGGGGCAGATAGAGCAAGACAAGCAATTTCAGGTCCTATGCCTGCAGGATCACCCATGGTAATTCCAATCACAGGTAAGTTGTTTCTTAATTGAGAGGTTGATTTCATATAATTTATTTAAATAATTTAAGTGTCTGGTGTATGTAATTTAATAAGAGCAATATACAATCAATTTATGGTTAAGTAAATCATAAAAAATATTATCATTTGTGAAACCATGCAATTTCTAAGGATTCTAAAATATTATACGATTTCTTTAATAATCAAAGAAAAAATAAAAAAAACATCATAAATGAGAGTAAATTTTTTTTTGAATTAAATTTAAAAGCTTTTGAATCATTAAAATATCATTAAATTTGAGTCAATTATAGAAAGTATTGAAATTTAAGGATATCCTATCGTTTCACGATCTATTTATGTGTAAAATCAATAGGTTATCTTTTGATTGTCTTGATAATCCTAATCTTGGTCTAACATGGTTTTATCAGGTTTGACCAGATTTGTGAGATACACTAAAAAAACAGATACACTTTTCAATTAGATGGTTAATTGGAGACAATTGATATTACTTGGACACTATGGATATTTATGAATAATATTAACCCTATAACTATATCTTTTGGAAGCCTATGAAAAATACCTGGGAAATTGTTAAATTAACATTAAAAAACACTATTCCTGACCACAGTTATAGAATGTGGATTGAGCCGTTAAAATATTTAAAGTTTGAAAAAAATACTATTCAGATTTTGTGCCCTAATGTTTTTTCAATGAAGCGGATTAAGGAAAATTATTTTTTAAAATTTGAAAATGAGTTTTCAAATCTCGGGTATGATAAATTAAAACTTGACTTTAAGATTGGAGATCAGAAAAGAAAGGATATTATTGCTTCCTATGCTGCAGCTCCAATGAAAAATTCTTTTACAAAAGCTAAACAGATGCCTCTTCCTGGTTTAGATATCCAATGCAGCAGTGGAAGATATTTAAAAAAAGGATATACTTTTAAAGATTTTGTTGTTGGAAATAATAGTAATTTTGCATATTCTGCTTCTTTATCAATTGCCAGGGGTGGTTTTAGTTCTAATAATATGCTGTATCTGCTTGCAGATACTGGTCTTGGGAAAAGCCATCTTGCTCAGTCAGTAGGGCATTATATTATTTCTGCAAATCTTGCCCAGAAAGTTTATTATGTAACTGCAGAAGACTTTACCAATGAAATGATATCTTCCCTTAAAAATGGTTCTATTGATGCTTTTAAATCAAAATACAGAAAAAATTGTGATGTATTAATACTGGAAGATATTCATTTTTTATCAGGGAAAATGGCAACACAAAAAGAACTTGCAATTACACTTGATTATCTTCTTGATGCAGATAAAAAAATTATTTTCAGTGGCTGCTATGTGCCCTGTGATATACCTAAAATAGATGACCATCTCAAGTCAAGGCTTGACCTCGGACTTATTACCGAGATTGATATACCTGATTTTGAGACAAGAGTTAGAATTTTGAAAAGGAAATCAAAAAACAATGGTTTTATTGTGCCAAAAGATGTTACTGATTATCTGGCACAAGAGCTTTGTGATAATGTAAGGCAACTTGAAAGTGGATTAAATGGCGTTGTGACAAAAAGCTCTATTCTCGGTAAAAATATTGATATAACGCTTGCAAAAAGTGTTCTTACTAATATGGCTGTTAACAGGAAAAAGATTTCAATTGATTCCATAAAAAAGTTTGTCTGTAAAGAGTTTTCACTTTCTTTAGATGAGATCGTATCGTCATCAAGAAAAAAAAGAATTGTCAAACCAAGACAGATGGCTATTTATCTTTCTCGACGCTATACAGATCAACCTTTACAGCAAATAAGCAGAAATTTTAATAAATATCATGCAACAGCAATTCATTCCATAAATGCAGTGGAAAAAGAATTAACTAAAAATGGTGCTTTTGCAGAACAGATGAAATATTTGGTTAAAAAAATAGAGACCGGTAAAATTTAAATTATGGTATCAAGCTCTATTATTAAAAAGCTTCATAAAATTATTGGGAAAGATGGAATAAAGACAAATAAAGAAGAACTGGTTTGTTATTCTTATGATGCTGCGGCTAGCACATTCCTTCCTGATGCTGTTCTTTTCCCTGAGAATGAAGATCAAATATCTCAGGTGTTAAACCTTGCGAATAAAGAACTTTTTTACGTTACTCCCAGAGGAAGCGGCTCTGGTATGACAGGAGGGTCTGTCCCTGTCAAAGGAGGTATCGTAATGGTAATGAATCAGTTAAATAAGATTATTAATATTGATACAGACAATCTATATGTTAAAGTAGAACCAGGTGTGATTACAGGAGATTTGCACAAAGCAGTTGAAGCAAAAGGACTTTTTTATCCTCCAGATCCTGCAAGTTCATCCTTTTGTACAATAGGAGGTAATATTGGAGAATGCGCAGGGGGACCTCGCGCTGTCAAATATGGTGTGACAAGGGATTATGTCTTAGGGCTTAAGGCGGTTCTCGGGTCGGGTAAGAAAGTAAAAACCGGGGTAACAACTAAAAAAGGTGTTGCAGGTTATGATCTTACAAGATTACTTACAGGTTCTGAAGGAACATTGGCGATAATCAGCGAAATTACTTTGAAACTTTTGGCTCTTCCTGAAAAAGTTAAAACAATGGCATTGCTTTTTAAAAATTTAGATGATGCAGCTGATATGGTATCAGCCATTATCAGTAAATCTGTTTTACCAAGATGTATTGAATTCTTAGATAAAACTTCCATACATTGTGTTAAAGAACATTTTGGATTTAATATCGTAGATAGCGTTGAGGCATTATTAATTGTTGAAATTGATGGGGATGCTGCACAGGTTGATAAAAATTTTGCAAGGCTTATAAAATTTTGTGAAACAAGGGATGTTTTTAAAATCATTGTTGCTGATAATAAAAAAGAGGCAGATGAATTATGGAAAGCAAGAAAAGCTTTATCTCCAGCTCTTTTTAAACTTGCTCCAAATAAGATTAATGAAGATATTGTTGTTCCTGTAAATAAAATTCCAAAGATGGTAAGAAAAATCGAATTAATAAAAAAGGAGAATAAGCTTTTTATTACAAGTTTTGGTCATGCTGGTGATGGTAATATCCATTGCAATATAATGTATGATAAACAGAATCCTGATGAATTAATAAAAGCCCAATTAGCTGTCGAACAATTATTTTCCTCTACATTGGAGCTTGGTGGTACAATTACAGGTGAACATGGTGTGGGTATAACAAAGATGAAGTATCTTGCCAATGAAATAGGACAAGTTGAGCTCCAACTCATGAGAGATATCAAAAAAGTGTTTGACCCAAAAGGGATTCTGAATCCCGGCAAGATATTTTATTGAGGTTTTAATGGATAATATTCTAAATTGATAAGTCTGTCTAAAATATCAATTTTTGGATTTATTATTTTTTCACTAATACATTTGAGTGATACTGAACAGTGTTTTAAACAGACTTTATCAGATTTATCAAATTCGCCAAAGCAATCAGGTATATCTGAAGTATCATCTATTGATTGAATAATAGTAATATTTTTAATTTGTTTTTTAGTCATTTTTGCTAAATAAAGTATTCCTGAAAAAAAGTTTAAAATTATTTAAAATCATATGGTTTAGCTAAGACATTTTTTTATCACAGATTCAAGCCTGGTTACAAGTGGGCTAAGTGTTTTTTTCTGTGATGCTGAAATCAGCAGACCCTGGTTTAAAAGCCATGTTTCATCAAAATTTTTTAAATCAATTCTATCTTGTTTGTTAAAAACATTTATAACGGGTGTAGTATTGAGTTTTAAGCTTTGTAAAATTTTTTCAACAGATTGCATTTGTTGTTTGTATCTTGGATTGCTGATATCCACAACATGCAATATTACATTGGCATGTTCAAGCTCTTCTAATGTTGCGTGGAATGCTTCCATAAGCTCTTTTGGAAGCTTTTGAATAAAACCGACAGTATCTGTAATTATAGCCTCTGTATCCTTAGGGAATCTGAGACGTCGGCTTGATGGATCAAGTGTTGCAAATAGTTTGTTTGCAGCAAGTATTTTGCTTTGTGTAAGAGAATTTAAAAGAGTTGATTTTCCTGCATTTGTATACCCGACAATGGAAATCACAGGAAGATTATTCTTTTTTCGTTTTGCTCTTTGCTGCCTTCTTTGGGCACGGATTTTATTTATATCTTTTTTTAATTTGGTAATTTTATCTCGTACACGTCTTCTGTTTATTTCAAGTTTTGTTTCGCCAGGACCTCTTCCTCCAATTCCACCTGTTAAACGGGACATGGCAGTATTCTTAGTTGCTAACCTTGGTAAAAGATATTGCATTTGAGCAAGCTCAACCTGAAGTTTTCCTTCTTTGCTTTTTGCTTGTTTTGCAAAAATATCAAGGATAAGCTGTGTTCTATCAATAACTTTTATTTCAACAAAATTTGTAATGGACCTGATTTGAGAAGGTGAAAGTTCATGATCAAAAATAAGCATGGTTGCATAGTTTTGAATGGCTTTGATTGTAAGGTCTGTAAGTTTTCCCCGCCCTAAAACAAATTTAGAATCGATTTTTTTTCTTCTCTGGACAATGGTATCAATAATAGAAATTCTACTGGTTTTACATAGTTCTTTTAATTCTTCAAGTGATGGAACAGCATATTTCGGGTTATCAGTTGTTACATGAATCAATAAAGCTTTTTCTTTCCCTTTATTTGCTTTATAGAGAGTATTGTTGCGAGACAGCTCATTCTCAATGGAAATAATTTGATTTAAACAATCTATATTGATATTTTTAATGGAAAATGGAGGTAATATCTCATAGGGCGGACCCTGGGCATCAGGAAGAATATGGCTTGAAAAAATATTATCCAGATTGCCATTTTTATTTATACAGACAGCTGCCATATAATCAAGTCGAAGAAGGGCTAAATCAGTTAAATCATCTCTGTTTAGAGGTTCGTTTTTTAAATGAGTGTGTATGCATCTAAGACCTTTGAGCCTGCCTGGAATCGCCATGTAATCAGGTGTTACCGGTATGACAATTTTTTGAGGATCCCCTGCAATTACGTGGATGGTTTCTCCATTTCTGTCAATGAGCAGACCAATTTGACGTTTGATTTCATGGGATATGGATACAAGTTCCAGGATCTGTTGTTCTGAAATTAATAATTCCGGTGGTGTCCTGAAATGAAAAAGATTTTCTATTTGTTTGATCTGGGTTGCTTTAAGACCTGATAAATTTCCAATGACTTTTTTTTTCATTCATATTCCTGATACATATTATCCGGGGCAAGTTCTTCAAAGCGGGTATATTGACCTTTGAAGTGCATAAAAGCAGTTCCAGTTGCACCATTTCTGTTTTTTGCAACAATAATTTCAGCTTTCCCCTTATTGGGGTTATCTTCTTCTTTATTGTATACTTCATCCCTATAAATAAAAGAGACAATATCAGCATCCTGTTCCAAAGCACCTGATTCTCGAAGATCTGATAAAAGAGGGCGCTTATTATTACGTTGTTCCAATAAACGATTAAGCTGAGATAATGCAAGAATTGGAATATTAAGTTCTTTGGCAAGTGATTTAAGAGATCTTGAAATTTCTGCAATCTCAAGGTCTCTTCTTTCCAGACGAAAAGGGGCTTTCATAAGTTGGAGATAATCAATTATGATAAGTCCAAGATTGTGCTCTTTTTTTAATCTCCTTGCTCTGGTGCGTATACCAAGAGAAGAAATATTTGGAGTATCATCTATAAAGATAGGCAAACTGTTTAAGATACCAGCAGCTCCGGTAGCACGCTCCCAGTCCTCAGGGCTTATAAACCCTGATTTAAGTCTGGTGGAATCAATTTTAGCCTCAGATGTTAAAAGCCTCATTGACAGTTGCTCTTTTGACATTTCAAGGGAAAATACAGCAACAGGAATTTTTTCAAATACAGCAACATTTCTGGCAATATTTAATGCAAAAGCAGTTTTACCCATACTTGGTCTTGCAGCAAGTATAATAAGATCAGAGTTTTGAAGACCTGATGTAATAGAGTCTAAATATTGATAGCCGGTTGATACACCTGTAAGTCCTTTACCGTTTTCCTGCTGTTGCTCAAGGGTATCAATATTGATATTTATTAGTTCATGCAGACTTGAAAAGGATTTTCCCTGTTTTGAATCAGCAATTTGGAAAATTGAGTTTTCAGCATAATCAAGAATATCATCAAAATCGCCTTTATCTTTAAGACATTTCTCAATAATATCAGATGCATTGATAATAAGTCTTCTTAAAGAAGCTTTCCCCTGTATGATTTTTGCATAATGCACTGCGTTTAAAGCTATGGGAGCTGAATCTGCTATGGAAGCAAGATAAGTTGCACCACCAATGGCTTCAAGTTCATTTTTTTCTTTAAGTCTGTTTGCAACAGTTACAAGATCAACAGGTTCATCTTTAGCAAATAATTCTAATATGGCATGAAAAATTTTCTGATGGGAACTTTTATAGAAGTCTTCATAAGATAGAATATCTGAGACATCCAAAAGAGTTGAATTATCAATAAAAATTGAACTCAATATCGATTCTTCAGCACTGATATCATGTGGTGGAGTTTTATCGAGTAAAGGGTCTGTGTTTTTGTTTATCTTTACCATGAGGTCTTTAAAGTTTTATATAAAAAACAATCATTTTCTGCCTCTATATAATGGAATCCATTACATAGAGGCAGAAAAGTTTTTTTATTGTTCAGTTTCAAGTTCGATTTGAACTGTAATTTCAGGTTCTACATCTTTATAAAGACGTATTGGAACTTTATATTCACCTATTTCTTTAATAGGCTCGGCTAATAATATGGAACGGCGTTCAATATTAATACTTTGTTCGTCAAGGGCAAGTTTTATATCATTTGTTTTAATGGAACCATAAAGCTTGGTTTCATCATGCACTTTGCGTTTGATGTTAATAACAACATCTTTAATCTTTTCAGCCATTTCCTCAGCTATTTTTTTCTCTTTAGCAATCTGGAGATCAAATTTTGCTTTGGCCTGCTCCATCATTTTTTTGTTTTGTGGTGTAGATTCAATGGCTTTGCCCTGTGGAAAAAGGTAATTTCTCGCATAACCTTTAGCAACATCACATTCACTTCCAATGATACCGAGAGTATTTATTGTCTCTTTTAAAATAATTTTCATTTTTTTTCTCCATAAAACCGATCTTTATGTGATCGAGATTTAATTTTGTAAATTTTGTTTTAAATTAAGTTTTCTAAAATCAAACCATGTATCAAAAAATCCAAGCCCTATGATTATAAACGCAAATAGTTGCTGAATTATAATAAGGGTATATATAAAAAATCTTAAGAAAAACGGGACTTTTTTTTTTGAAAAGAAAAAGGATATGATCGCAATGCCTTGAAAAAAATAGATCAAAAGCAAAACAATGAATATATTTAATCCAATAATTTTTATATTTTCAAAAGGTAAAAAAACTGAT
This sequence comes from uncultured Desulfobacterales bacterium, assembly GCA_964612755.1. Classification (GTDB taxonomy): domain Bacteria; phylum Desulfobacterota; class Desulfobacteria; order Desulfobacterales; family Desulfobacteraceae; genus JAIOSM01. Next base: position 23,476 of record CAZTEM010000004.1, on the reverse strand, counting down.
GCCAGAGTTAAAATCGCTAACCATACTAAATAATCAGGTGTCTTCCAGTGATTTAAAATACCAAGCCAGGACATAACCACGCCTTCTTTTTTAAGTATTTTTTTTATTATAAGGATGTTAAGCCATGTAACAAAGAGAATCAAAGTTGTAAACATGGCAGGCATGATTCTTATAATAACCTGTTGTATAAGATCAGATGATTTTGCAAGAGCATCAATTTTATTCTGATCAATTCCAATATCAGAATAGATTTGAAAACTTAATTCAATATTTTTTGCAACATAATCGGAAATAATAATAAAAAAACTTTTTTCATTTGTAAGCATATAAAGGGCAAACAAAAATAAGCAAATACCAATTATTGAAAGAACAGTATATGAAATTGTTTTTTCAATTGAAATATGTTTTTCAATAAAATTACCAATTAGAAACCCGGTTAAAAGTAAAGTACCATAAAAGAACACATCAACTAAAAGGTTTTGCATGACAATAATAATAATTAAAAAACTTGCAATTGGAATTACAGCTCCAAGAATCTTCCCGAGTTTAAGCCTGAAAAAGAGCACTGGCTGGGGAAGTAATAAAGCTGCAAAAAACCCGAGTAAAGGCAGGCTTAATGTTAATATAAAGATCAAAAGACAAATTGAAATGCCAATTAATATGTCTTTTATTATTATATTATTATGTGTCAAATATTTGACCATTTTTTGAGTGTCCATCTTAAAGAAATACTAAAATTTACCAACATATGGTAAAAGAGCTATATGACGTGCTCTTTTAATAGTGGTGGAAAGTTCTCTCTGGTGTTTTGCACAAGTTCCTGTAATTCTTCTTGGAATAATTTTGCCTCTTTCCGTAATAAATTGTTTTAATGCTTTTGGATCTTTATAATCCATATTCAGAGTGTCATCCACACAAAATCTACATATTTTACGTCTATTAAAAAATTTTTTATTTTGATATGCCATTTAAATATTCCTCCTTGGTTTTAGATCTATTCAGCCTCAGCCTCAGTCTCAGTCTTAGTTTCGGTCTCAGCCTCGTCTGAAGTTTCAACCTCTGTTGCATCTGTGGTTTCAGCCTCATCTTGTTGTTCTATAACATCCTTATCGTTTTTAAGAATAGTCATAAATTTAAGAATATTGTCATCAAGCCTGAAAATTCTTTCGAGTTCGTCTACAACTTCTCCTGTTCCCTCATAGGTCATGCATACATAATAACCATGGGTCTTTTTCTTGATTTCATAGGCAAGTTTTTTATTGCCCCACTCATCAAAATCAATAAGTTTCCCATTTTGTTGTGCAATTATAGTTTGGGCTTTTTCAAATAATTCTTTTTGTTTTTTTTCCTGAAGGTCTGAGTTTGAGATAAAAATAGTTTCGTATTTTCTCATTTTGACTCCTTTCGGGTTTATAGCCTGGATTGTTTTGAGTTTGAATCCAAGCAAGGATTAAAATAAATTTTTTTCTACTCTATTTTCTATTCTATATAGTTTATAGATATAGTTTATAGAATTGAGTTTTGTACCACTAACCTTGTATTTAGTCAAGATTAAATTGAAAGGGATTTTATTTTATTGATTGCAATATTTCTGTCTAAAGTATTTATATGGCTTAAAGCATATTTAAGGTTGTGTTCACTTAAAGAGATAATATCCTCACCAAAGTCATTATGTATTTTATAATTCTTTTTTTGATTAAATTGCTCTGAGTCTATATATGAATTACTCCCGATATATTGTAAATCATCCATGCCAGGATCAACTCCAATAGGGGTTTTGCAAAGATGAAGTAATTTATCGGCTTTTCTTTGCTCTTTGTATTGTTCTGTTTTTTTAACAGGAATGGCACAGATGCAAGGTTCTCCAAGGAAATCTCCCATATTTGCGCAATAAGTGTAAAAATCTGAATGTTTATTAATCGTATTAATCCAGCATACAAAGGCAATTGGCTTTTTTGTAACTATTTTTTTTATCTGATCAGGCGGATAAAAATAGATTCTGGTTGTTGGATGTCCTTCCTTTTTCAGCATATCCATATTATGGGAAAAATCTGAAAATATTTGTCCGTTTTTTTGTCTTGTGCTTCCATAGGTCTTTCTTATTAACGCATATGAATATTTATTGAATTGTTTTAATTTGTTTTGATTATGAATTGATCGTAAATTTGTATCTACATTTAGAAAATATGTACCATCTTGATCTTTATTGAGCTTTAGTTTAGTTAAGTCAATACGTAAAATACGTCCTGCTTTAACTCCATCCAATATAATTTGAAAATTATCTACCGGGTAATATCCTTTAAAAATTTGTCTTCTTGTATCACCTCTGTCATTTATGATGTCATTTATGAGTATATTATCTTTTCTGCCGCCAAAATAAAAAATTTCTTTCCCATGTTCAATATTATAGACAGAAAGATTAGATGTGTATATATAGCGTGTTTTCCCAAGATTGGATATCCTTCTCATGGTTGAGATCTCAGCAGAGGTCAGGAAAGTCCCTGGTTTAGCAGTACATAAGGCATCGACTATTGAACCGTTGATTATTTTCAGGTTTGATAATTTCATAATGTTTAACTTGTATTTTTTAAACACCCTGGTTAAAATTTTATTGATTTAACATAATCACAATTCTAGATATTAGGACTTTTTTTAAAAGTCAAGAAATAACATAAAACTTAAGATTTTTTATTGGTCATATTTTTTTTTGTTTCGAGTTCGTCCCATCTCTCATATAATGTATCAACTTTTTCTTTTTCCTGCTGCAATTGAGAACAATATTTTGTAAGCTCCACAGCATTTGTTGTAATAGCAGGGGTTAAAATCAATTTTTCAAGTTTTTGAATGTCTGCTTCATGCTTCAGGATTTTTTCTTCAATATGTTTGAGTTCAAATTGTTCATTAAACGAAAATTTAATAGTTGAAACTTTTTTGGGGGTAGTTTTTTTTGTTTTTTGTTTTGTTTGATTATCAATTTCAATTTTTTTTTCTTTTAGAATTTGGTCATAGCCTGCAACAAGTTTTGAATTACCTTTTCCATCAAGATATAAGATTTGATCAGAGACTTTTTCTAAAAAATATCTATCATGGGATACAATTACAACAGCGCCTTTGAATTCAAGCAGGCTTTGCTCAAGAACCTCTAATGAAGGGATATCAAGGTCGTTGGCAGGTTCGTCAAAAAGCAGCAGGTCAGCAGGTTGAAGCATTAATTTTGCAATGAGTATCTTGGCTTTTTCACCACCTGAAAATCTTTTAATGGGCATATCAAGATCCTGGGGTGAAAAAAGAAATTTTTTAGCCCAGGTGACAATATGAATAGTTCGATTTTTATAAGTTATGGAATCTTTGCCTGTAGGACTAAGTGCTTGTTTTAAGGTTATTTCGGGATCAAGATTAATTCTTTGCTGGTCAAGAAACCCGATTTTTAAATTTTCAACCCAATTTATTTTTCCTGAATCAGGGTCAATTTTTTTTGCAAGCATATTGATAAAGGTTGATTTTCCAGATCCGTTTTCTCCTACAACTCCAAGGCAGGAATTTTTCATTATGTTAAGAGTCAAGGATTCAAATATTTTTTTTTCTTTATATGTTTTTCCAATATTGGAGATTGTGACTAATCTTTTAGTTTGTCTGCCAGTATCACTGAAATTTATATCAACATTTTTTGTTTCCTGGTTTCGAGTTTGAACTTTAGAAAGCTCTTCTCTTAATTTGCCTGCTTTGTCTATTCTGTATTTTGCTTTAGTTGTCCTTGCTTTAGCTCCTTGTTTGAGCCATTGATCTTCCCTGCGCATTTTGCTTGAAAGAGATAATTGCTGCTGTTTTTGTGCCTGAATAAAATTTAGTCTTGTTTTTTTAAATTTTGTATAATCACCTTTGGTTTTTAAAAATCCGTCAATATACTGCCTGCCAAGTTCCATGATATTATTGCATACAGAATTCAAAAAATAACGGTCATGGGTAACTACAATAAAAGAAAACCTTGCATTTTTAAGTAATGCTTCAAGCCAGAGAATGCCATTGATATCAAGATGGTTTGTCGGCTCATCTAATAATAATAAATCAGGTTCTGAAGCAATGGCTCTTGTTATGGCAAGCCGCTTTTGTAATCCTCCTGAAAGAGTTTTACATTTGAGTTCTCCATTATCAAATTTTCCGGTGCCCAGGGCACGTTTTAATGCTTTGACCTGTTCTTTTTCATCATGAATATACTTTTTTATTTCTTTATCAAGGTTTTCTTTTATGGTCTTATCCTGATCCAGATTTTCCTTTTGGGGAACATATAAGCATCTTAAATTTGTTTTTAAAATACATTCCCCTGAATCCGGCAAAGTTTTTTTAGAGATAATTTTTAAAAGGGTGGATTTACCTGTTCCATTCATTCCAACTAGTCCAAGGCGTTCTTTGGGTTTTAAATCAAAGGATAAATTAGAAAAAAGTGTGGTGTTCCCATATGCTTTATCAATGGATTTGATTGTTAAAAGAGGTATCATTAAAATGTCTCTGCCTTATTGGATTGATTTTTGTCTTTAGGTTTTTTTTTAAGATATCTATACATGCGCACAAGTTTAATAATAAAACAGATAAAAAGGGTCAAGCTTATGAGGATCATAAAGCTTGATGAGAAAAAGATCATTATAAAAGTAAAAGGGTTATTTATGGAATAAGCACTGATTAAAAGGTTTATTCCAAAGATAATAAAAAAAATTGAAGCCAGTATCATTATAACTTGAATAAACCACCATGAATATTTCATTTTGTTCCAAATCTATTTTAAAGGTTAAAATTATTTTTGATTAAATAACATATTTACATTTCTTTGGGCAAGAATTGTAAACATCTTATTTGAAATATTGTTTAATAATTATTGAATTACCATTGAAATAACAATAAAGTTATGAATCAATGGGATTTAGGATAACTTGGAATTTATAGAGGATTAAAATAGAGGATTAAAATAGAGGATTAAAATAGTGTAATGAAATTATTTTTAATTGAAGATGATATAAAAATTGCAGAATTTATTATAAAGGGTTTAAAAGCATCAGGTTTTGCAGTGGATCATGAACAAACAGGCGATATGGGATTTGAAATGGTTTTATTGGAAAATTATGATGTTCTTATTGTAGATGTTATGCTGCCAGGGCTTGATGGTATTTCTTTGATAAAAAAAGTCAGAAGGAAAAATATCAATACTCCTATCATTATTCTAAGTGCCAGAGACAGAGTGGATGACAGGGTCAAAGGACTTGAAGCAGGCGCAGATGATTATTTAACAAAGCCTTTTGCTTTTTCTGAACTTTTAGCAAGGATACAGGCATTGATGAGAAGAGCAGGAGGAATAGTTGAACCTGCAAAGCTTTCATGTGAAGATCTTGTTTTAGATATACAAAAAAGAGAAGTTATGCGTGCCGGCAAGACAATAGAACTTCAGCCCATGGAATTTGCATTGCTTGAATACCTGCTGCGCAGCAAGGGACGGGTAGTTTCAAAAATTATGATAATGGAACATGTGTGGAATTATAATTTTGATCCCATGACCAATGTAGTAGAAGCCAGAATCTGTAAACTCAGGGACAAAATTGATAAGGGTTTTGATAAAAAATTAATTAATACAATCCGTGGTGCCGGTTATATTTTAAGAGGCGGGAATGAATAAGACTTTTTTTAATACAATAGCATTCAGATTAACCATCTGGTATGCAGGAATATTTATTGTTTCATCTTGTATTTTTTTTCTTATGTTTTCATTTTTTGTTTATAAAAGAATGCTTCAAAAAATTGATCTTAATCTAAAAGAAAATGTAAAAGTTTTTTCCCAGGTGATTGCAAGGGAAGGTATTAATGGAGCACAAAGGTTTGCAATAACAAAAGCAAGGGCAGCAGGAGAGAAAATTGTATTTTATCGGCTTCTTTATCCAACAGGTGAAGTATTTGCGTCTTCTCATATGTTGTATTGGCAGGATATTAAGGCAGACCAAAATATATTAAAAAAAGTTATTCTTGAAAACAAGAGTTTTTTTCAAACGATTAAGACAAGTTCAAGGAATGAGGATATACGGGTTTTATATGAGTTTGCAGCGCCAGGGGTGATTCTTCAGACTGGGCTTGCCATGGAATCATATTATAAATTTTTAAATATTTTTAAGATGGTTTTTGTTGGTTTAATGGGGTTTATTCTTCTTTTTGCAGCAATAATAGGCTGGTTTATGGCAAAAAAAGCATTGTCAGGGGTTGAAAAAATTACAGAAACAGCAAAAAAGGTATCAGGAGACAGTCTTGATTCACGAGTTCCTGAAACAGGTAATGAGGATGAGCTTGATCAACTTGCTAAAACATTTAATCAAATGCTTAACAGGATTCAAGCTCTTATTATAAACATCAAAGATATGGGAGACAATATTGCCCATGATCTCAAAAGCCCTGTAACAAGGATTAGAGGGCTTGCTGAAATTACTATGGTGACCTCTAATAATATTGCAGATTATAAAAAAATGGCATCAAGTACCATCGAAGAATCAGACAGGTTACTTGATATGATCAATACAATGCTTTTGATCTCAAAAGCTGACTCTGGTGATGCCCAATTTGTTTTTGAAGAAATTAATATTTCTAATATTATTGAGGAGGCATGTGAGCTTTTTACAGCATTGGCTGATTTTAACAAAATTAATTTTACCTTTGAAATACAGGAAAATATAAAAATTCAGGGCGATAGAAAAATGCTTCAGCGTGCATTCTCAAATCTTTTAGATAATGCTTTTAAATATACGGAAAAGGGCAATGATATAGGAGTTGTCCTTTATAAACCAGATGCATTGTTTGTTAAAATAGAAGTTAGTGATAATGGAATTGGCATTGAAAAGGATAATTTTGAAAAAATTTTTGAAAGGTTTTTCAGAGTTGATCCATCCAGGACAAGAAATGGTTCTGGACTCGGCTTGAGCCTTGCCAAAACCATAATTTCAGAACATGGAGGAAAAATTGAACTTGAGAGTAAAAAAGGTGCAGGCAGTAAATTTATTGTAACATTACCAAATGGTAATCTTCAGGTTATTTAAAAATTATCTTTGTGTATTATATTCTATGTGAGGTTAGGTATCTCAAATGGTTAATAATTTTTTTGTAACTTATTTAATGGAGGTTAAAATGCAAAAAAAGAAAAAAATAATTTTAAGTTTTTTTTCCATAGTTATTACTTTGTTGTTGTTACAAGGTGTTGGAATCAGTTCTACTCAGATGGTCCCAGTGGATTTTAGTCAACTTGCCCAGAGAGCAAAACCTGCAGTGGTGAATATAAGCACTGTAAAAACCATTAAAGGCGGAGGCAGAGTTTTTCGTCATTTTTTTGGTCAGCAGCCCAATGGCGGACAAGACCCGTTCAGGGATTTTATGGCACCTTTTTTAAGGCAGATGCCCCAGGATGATTATGAACAAAGAAGCCTTGGTTCAGGCTTTATAATCAGCAAAGATGGTTATATTGTTACCAATAACCATGTTGTCCAAGATGCTGATGAAATTAAAGTTAAATTATATAATGAAAAAGAGTATGAAGCAAAAATTATTGGCAGGGATTCAAAAACTGATATTGCATTAATAAAAATTGATGCAGATAATCTTACCCCTTTACAAATAGGCAATTCAACAAAATTAAAGGTGGGAACTTGGGTGGTTGCCATTGGAAGCCCATTTGGGCTTGAACAGACAGTTACGGCAGGAATCGTTTCTGCCAAGGGCAGGGTGATAGGAGCAGGTCCTTATGATGACTTTATTCAGACAGATGCTTCCATTAATCCTGGAAATAGTGGAGGTCCACTTTTAAATTTGCAAGGTAAGGTCATTGGTATTAATACTGCAATTATTAAATCAGGTCAGGGTATTGGTTTTGCAATTCCTTCGGACCTTGCAAAACCAATTATAAGTCAATTAAAGGATTCCGGCTCTGTTTCAAGAGGGTGGCTTGGAATTTCCATGCAGAATATAACAAAGGAGATAGCAGATTATTATGGTATTAAACAGGGCAAAGGGGTTTTAGTAGCTGATGTTTTTGATGGGCATCCTGCAGATAAGGCAGGCATTAGACCAAAAGATATAATCATTAAAATTAATGATAAGGATATTAATTCTGCCAAAGAACTCAGCCGAGCAATAGCAGGCTTTGGTTCAGATACTAAAATCAGAGTTACAATACTTCGAAAAGGAAAGCAATTGGTCAAAAAAATCAAATTGGGTAATAGAAGTGAAATGGAGCCCGGGCAAGCATTAACTAAGGCAGGATTTGATATTTTTGGATTTAAGTTTGAAACCATTAACTCTTCTCTGGCAAACAAATATGGAATTTCATCAAATGAAAAAGGTCTTTTGGTAATAGGCGTAAAAAGGGGTAGCAATGCAGCTGCCACACCAATAAGACAGGGTGATTTATTAAAAGAGGTTAACCATATAAAAATTAGAAGTTTAAAAGATTATAAAGAAGTTCTGAATAAAATTAAAAAGGACCAGTTTGTTCAATTATTATTTGTGCAGAGGGCAGGCAACCTTATCGTTGTCAGATTCAAAAAATAAAGATTTAAGAAAAGATTAAAACCAATTACTAAATTCAATATAATCTAAGAAACCGGGGTGGGGGGGATGATTATTTTACCTCCCACCTGATTTTTATGGTGGAGCTAAGGGGGATCGAACCCCTGACCTTACGGCTGCCAGCCGTACGCTCTCCCAGCTGAGCTACAGCCCCACAAAATAAATTAAATATTTATTCTAAATTATGAAATATGTCAATATAAAAATTATGATGCCATATACAAATATTATCAATGATTAATAAAACATTGACATATACCTTAATAAAAAGGTAATATTTGCTTTTTTTATTCATAGTTTTATCGTTTTTTAAAGGTATTTGAAGTTAAGGAGAAAATAATGCTGCGTTATCTTAGAGAACAGTCTGGTTCATGGATTATTAAAATCATTCTTGGTTTAATCATCATTATATTTGCTTTTTTCTTTGGTATTGGGGGATTCGGACCCAAAAACCATGGTCCGGTTGCAAAAGTAAATAACAAGCCTATTACATTTGGAGAGTATAAAGAATCCTATGAATCAATGGTACAGCAGATACGTGCCAGATTAGGAGAAAATTATGATGAAAAAGTCCTTGAAAAATTTAATGTTAAAAAGGCTGCTTTAGATAGATTGATTGATGAAAGGCTTGTATTTATAGCTTCTGAGAAATTGGATATTAAAGTTATTGGTAAAGAAATTTCAAGTTTTATTAATGACCATCCCTATTTTAAGATTAATGGTAAATTTAATTTTGATAAATACAAAAGAGTCCTTGCTTCCAATTCCATGACGCCTGAAATGTATGAAGCCAGTCAAAGACGGCTGTTTATTCAGCAGAAGATGAAAAATTTTCTTTTTGATAATGTTATTGTTTCAGATTTAGAATTATTAGAATGGCAAAAATATTTTAACAGCAAATTAAAGATAAATTATTTTAAATTTGACCCTGCCCAATACAAAGATATTAAACCCGGCAAAGAAGAATTAAAAGATTATTATACTAAGCATAAGGATAAATATAAAACTCCTGCCAGAAGAAAAGTTGAATACCTCAAATTTTCTTCTGAGGATTATAAAAACAATATTGATGTTGCCCAAAAAGATATGAAACAATATTATGAGGAGAATTCTGCTCTCTATAGTGTCCCTGAAAAGGTAGAAGCACGTCATATCTTAATCAAAACCGCTGAGAATGCAGATGAAAATGCCATTGAAAAAGCACGAAAACAAGCTATGAAAATTTATAAGCTTGCCATTGACAAAAAAAATGATTTTGCAGAGCTTGCAAAGAAATATTCCCAGGGACCAAGCAGTAAAAATGGTGGAGATCTTGGATCTTTTAGTGCAAAAGAAATGGTAAAGCCTTTTGCAACCGCAGCTTTTTCAATGAAACCAGGAGAGATCAGCAAACCTGTTAAAACCAGGTTTGGCTGGCATATTATTCAGCTTATTGCCAAACATAAACCTGCAACAAAGACCTTTGAACAAGTAAAATCGGAAATTAAGAAGATTATTTTAGCAAAAAAGATATCTGATCGTGCTTATTATGATGCAGGAGATGCTTTTGACGCTGTTGTAGACGGAGATTCCCTTAACCAGGCAGGATTGCTTACCAATAGAAAAGTAATAAAGGCAGGTCCTTTTTCAAAAGACGGGACAGGGCTTGGACTTAGAAATCCCGAACAATTTGTCAAAGCTGCTTTTTCTACTATGCTCAATGAAATCAGCAATATTATAGAAATTGATAATTCATATTATCTTATCAAACCAATTAAAGAGATTGCACCGGAAGTTATTAAATTTGAAAATGTTCAAGAAAGAGTAAAAACAGATCTTATATCTGAAATGCAGAAAGAAAAAGCAGAAAAAAGTGCAGACAATGTTCTTGCATTAACAAAAAAGGGTAAAACCTTAACTCAAATTGCAAAGTCTGCCAAATTAAAACTTAATGATACAAAATTTTTTGACAGACAAGGGTATATCCCTGAGATTGGGTATGCCAAAGATATATCAAAAGCTTCATTTAAATTAACAAAAAAGGATGAAGTTTATCCTGAAAAAATAAAATTTGAAAATAGTTTTTATATTATATCTTTAAAAGAAAAGTCTGTCCCCAAAGGTTTTAAGGATGATAAAGACAAGGCAGAGCTTAAGAAAAGCCTTGAGAATCAGAAAAAGGAAAGAATGTTTGCAGCCTGGATAGATTCTCTTAAATCTGCCAATAAAGTAGAAATTTTAATGCCTGAGCTTTTTAAATAAATTTAAATTCAAGGCAGTTCTATTATGGTCAAAAAAATATTTTTGTTGATTTGTTTTATTTTTGTTTGCTTGATACTTGGAGCATGTTCCAATTTTTTATCCAATAATTATTTTAATGCAGAATCAGAACAATCAATTATAGATACTGATCTTAAATCTGATCCTTCCTTAATTCACGGTGTTTTGGAAAATGGATTCCAATATTATCTTTATCAAAATTTTAAACCTGAAAATAGAGTAAGCATACATCTGGATGTCCTTGCAGGTTCCATGAATGAAAAGGATAACCAGCAAGGTTTAGCTCATTATCTTGAACATATGGTTTTTAATGGATCAACTCATTTTAAACCAGGGCAATTAGTTGAATATTTTCAATCAATTGGGATGGATTTTGGTGGTGATGCCAATGCCCACACAGGTTTTTTTGAAACTGTTTATGACCTTTCATTGCCAAAAGGTAATAAAGCAAATTTGGATAAAGCATTAACTATTATTGAGGATTATGCCGGAGGTGCTTTATTATTATCATCAGAAATAGATAAGGAACGCGGTATTATCCTTTCTGAGAAACGAGACCGTGATTCTGTATCTTATCGAACATTCAAGGCTAGCTTGGAATTTGAGCTGCCCGGTTCAAGAATTATTAAACGATATCCAATCGGGATTAAAGATACTATTAATAAGGCAAACCATGCGTTACTAAAAGACTTTTATGATACATGGTATAGACCTGATAATATGATTCTTGTAATGGTGGGTGATTTTGATATATCTGTTGCAAAAAATATTATTAAAACTAAGTTTTCTAATTTAAAACCAAGGGGTAAAAAAAGAGAATGTCCTGAGAATAAATGGCAAGACCATAAGGGCATTAAGACATTTTATCATTATGAGCCAGAATCAAGCAGCACTGATATTACAATTGAAACAATATCAAAACATGATTTTAATTTGCAGACATTTGATGATTTAAAAAAGGATATTAAAAACTCCATTGGAAATTCAATATTAAGGAATAGATTATTAAGACAGCTTGGGAAAAAAGACTCTCCTTTTTCAGATATCAGTGTTTATTCAGGTGTTTATCTTAAAAATATTGGTTTTGCATCAATTGGTGCACAAACAAGTCCTGATAAATGGCAGATGAGTTTATCTGTTCTTGAAAGGAATTTAAGGTCAGTTTTAAAATTTGGTTTTACACAAAAAGAACTGGAAAGGGCAAAAAAAGAATATATTAATTCCCTTGAAGACAGTGTGAAAAAATCCAGTACAAGACAAAGCAGAAATATTGCATCAAATATTATTTTTAAAATAAATAATAAAAAAATCTTTCAAACTCCAAAGGAAAAATTAAAGATTTTAAAACCTTTTATCCAATCTTTAAAAATTAAAGAAATAGATGATAGCTTTAAAGATATCTGGAAGGAAAATCATAGGCTTATCCTTGTAACTGGAAATACAAAGATCGGTGTGAATAAAGACGATGCAGAAAAAATAATTCTTTCTGAATACAAACGTGATATTAAAAACAAGATCAAAAGATATAAAGATACAAAGACGATAATTTTCCCATATTTACCTGAACTTATTAAATTAAGTAAACTTAATAAAAATATTACCCGGGAATTAATTCAAAATAAGAAAATATTTTCTGACTTAGGTATTGTAACTGTGGATTACAAAAATGGAATCAGGTTGAATTTAAAAAAGACTGAATTTAAAAAGAATGAGTTTATATTCCATTTTGCTGTTAATGGTGGGAAAAAAAAGGAACCGTTATCAAAGCCAGGTCTTGGGCTTGTTTCAGAAAATCTGCTAAATGAAAGCGGTCTTGGTAAAGCTGATAAAGAAGATTTAAAAGAGATTCTTGCCGGCACAAGTGTTGATATTAAGTTTAATGTTGAGGGAAATTGTTTCAGCTTTTCCGGTCAAGGCAAGCCTGAGGAAATCAAACTTGTTTTTGAGCTTGTTTATTCATATCTTAATGATCCTGGTTTTAACAAAGACAGCCTTAAACTTGTAAAACAGCGTTATGCACTAAGTTATGCTTCAATGAACCGAACTCCTGATGGATTAATGTATATTAAGGGTAATAATTTTCTTGCAGATGGTGATACACGTTTTGGTCTTCCTGAACCATCATTGATTAATAAGATAGGTATTAATGACATCAAGGCATGGATTAAACCTTTTTTTAAAAAAGCAAATATTGAAATTTCCATTGTTGGAGATTTTGATTTAAAAGAGGCTGAATTACTTACAGCAAAATATTTTGGAACCATGGCAAAAAGAGATGATCTAAGCCTTAAAGATCTATCACGCAAACTTCCTAGGTTCCCTGCAGAAAAAAAACTTGTATTGAATGTAGACACTAAACTTGATAAATCCCAGGTAAGGTTGGCATTTTTAACTGATGATTTTTGGGATATTTCTAAAACCAGGACATTTAACCTCCTTAGTCGAATTTTTTCCGAGAGGTTCCGAATAAAAATCCGTGAACAACTTGGACTTGCGTATTCAGCATATGCATATAATAGCCCCTCTTTTTCATATAAAGATTATGGTATTCTCCATGCTGTTGTTTATACTAAACCATCAAATATAAATAAAGTGTTGATAAATATGCAGTCTATTGCCAAGTCTCTTTTTCAAAAAGGTGTTAGTATAAAAGAGCTTAACCTTGTTAAAAAACCGGTATTAAATCATATTAAAGACATGCAGAAAACAAACACCTATTGGTTGAATTCTGTATTATCAGGCTCGTTTAAGCATCCTGAGCAATTTATGTGGGCAAAGAATGTGTTTGATGGATATTCATCAATATCAAAAGAAATGATTTCTCAATTGGCAAATAAATATTTAAATATTGATAATAGTACAATAATTATTATACGACCAAAATCTATTCAATAAAATTTGTGTATTAGCAGAAAGAGTAGTGTATTGCCTGGCTGATATTATTTTCAATATAATAATCAAGATCAAAGAGTTGTTTGAAATTGAGATCTATAAAATTAATATGTCTTTTTCTTATTCTCATAGCATCGGGACCAACCTTAGGGCTCTTATAGTCAGAAACTTCATAATCAGATATCGTTTTAAACTCAATATCTTTTACATAATACCCCATACTGCTCAAAAATAGGGTCTCGTTTTTATCTTTAATGTCAGGGTTGGAATCAATATACTTGAATGCAAGCCCTGCTTTACTGATATCGATAATTTGTCCTAATCTGGTTAAGCCCGGGCTTATGATGGCATAAGCACCTGCTTTTGCTGCATAACGTTTATATTTTCGTCTTTCCTGTTGAGTACCCATTAATATATTATCTAAAAAGTCCTGATAGGTTGAACAATAACTTTAATGCTCTGATATACTAAGATTTATATCAGGTGCAGGTCTGAGTCAACAGGTTTTTTATTTTTCAATAAATTGTAACAGGTCACGATTTTTTTGAACTTTGTCAGGGTTATATACTCTACCATTAATACAGATATAAACTCCGTGGTCTAACACCTGTACTGCTGCTATTGCACCTCCTAAATTAAAATATGCATCACTGGACTTAAATTTTGCAGGCTCCATTGCCCCGGTAAGAACTATAACTTTATTGGTAATTTTTTTGAGCATTTTTGCTGTTTTAACCATGGTATCAGTACCATGTGTAATTACTATAAATTTTGATTTTGATTTTTTTACTGCGTTGAAGATTGTAAACCTGTCATTGTCTGTAATGTCAAGGGAATCTTTTTTTATAAGAGATTCTATTTTATAATCAAAATTAATACGTGCATCTTTTAATATGGTTTCGATTATAGGGTCTCCAACTTTATATTCACTTAGATCATCAAAATAAATTTTATCAATAGTTCCGCCAGTTGTAAAAAATTGGATTTTCATTAATTTTTCTCCTGATCATTTAATTTTTTATATATGGTGTCATGGGTTATGGTGTCATACGTCGTAGAAATTTTTTCCCAGCTGAACCCTCTGTTTTTTAAAAAATTCATCATTTTTTTTTTCATTGTTTCCCTATCAAGTTTTTGCCACAGTGGGAGTTTGGGTTTGATTGCAGCAAGGGCAGATTTATTTTCATCAATATCTTTTAAGCCATTATCAATAATTAAATCAGAGATACCTTTTTGTCTTAGTTCATATCTTAATGCAAATTTGGATTTAGGCTTTAATTTTTCTCTCATGGCAATAAATTCCATGGTAAAAAATTCATCATTAATGAGGTTTTCATCTTTTAATAATATAATTGTTTGTTCAATTATATTTTGTTTAAATTTTTTTTTATAAAGGTTATCCCTTACTTCTTTAATACTCCTTGGTCTTGGACCAAGAAATTTAAGGCTTGTATTATATGCATTTATTATATCTTTTTTTAAATTATCACCCATAACTATAAAGACTTCCATATAATATTGACACGAGCAAGTTCAAGACCTTTATTTTTTTCTATAATTGAATGGTAAGTTTCAAGGTGAATTCCAAGGTGATTAATTTGGGCTTTTGATATGATTTCTCCGGGATAAAATGATTCTTTTAAATAAGTTATATTGATTTTTTTTATGGAAAAATTATTGAGTATATCCTCAGAAAGAGCTTCAATAGCCCATTCAACATATATAGCGTTATTAACATGTTTGTTTAGATCAAGATCATTGATTCTGATTTTAAAGTTTTTTTGATAATCTGTATTATGGAGTATTTTTAAATTATTGAAAAATTGTTTTACATCTATTGTATTCTCACAAAGCATTGTTTCTGTCATAAAGTCAGTTAAATGACGAGGAGAGCCTGTTCTTTTATTAATTATGACCCATGCCCCAAGTGCATTAACAATTTCTTTATTATTTTCTGTAATTATTTTAAACCATCTGAGGTCATAGAGTTTTTTGTGAGCTTTCCTATGTATGCTTAATAAAAGATTTTCATTTAATTTTGGAACATTATGTATTTCAATCTGGTATCTGGATATAACCCAGAATAGGTGTTTATGGGCAAGATCATTGCTTGAAATTTTTAGTTTTATAGCATATTCCACTGCAATATCCTGGAGCATATTCATTATATTGATAATTTTTAATTCACCTGACTGTCCAAGGTTGGAAAATGAATTTTTTAGTTTTTTTGTATAAACTTCACCATATTTCATTTATTGGTCTCTTTGTCTGATTACTTTTTATTATATTTATTCCATAATTTTATAGGGGTTTTGATAATATTTGTCATTAGATTAATCATCCCGGTTCCAATTGCAAAAGGATGCATGGGTGTAACTTTAGGGTCGTTAATGTTTCCGGAAATTTTTACAGGGATAGAAATCAATGTATTATTAAGCATTGTGCTGATAACAGGGACTTTTTCGATCAGTATATCAATGGTTTTAAAAGGAGCCACAAGGCAGGTCAAATTCAAATGGTTATTTGCAGGATTAATTGTGCCTTTAAAGACAAGAGCCATGTCGTGTCCGTCAATTACAGCTTCCTTTATGATTATTTTATTATTTACAATATCACTTTTAAAATGAATGGAATTATATTTAAAACCTGATTGCTTAATATCCGGGAGTTTACCCTTGAAAATTGTTGATATATTGATGATAGACAGGATTCTGGAAAGAAGAGTTAATTGGTGAATTTTCCCATTGTATGTTGTGAAATTTAAATTTCCATTAAATCCCTTAGAGTTTTTCCTGATATTTATATTGGTTTGAAAATTTTTAAAAACAGATTTTTTGTATAAAGCCGAATTTGTTTTTATAATTATAATTTTTTTTGAAAAATCAGTGCAAACCTTTAGAAATGATTGGGTTTTATCCTGTGAGAATAGCTTGTTTAAAAGAGATTCAAGGTTGATTGTTTCGGCATTAATAAAATAGGAACGAGTGTCTTTTGATTTGATCAATATTTCTCTTTTATCAGTACAATTTATAATGTCTTTATATAATTGGGAAGATTTATCAAATATTTTATCCAATGTTTTTGTATTGATTTGACCTTTAAATTTTAATAAACTGATACCTTTTTGTTTATCTCTTCTAAATACTATATTGGTATCTGGTTTATCTTTGATTTGCAGTTTTTTCAGTATGAAATTAAGATTGTTTTTGTTTTCAGCAGATAAAATAATTTCAGGTCCGGTTGATAAATTAATCTTCGCACTAAAATATGCTGAATTTTTTTCTGATTTGTATGCTGCATCTTTTACAATAAAAGGAGTTTTAAGGCTGTGAAATGCTGTATTATCGGAAAAAGTGGAAATTAATCCGGTATCTGAAATACTTGCCTGGATATTGTTAATAGACAATTTTTGATCTGTAATGGACCAATCACATTGCCTTAAGCTGATATTGTTTGATATTGACACGTTTTCACCTGAAACACGAGTGAAAACTAAGTCTTTGCAAACTCCACAAGAAGAAAATTTTAAAGTTTCTGGTTTTAAGATATCCCCTTTAACTGATAATGCATTAAATTGTAAATACCCTTTTTTAATGGACAGATCTGGTATGATTGTTTTTATTGTTTTAAAACTGGTTAACCAGGTAAAGGTTTTATCAGCATGAACCAGACCTTGACAGGATTTGATATCAATTTTTCTTGAGCCATCTAAACAATAGCTGGCTTTTAAATCCACAAAATTATTGTTTCCTATTTTACCTGTAAAGCCTTGAAGTTTTATAATATCATTATTATATATAAATTTTCCTTTATTGATTTTTATTGTTCCGGGAGCGCGACTATACTGAACCGAGCCTGAGACCTTATCAATAGATACTGAGACCTTAAGATTTTTTCCTTTTTCCAATTTAAGCTTAAGCTCACCATATACATGACCATTGATTTTTTTTATAAGCTTAAGCTCTCTTTTGATCAATGTATCAGGAAAAGATTGAATTAAAACACTTTGAATATCTGCAAGGGGCGCATGTATTTTAAATAAACCGTGAAACGGAAAACCAATTGAGTTTAAAAGATCTATTTCAAGGGTACCCCCCATGATTTTTGAACTTTTTAAATTTGCTTTTTCAGCCTTTATATATAAGATCCCGTTTTTTATTAAGGCGGTTCCAAAAACTTTACCGGGAATCAGAGCAGTTTGAGGGATTTTTATCCTGCCATTTTTTAACTCGCCCTCTAATACCATGTTCATGGGACTGAGCATATCTTTTAAATTTGCGTCTTTAAATAATACTCTGATTTTTGATGCAGTTCCTGCCCGTACAGTATCAAAAAGATTCATGCTGATTATTTCTTTATTAAAAACAGTGAAATATGCTTTTTTGCCCTGATCAATATTTATATTATTGCCTAAAAACTCAAGCCTGCCTTTTTTAGATTTTATATTATATCTGAAATTAACACCAAGAGTCATTAAAGGGTATGTAAAGGCAGCAGGTAATATGGCAGCCTGTATGGTATCCTCTGTTATCTTAAAATCAGCTTTCAGGGTTTTAATTTTGATTAAATCTTTTTTGTCTGAAGGTTGAAGATTGAAAATTTTCCCATCAAAATTATATTTTTTCATCAATTGTTTATTCAGAAAACAATTTGTGATTTTAATATCCCCTGTTATGGTGTTCTCTTTATTTAATTTTATATTCAAATCGTATTTTTCACCAAAGTCAGATTTGAAATTATTAATTTGAATCAATGTCCCTTTAGTTTTATTGGTATGATTCTTTACCAAATCAATTTTTAATAGATCAATCAAGTGTGATTTTGATTTTAGATGGTTTAGTAAATTAGTGTTTTTTTTGCTTATTAAGAGGATTTTATTGGGATCAAGGTTTAATTTCGGATCATTTAAAATGATTTTATTTAAAATCAATTGTTTTTGGAATAATTTTTTAAAATCAAAAGATGCTATAAGTATTGGAATTGTAAGATTAATTTTATTTTTTGAATGGATATTAAATTGTTTTAGTTTTATGGCAGGAGAGGGGAAAATATCCAAATCAATCTTTTTTACTGAAAAAGTAAATCCTGTCTGGAGATTAACGGCTTGAAATAATTTATTTTGTATATAATCGGTATTTAAAAAGCATATAACAGCATTAAAGGCAAAAAAAAGCAGAATTAATATAATAAAAAGGAAATAAAATAAAATCCTGATAAAGTTTTTTTTAGGCAAAAACATTAATTACCATATATAGCCATTATCTTTAGATATTTGAATGAATTCAGATGCGATAATCTCTGTTTCATCTAAAAGAATATCCTTTTGCAATTCTTTTATTTCTTTTATATCGGATAATTTATTAACAGGTTTAATTTTATGAGCAACTAAATATTGGTTCACTATTTTAAGTTCAACAGCATCTTCGTTGTTTCTTTGTGATTTTCGTTTTTTCATATTTAAAGACAGATAATTTAGGTTGTTTATTTTTTCACCAAATAAATATTTTTTATTTATATATATAAAGCCGGGTTTGTTTGCAGTCCTTTTTTTATACGATAAAGATAATTGTTTAATAGTATTGGAAAGGTCTGGATATGGTCTGTACAGGGCATGTATGGAATGGTCATAGGGCAGGGCATTATGTAGAGAGCTTTCGCCAATCTGGCTTGCATTATAAATATGCGGCAGTTCAATATCAGGAAGAATACCATTTTTCTGAGTTGATTCTCCGGAAATTCTATAGAATTTAGCAGTGGTAAGTTTTAATTTTCCTTTGGCAAGCGGGGTCAATGTCTGCACCGTGCCTTTACCAAAAGTTTGAGTACCTACAATAAGTCCACGATGATAATCCTGAATAGCTCCGGCAAATATTTCAGATGCAGATGCACTCATCCTGTTAACCATGACAACTAAAGGACCTCTATAGGCAGTTGTTTTATTATTGTCAAAGTGACGTAAAACTCTATATTTTGTTTTTATCTGGACAACAGGACCGGATTTTATAAATAATCCTGTTAATGTTTCAGCTTCACTTAAAGATCCACCACCATTTCCTCTAAGGTCAATTATAAGCCCATCGATTTTTTCTTTATTCAATTGATTTAAGAGTTTTTCTACATCTTTAGCTACGCTTTTATAATTTTTGTCTCCATTATTATATGCTGCAAAATCCAGATAAAATGTAGGCAATTTTATAATTCCGATTTTATAGGTGTTATTATTATGGCGAATTGTTTTAATCTCTTTTGTTGCAGATTGTTCTTCAAGTTTTATTTTATCCCTTATTATGCTCACGATTTTGGTTGAGTTTTTATTTTGCACAGGTATTATTTTTAACCTTACAAGTGTGCCTTTTTTCCCCCGGATTAATTTAACTACATTATCGAGCCGTAACCCAATCACATTTTTAAAAGCACCGGTTTTGCCCTCACCAACTCCAATGATTTTATCCCCGGGCATTAATTGTTTTGTTTTATCAGCAGGACCTGCTGCAATAAGCCTGAGAATTTTGGTATGCTGGTTTTCTTTTTGTAACATAGCACCGATCCCCTCCAGGGACAGGCTCATATTAATGTCAAAATCTTCAAAATTTTTTGGAGCAAAATATTTTGTATGGGGGTCAAAACTATCAGTGACCGCATCCATAAATATTTGGAATGCATCATTGGAAGTGATCTGGGCAATATAGTTTAATTTGTTTTCATAGGTGTCTTTCAGAGTCTTAGATATTTTTTGATCTGTGGAACCCTCAAGCTTTAAATCAATGATCATATTTTTTAGTTCTTTTTGCCAGAGGTCTTGTAATTGATCACTATTTTTGACCCATGATCGTTTGTCTTTATTAATTATGATTTTATCATCTTTAGTAAAATCAAATTTTGTTTTCCATGATTTTAAAATTTTCAAGAGAAACTGGGCGCGTTGGTGAGTCCTGTTAAGATAAAGATTGAACGCTGAATATGCAAATATAAGGTTACCATTTTTCAAAGTATCATCAAGTTGAAATTCAAAATTTTTAAGGTTTTCAATTTCTTTTTCTAAAAACAAATGTTTACCAGGGTCCAGGCTGTTAAGAAAATTATAGAAAATTATAGAGGATAGTTTATCATCAAGATGTGTTTTAGAATAATGATTTGATTGAATAGTTTTAATAATTTTAATACAAGTTATAGAATCATCATTGGAAAATACAATTTTTTTATAGCTTGTTTTATTATGATATGCCTGGGCTGAATAAGTTAATAAGGATATTGTTAATACCAAACAAATAAAAGTAATGATTTTTTTTATATTTATTTTCATAAGCTCTCTATGTGATATGTTAAACATTATCTGTTAAATAATCTTCTGGTTTTTCAAAACTTATTTTGCCTAGCTTACCTTGTCTTAATTCAGTAATAAGGATCTCATAAGCTCTCTGAATATCAATTTTACCACCTTTTTTCAAGCATCCTCTTTTTGCTCCAATTTTTTTTATAAGAGTACCAGGGTTATCAGGTAAACTATTAAATTTATATCTTTTTAATAATGATTCAGGATATCTGTTTATTAAAAATTCCAGAGTAAATTTTCCTGTGTCATTATAATCAACAACAGTATTGGCAATGGCACCACTGGCTGCTAAGATATCTGCCTTAAGTTTTGGCTCAAGAATCGGCCATAAAATTCCGGGAGTATCATAAATATCCATATCTTTTGTTGCCATTCTCTGATTATGCCTTGTAATGGCTGGCACATTACCTGTTCTTGCCACTTTTTTTCCAACAATAGAGTTGATAATAGTAGATTTCCCAGTATTAGGAATACCAATTACCATAATTTTAATCTTTTCAGCTTTATTTTTTTTAGAAACCTTTTTACAATATTCAATTATATTTTTTACATCTTTTGCGTTTTTTCCAGAAATAGAAATTGCTTTTTGCTTTTCATTTTTAAAGAAGTTTAGCCATTCTTTAGTAATATCAGGGTCAGCAATATCGTTTTTATTTAATATTTTTACTTTTAAAATATTTTTACATATCTTTTCAATGTATGGGTTGGCACTGGAAAGTGGTAATCTGGCATCAAGAATTTCAAGTATGATATTTGCTTTTGAAATGGAATTTTTTAATAATTCCATGGAGTCTTTCATGTGACCCGGAAACCATTGAATATTCATTTTATATTATTTTTTTCAAAAAGACCTTTATTTAAAATTTTAAATTAATAATACAAGTGAATGGTATCATACTCACGGGAAAGTATAAATACTTTCATGCTTTGTAATATAAGTTCAATTAGATAATTGATTGACTTGAAACCTTTGATTTGAGACAATCACAATATGATAAAAAAGATATTTTATTTTAATTTAATCTGTTTTGCTATTGTTTTCTTTTATGGTCTTGATTCCTTTGCCGATACCAAACCTGCACCTCCTTCCTTATTGGAAAGCATAAGATTTTCCAAACCAGTGTTTTTTTGTGGTATTAATGTGCCGGTTGATCAGCAGGATATAAAAGAAAAATTGGAAAAAGAAGTTCTTCTATCTCTCTGGAACAGACCCCAGGTTATTTTGTGGATAAAAAGGGCATCAAAATATTTTCCACACATGGGAAAGATTATTAACCAGGCAGGTCTTCCAGATGACTTAAAATATATTGCAATTGTTGAGAGTGGTTTAAGAGCTAATGTAAGTTCTCACAGAGGAGCTGTGGGATATTGGCAGTTTCTTAGATCTACCGGGAAGATGTATGGTTTAAAAATCAACCATACCATTGATGAACGTCGAAATTTATTCAAATCCACTGAATCTGCATGTAAATATTTAGCTGAGCTTAATAGACAATTCAATGATTGGTATCTTGCGGTTGCAGCATACAATATGGGAGCAAGAGAATTAAAAAGACAAATTAAGATTCAAGCCGGTGCTGATTTTTATTCATTATATTTATCCAAAGAAACACAACGATATATTTTTAAAATTATTGCAGCAAAGTATATTATGGAAAATCAAAGAAAATTTGGTTTTATATTTTCAAAAGAAGATTATTACCCTGTTTTTGAATTTGATAAAATAAATATTGATTCTTCGCATCAATTACCTATATCCCTGGTAGCACAAGCAGCAGGGGTATCTTTTCGAACAATCAAAGAATTTAATCCTGAATTAAGAGGTTATTTTCTCAGCCAGGGTAAGAATACCATTATAGTTCCCAAGGGATTGATTCACCAATTTGAAGCAAGATTTAATGATTATTATGATAAATGGCAGGGAAGTGATAATGGAAAAATTCACAGGGTTAGATCTGGAGAAAACCTTGCCTGGATTGCAAAAAAATATAATGTACGACTTTCTTCATTGATAAAATGGAATAATTTATCACATAAGAGTGTTATTCACCCGGGGGATAAACTAACAATCAGAGGAGATTAATGATCTGCCAGAACGGGTTTGGGTTCCTGTTTGGATTTATTTTGAGGTTTGGAATTTTGTTCAGAACTCATTTGATTCTCCCATGATAAATTCATGCCTTAAAAATTCTCTAGTTTTTTAAGCTAAAGAGAAAGAACTTTTTTGTCAAGTTAAGATAAATCAACTCAGCAATTCTCGGTCAGAAATTATTTTTAAGATTAACAAGTGTAATATAGTAAAAATATTTACATACAATTTTGTCTTTTTAGTTATTATAGGGAAATAAAGGTATGTAATCTCTTTATTAATTGAGACGGTCTGTAAAGGTTGGTTACAATTGGGTT
>CAZTEM010000003.1:54841-63541 GCA_964612755.1 uncultured Desulfobacterales bacterium | reverse complement strand
ACGGACGTAGTCAGGCAATTCGTCTGCCTAAAGAATTTAGGTTTGAAGGAAAAGACATCTTTAAATGATTCACTACATGCTTGATACTGATATTTGCAGCTATATTATTCGGGAAAGACCGATAGAAGTTTTTGAGCATTTTGAAACTTTAAAAATGGATCAACTTTGCATATCAGTTGTTACTTATGCAGAATTAATCTATGGGGTTGAACATTCATCTTCAAAAAAAATAAACAGATCAATTGTCGATCAATTTGTTAAACACCTCAGTATTATTGATTGGGATAAAAAAGCTGCGGAGCATTACGGAAACATCAGAGAGTTTTTTCAAATTAAAGGCAATGTCATTGGTGCAATGGATATGATGATTGCAGCACATGCCAGAAGCCAAAAAATGATTTTTGTTACAAACAATGACATTACCGAGTTTGTTTGCAGGCAAAATGCATGCTTTATTATGTCGTAAGGAAAAAATTTGGTGGTTTCTTTTTAAGCCCTTTTATGGTTTATTTGCGAATAAAGTTTTGAATGTAATTAAAAAGGAATCAGAGTATAACGAAAAGATATAGTTGCATTAAAAGTGTTGGGAAAAGCAATCTCTGTTAAACCGCCTTTACAGCCAAATATCAAAAAATCCCCAATACCTTGACTGGATAATATCTAAATAGAGAGTTTTTTAAAACTATGGATAAAATAATTGTTATATGTGGTCCCACAGGAATTGGGAAGACAGGTTTTGCAATTAAACTTGCAAATATGTTTTCAGGAGAAATTGTAGGCGCTGATTCCATGCAGATTTATAAAAAAATGAATATAGGGACTGCTACCCCTGATATTGATGAACAGAAAATGGCTGTACATCATTTGATTAATATTGTGGAGCCTGATGAAGACTTTGATGCAGGGAAATATATAAAATATGCTGATAAGGCAATTGTTGATATTCTCTCAAGGAATAAGCTTCCTATTGTTGCAGGAGGCACTGGGCTTTATATAAGGGCGTTACTATACGGACTGTTTAAATCAAGAGCATCTGATCCGGAAATCATTAATAAATTATATAAGGAATTAGAAAAATCTGGCAGCCGGGCTCTTCATGATAAATTAAGGGAAATTGATTCTGCTCTGGCTGAAAAACTCCATCCCAATGACTCTTTTAGAGTTATTAATGCCCTTGAAGTCTATGAAAGTACAGGTACAATAAAATCAGAACAGCTGAGAAATCATGAATTTAAAAAAGAACGATACCATTCCATAAAGTTTGCCCTGTATATGGACAGAGAAAAACTCTATGACCGTATTAATAAAAGAGTTGATATTATGCTTGATCAGGGTTTTTTAGGTGAGGTTAAATCTCTTTTGAATATGGGGTATGAAAAAGACCTGAAATCAATGGGGGCTATAGGTTATAAACATATTTGTGATTACTTTGAACATATTCATGACTATAAGGAAACTGTCAGGCTCTTAAAACGTGATACCAGACGGTTTGCAAAAAGACAATTTACCTGGTTTAGAAAGGAAAAAGATATTATCTGGATTCAACCTCATGAAATTGATAAAGCATCTCGACTAATTGTTGATTTTTTAAACTGATATCTTTGACATATTTTATTATTTTATATATTCTTACAAATTATAATTTTGATTGATTCTTTAATTTTAAAAAAGATTTTATTATTATGAAGAGTATAATTTTTCAAAAAAATAGTTTTTCCTTTTTGTTGATTGCAATAGTTTTTCTTTTAATATTTCCATCTTGTGCAGGGAAAAAGCCTGTAAAACCGGATACAGGGCAAGAAGTATCAGAAATTCCTGTTACGGAAGAAGATATCCTTGATCAAAAAGATATTGACTGGTCTGATCAAGAACAGCATGCAATGCTTTATAAAATATTAATGCAGGAGGCTGAAAAATATTTGTCCCTGGGAGAAAAAAAGAAAGTCTTTGCACTATACGACAGGGCTTTGACTATTGCGGCTTTTTCTAAAAGACCAATCCTGGAAAACAAAATTAATGAGCTTTTTTCAAGTGTGGATATTGCCTTTTTAGAAGATTTATATGATATGGGCACAATGACAGCTCTTGAACCTTTTTTAATATATGAGATGAGTTTAAGGTATATAATAAAAAAGAAATACAATAAAGCTAAACAGATTCTTTCATCCTTTGAACAAAAATATCAGCTAAATGAACTTTATGAAGAAGCTTGTGGTCTACTGGACCTGTCAAAACAAAATATGTTTAACAAGGATCTGATAGGGTGTCTTCTTCCTCTTTCAGGAAGATATGGCAAGTTCGGGCAAAGAGCTTTAAATGGTATTGAGCTTGCTCTAAAGGACTTCCAGGAAAAATATAATAAACACCTGGTAATTTTGGTTAAGGATACAGGTGGAGAAGATCAAAGAGCTGTGGAATGTGTTAAAGAACTTTGTGAAAAAAAGGTGTCTTCGATTATAGGTCCAATGGTGACTGCTCTTTCTGTGGCAGATATCGTTGAAAAAAATGCCGTGCCAACAATTGCAATGACCCAGAAAAAATTAAATTTTAATAATGAGAAATATCTTTTTTCCAATTTTATTACACCTGAACTTCAGACTGCAGCACTGGTATCTTATTCTTTGTCAAACCTTAAAGTGAAAAAATTTGCTATCCTTTATCCCAATGACAAATATGGTAATAAATATATGAATCTGTTCTGGGATAAGGTTGATGCATTAGGAGGCGAGATTAGAGCAGCCGAGGCATATAGCCCAAAGGATACGGATTTTAGTGAATCAATAAAAAAGCTTACAGGAGAATATTATACAGAGGATGATAAAGCAAAAAAAAATGTGAATAATGATTCTGGGAAAAATGCATCTGAAAAAAAAGAAATAGACTTTAAAGCTATTTTTATTCCTGATATTTCCAGGAATATAGCCCAGATTCTTCCACAACTTGTATACCATGATATAAAACATGTTTACCTTCTTGGCACCAAACTATGGCATAGAGATAATCTTATTGAGGATGCTGCCGGATATAACCATAATGCGGTTATAATGGAAGGATACTTTGCTCAAAGTAAAAATAAAAAAGTGATAAAATTCTCAAAAGATTTTATTGATTTATATGGTGAACCGCCGGGATTTATGGAGGCAATAGCCTATGATACTGCCTCTATACTGTTTGATATAGCGGGAGACGATACAATTAATACAAAAGAAGGCTTAAGAAATCAGATCACAGGTAACAAGATATTCAAAGGTGTTACAGGCAATACATCTTTTGATGAGATAAATAATCTTCATAAAGACCTTTATTATCTCACTATCAGTCATGGAAAATTTGTTGAGATTAAGCGTTAAAAAAATCTTCCTGACCTGTTGCTTCTAATACGGACTGCCACAATCTTCCGGTAGGATCAATGTTTTTCCTTTTACCAGCAGATGCATCCATTGGTATATGAACATAATGATTATTCCAGAAACTTATAAGCAGCTTGGTTTTTCCTGCCATGCCGGCGTGGACAGCATCTCTGCCCAGAAGCCCGCAAAACACACTATCATTGGCATTGGCAGGCAGGCTTCGTATCATATAGCTTGGGTCAATATATTTTAACGATGCTGGAATATTTTTTTCTTTAAACCATTTACTGATTTCGTTTTTTAGAAATATTCCAATATCATTTAGTTTTAAATTTCCTGACGCATCATACTCTTTTTTTTGATTTTTAAAAAAGTTTTGCCCTGCGCCCTCAGCAGTGATGATTACAGCATGTTTACTTATTCTTAATCTGTTTTCCAGAGCATTTAGAAAACCATGTTCTCCATAAAGATCAATATCAATTTCCGGTACCAGAACAAAATTAGCATCCTGCTGGGCAAGAGCAGCAGTTGCAGCAAGAAAACCTGAATGCCTGCCCATTAGTTTGATTAAACCAACACCGTTAGGATATGCTTCTGCCTCGTTATGGGCTCCTTTAATGGCATCTGTTGCTATATCAACAGCAGTATCAAATCCAAAAGATCGTGATACAAGATGTATGTCATTATCAATTGTTTTTGGAATTCCGATTATACTGATTTTAAGTTTGCGTTCAAGTACTTCTTCGGCAATTTTTTTTGCTGCCATAAGAGTACCGTCTCCACCAACCATAAAGAGAATTCCAATATTTATTCTTTCAAGGCAGTCAACAACCATAGCAATATCCTGTGCGCCTCTTGATGAGCCTAAAATGGTTCCCCCCGTGTCTTGAATACCAGATACGGTTTGAGGGTTAAGATCTATCAGCTCATGACCATATTCAGGAATAAATCCTTCGAGTCCATGTTTGATACCATATATATTTTTAGCATTATAATTGTGGAATAGTTCAAGAACTACAGCACGAATTATATCATTAAGCCCGGGGCATAGTCCGCCGCAGGTTGCAATGGCACATTTGACTTTACTGGGATCAAAATAAATTTTTTCCCTGGGACCTGCAAGTTCAAATCCTTTAGTCTTATCTCCAGACTCGGTTTTTTTTGAAAGGGCATTGAATTTAATATCAACATAAATTTTATCATTATTTGAAATAAATTTTTTCTTTATTTTACTTTTACTTTTTTGTTTAAGCGGAGAGTCAATTTTTGCATGTCCCAAAGTTTGTATTTCAGTAATTAAATCATTGTTGCTCATTTTGTACCTCCATTGAATTTAAAAGCACCTTTCCCAAGTATATCATGTAAATGAAGAATCCCTTCAAGCCTGTTTCCTGAATTGACAACAGGTAATACCGTTATTTGGAATTTTTCCAGAGTATATAAAGCTTCATGTAAAAATGAATCTGATGATACTGACTGAGGAGCTCGGGTCATCACAGACTTAATCGGTGTATTAGGAAAATCAATATTATTTGTGGCAATTAAGTGGCGTATGTCACCATCTGTTATAATACCAATCAGTTTTTTGTCATCATCACAAACTATTACGGCTCCGAGTCTGTATTTTTCAATTTCAATAACAGCTTTGTCCATAGACTCCTGTTTTTTAACAATGGGCAATTGTGATATTGGTAACATTATTTCACTTACTTTGGATGTAAGCCTTTGCCCCAATGCACCGCCAGGGTGTGATTTTTTAAAGTCTTTTTCCTGAAATTGTTTTTTATTGATAAGGGTAACAGCAAGGGCGTCACCCATTACAAGCTGAGCTGTTGTGCTTGAAGTAGGAGCAAGCCCCAGGGGGCAGGCCTCTTTTTCAACGCCTGTATCAATTATTATATCACAAAGATCTGCCATGGTAGATTTAGTGTTACCTGTAAAAGCTATTAATTTGCACCCGAGATTTTTAATTGAAGGGATAAAACGATTTAATTCTTCTGTTTCACCACTATTTGATATAACTATGACAATATCGTTTTTTGTAACCATTCCAAGATCACCATGCATTGCTTCCACAGGATGAAGGAAAAATGAATTTGTGCCGGTGCTGGTGAGTGTTGCAACAATTTTTCTACCAATAAGCCCTGATTTGCCAATACCTGAAAAAATGACTTTACCCGAACTTGAGCAAATAAGCTCAACCATTTTTTCAAAAGAAGAGTCAATCTTTTTAGTTAAATCAAGTATACCCTGGGCTTCAGTCTTTAATACATTTATTGCATCTTGAATAATCATAATCTGTCAGCACTTATAATAATGGTTGTGTATAATTTTTAATTTCTATATTGTTGATTATATCACCTTTAATCATATTTTTAAAAGCTTAACCTCTCGGGTGATATTTTTTATGCATTTTTCTTAAATAATCTCTGGAGACATGGGTATAAATCTGGGTTGTTGAAATATCAGAATGACCAAGCATTGTCTGCACCGACCGAAGATCTGCCCCTCCTTCCAAAAGATGAGTTGCAAAAGAATGCCGGAAAGTATGGGGAGTTATCTTTTTTGAAATTCCGCTTGCCCTTGAATATTTTTTTAATAATTTCCAAAAGCCCTGCCTTGTCATTGGCTTGCCAGCCCTTGCAACAAAAAGATAATGGCTTGGTATGTTTTTTAGAATTATGGGACGTCCATGCATTATCCAGTTACGGACTTTTTCAATGGCAAAGGAACCAATTGGGACAATTCTTTCCTTTGAGCCTTTTCCAAATATTCTGATAAAACTTGCCTCAAGATTAATGTTTTCCATTTTCATTGAGACAAGCTCTGATACTCTTAGACCTGCACCATATAATGTTTCCAGCATTGCAGCATTTCTTAAACCACGTGGGTTCTTTGTATCCACAGAATCAATTAATAATTCCATTTCTTTGGAACTTATGACTTCCGGGAGAGAAAGTCCTGTTTTTGGGATATCAATATTTTTAACAGGATCAAAAGATATAAGTTTTTCTTTAATTAAAAATTTATAAAATCCTCTTATGGTAATAATATGCCGTGCTCTGGATTTAGCTGACAGCTCTTTTTTCTTTAGATTAATTATCCAGCTTAGTATGGATGCCGTATCACTTTGTCCAATTGTATTAATATTATTTTTATAAAGGAAATCAATATATTGAGCAAGGTCCCTTGAATAAGATTCTATGCTGTTATTTGAAAGCCCCTTTTCAATTATAAGATGATCAATATATTGCTGGACAAGATCATCCATATCAGATTAGATAATCATCATAACTTAAAGTGTTCAGGACATTGGCACCGGTATTGGTGACCTGAATCATGTTTTCAAGCCTTATTCCTCCCCAGCCAGGTACATAAATTCCAGGTTCAACAGTTACAATCATTCCAGGTTCCAGTATTGAATCATCAAGCCTTGAAAGCCGTGGAGCCTCATGTATAACAATACCGACTCCATGCCCAAGCCCATGACCAAATCTGCCTTTATATTCAGTATTATCAATATAATCCCTTGCTATTTTATCTATGGAGCTTGCTTTAACACCGGGCTTTATCTTTTCTATTGCCATTTTTTGTGCCTGGAAAACTATATTATATATTTTTTCAAATTCATCTGTTGGTTTTCCCATAATTAAGGTTCTTGTTGTGTCACTGCAATAGCCATCCAGCCGAACTCCAAAATCAATTATCAGTGGTTCATTGTTATTGATTTTACGGTTTGAAGGAATTGCATGGGGCAGGGCACTGTTTTTACCACCTGCCATGATGACATCAAAAGAAAGAGCGTCTGCGCCATTTTCCCGCATGATTTTTTCAAAGGTCCATGCAACTTGTTTTTCTGTCATGCCTGGTTTAATCAGTTTTTTTAATTGCAGAAAAGATTCTTCAGCTATTTTTAGAGCTTTTTTAATTGTTGCAATTTCATATTCATCTTTAATGATTCTAAGATTTTTTAACATATCATTGTCAGGAATAATTTCAATATTGACTTGAGCATTTTTAAGCTCTTTGTTAATTGCATTGTAATTGTTCAACGTTAGCCTTTCAGATTCAAATCCAATTTTTGATGCATTAACAGATTTCAGGATTTCAGGCAGTTTTTCAGCAAAGTTTTTTTCATAACATATGATAGAGTAAAGAGGGGCTTCTTTTTCAGCCTGGGTATCATATCTTGGATCACATGCCAGTATAAGATCGTTTTTGGTAATTATCAGCATTCCTGCTGTTTCATTATAGCTCCCGTCAACGCCAGTATAACCACTTAAATACATGCGGTTTTCATCAGAAAGAATTATAATCGTATCCATATTTTTTTCTGCCATTTTTTTTCGGAGACCTGCAATCCTTTGTTTGAAAATTTTATTGTCCATATTTTTCCCTTATATTGTATATTATATTTATTGAAATATTTCAGAAATACATCTGAATCCAATTGTATTTGATGTGAATCCAGGGGGAAATAATCCCCTTGAGCTTATCGTTATATCATCTTTTGAGTTCCATCCGCCACCTTTGGCAATATTAAATTTATTTTTTCTTTTAATTTTGATTGGTGGTATCTCAATATCTGAAGTCCATTCCATAACATTCCCAAGTAAATCGGAAATTTTAAATTCATTATCATATTCAGTAAAATAGTCAACTGGTGTTGTTGTCCCAGCTCCATAACTATCAATATTGCCTGCATTATTTTTCCAATGATTACCCCAGGGGTATCTATTACCAAGATCTGTTCTTGCGGCAGATTCCCATTCCGCCTCTGTGGGAAGTCTTCTTCCTATCCAGGATGCAAAGGCAAAAGCATCATCAACACTTACCTGCACAACCGGATGATATTTTTTCCCATGTATGGATGATCCCGGACCATCTGGTTGAAACCAGAAAGCTTTTTTAATAATGGTTGACCCGGAGTTTTTTTTCCATTGAGTCATTGTTTTATCTTTTTTAAATTTTCCAAAAAACACATTCCCAAATCCTTTTTTTTCAGCAGTTGTAATATAACCTGTTTCTTCAATAAAAGCCTCAAAAAGTGAATTGGTAATTGGAAATTTACCAATATACACTTTGGGCATATCAAATTTTTGTAGATCAATGCTGGATTTTAATGTTTTTTTTGTACCAATTGTATATTCTCCTGCTGGAACAATAATATATGTATTATATTTTTTATCTGTTTTTGAAAGTTTATCATCAAATTGTTCTGCAAGTTTCTTTTTTTCATTAAATTCTTCCAGAGCTTTTATTTCTTCTTTGGTGAGTCCATCAACTTGCTGAAGTTCTTCATCTTCATCTATTTCCTCGATGGTTTCATCCTCATCGAGTTCTATAATGT
>CAZTEM010000003.1:0-54741 GCA_964612755.1 uncultured Desulfobacterales bacterium | reverse complement strand
TCATCTAACTTGATTTCATCTTCCTCAACTTCTTCAATATCCTCGTCTTCATCTATTTCCTCGATGGTTTCATCCTCATCGAGTTCTATAATATCCTCATCATCATCTATGTCATCTATTTCTTCAATTTCCTCATCATCGTCTATTTCTTCAATCTCTTCATCATCATCAAGTTCAACTTCTTCAACATCTTCATCTAACTTGATTTCATCTTCCTCAACTTCTTCAATATCCTCGTCTTCATCTATTTCCTCGATGGTTTCATCCTCATCGAGTTCTATAATATCCTCATCATCATCTATGTCATCTATTTCTTCAATTTCTTCATCATCGTCTATCTCTTCAATCTCTTCATCTTCATCAAGTTCAACTTCTTCAACGTCTTCATCAAAGTCGTCAATCTCCTCGATTTCTGTATTTGATCCGTCTTGCCCTTCTAAGTTATCTATGTCTGATCCGATATTATTAGAAATTTTATCAAGCACATCTTTTATTTGCTTTATCAGGTCTTGGGATTTGTCATCATTTTTATCTGTATCAAAATCATCTAAAAAATCTGTTATAGCACTCAGAATAGAGCTTGCCTGGTCAATATCAATATCTCCTGTCTTAAGAGCACCACTGAATGAATTTATAAGATTGGCTTTTGCTTCTTCACTCATATCAAATGTATTCTGATCTGTAATTATAATGTTTTCAGGATTTTCACCTTTGTCAGAAAGTTTTTTGAAATCAGCATTTATTGAAGATCTAAGACTGGATAGATTCCTGCGTTTTGATTTGATTTTTGATGGGTTATCTTCAATGCCCCAGATGTTTTTAATCAATATATCGCTATCAATGGAGACTATATCATTGACAGACTGAGCTGCAGTATAATACGTATTGATTGCAGAGATAACTTTATATTTCTTGGAGTTTTTTTTATACCCCAGGTTGGTTATCGCTTGATTAATCCCGTCCAGAGAAATGGATAAATTTGCCAAGGAGCCTCGCAATAAATAATTTTATTTTTACTATTATTGCTATTATGATATATTAATTATATAATTTCAATAAATGCTTATGATATAATTCTAATATTGAAAATTCAATAAATTATGGTTATACAATAAATATGAGTAAAGTAATTACAATTGCAGGGCAAAGGGATAAAACAGGTAAAAGTGTAACTGCAGTTAATTTAGCAGCTTCTTTAGCACTTTTAGAAAAAAAAACACTTTTAGTGGATTGTGATTCACAAGCCAATTCAACTGCCTGGTCAGGAGTATCCAGTCTTGATGAGAATCTGGATTTAGGCTCTCTTTTTTCCGGTAAAAAAGGAATTAAGGATATTATTCGAGAGACTGATTTGAAATTTATGCGGGTTATTCCCTCGGATATTAATTTATACAATACAGGGCTGAGACTTTCAAAGAGGACTGAAAATCAAAAAATGCTCAGGATTTTTTTAAAAGATATAAAAGATGACTATGAATATATAATTATTGATTCTCCATCATCCTCTGATTTTCTTGCTTTCACTGCCATGACAGCATCTGACTGGGTTATTGCCTCTATTTGCTGTACATCTGAATTTATGAATGATCTTGGTGATATATTAAAGATGATTAAGCAAATACGGAAAGTCCATAAAACCCCTTTGAAATTTGCTGGTATCCTGCTTAGTAGATGCGCTGCTGAAAAAGAAGAAGTTAAATCTTTTTTAGATAAAAAAGAGATTCAAAAAGTAAGAGATATTATTTTTAAAACTTTTATCCCAGAGGAAGAATCTGTTAATCAAACAACTATCTTGTCTAAGCCTGTTGCATTATGTGACATAAAAAGCCTTGCCACTACCAGATATTTAACTTTTGCCCAGGAGCTTATTTCCGGTTTTAATTAAACAAGGAGAGAAAATGAAGATTTCAAACCCTGACACTATTGAGGAGAGCGAAAAAGAGTTCATTGATATGATAAATGCTGAGCTTGACTGGGACGTAATTGAAACTTTACTTTTGGAAAAACATAATTTTACCCTTGAAGAAGAAATAGAATATAAAAATGGCGATATTATTATTCATGATAATTCCATTGCTTATAAATTTGATTTTAGTGTTAAAGTTCCCCTTTCCATTGTCTTTAATAGAAATGGTGAATTCCTTGAATTTTCAACGGTACAACCTGAAAAATCTGAAAATAATGCACTAGATCATATGGATAAAAACAATGAGAGACCAAAGATCGCAGCTGATATTGCTGATATGATATCTGAAATTAATCAGGAGGATTAAACATGAATGAAATTAATCCGGCATTAGTCAGAGAAGAACTAGATACAATTCTGGCAAATGAAATCAAATCATTTGTTGACGTTGGTTCTGATATGATTAAAGTCACTTATAATCTTGCCACTATATCATGTATATATATAATTGTAGAACGGGAAAGAGAGATTGAAACTTTTAAAGATGCACCTCCTGAAAGGTATATGATTCAATCTCTTTTAGATGAACTCGTGGATATAGGGCTTACAAGGGATGAGAATTTGAGATTATCAGTAGATTCTGTTATTCGACAGGGATATGCAAAAACCGATGAAAAAGGGCAGATCATTGCAACACTTTCTTCATATACCATGGTTGGTTTTTTGGATAATATGTTTCCAGGCATGCCTGGTATGAATTTAATTGCTTTTGTTATTCAGATGAATGAGGAAGTTAATTCAGGAAGAAAAGATTTAGAAGAGGCAAAACAAGCATTTGCTCAGACCTTAAAACAAAGAGGGGTTGCTGTAACTAAGGAAAAAGCTCAGCAGAAAGCAAAAGAAATAGTATCAAAAAAACAGGATTTTACTGTATCAAAAAAAGTTACTGCACAATTGAAAAATAATAATTTATCCCGCCTTGCCAAATTTGTAAAACAGAAGAAAAAATTCGATGCCTCATCCCATGAATCCAAAGGAAACATTAAAGTAAGAGATGTCTTTGATAAAGGACCTTCTGCCGAAGACGTTGATAAAAAGAAATTAGAGCTTGAAAAAGCAGAAAAAGCATTAAAAGAAGCTGAAGAAAAAGCAAAAGCTTATGCTGCCACTGAAGAACAAGCAAAAGAGGCACAGGAAGCTTTGAATTATGCTGAACAAAAAGCTTTGGAACTTGAGTCAAGAATTAAAGAATTAAAAGATATTGAAAAGGCTGCTAAAGCAGCAGAACAAAAAGAAAATGAATTAGAAAAACGTGAAGCTGAAATGGCTGCAAAAGAGGCTGAACTCAAGGCTATGGAGCAGCGCTTAAAAGAACAGGAAGATGAAAGACAACGTCTTGAACAAGAAGCAATAAAAGAACAAGAAAAGCAAGATCAAAAAAAAGCTTCTGAAGGTGATGACGATATTGAGGCAAGGATTGCAGCTTTGGAAAATGATCTTGCCATGCCATGTCCTTTATGTGGAGATGGTAAAGTGGTTGATAATACAACAGAAAAAGGTAAACATTATTTTTCATGTGATAATGAAGAATGCAGGTTCGTGAGCTGGGATAAACCATATCATTTTGCCTGCCCTTTATGCAAGAATTCATATTTGATTGAATATGATCAGGCAGATGGTGAAAAAGGACTTAAATGCCCAAGGGCGTCTTGCGCCTATGATCAGAAAAATTTATTAGACCCTGCCCAGAATATGGCAGCAGCAGCTGTTGCAAGTGCTCCTAAAAAAAAGAAAAAAAGGATAGTCAGAAAGAGACGACGTAGATGAAAATAAAATTTATGGATAAACAATTAGAATCTGTTTATTCAAAAGTTGTGAACAGAGCCCGTCTTTCCAAAGAAGACGGGATTTCTCTTTTTAAGACTTTTGATTTAACATCTTTAGGTATGATGGCAGATAAAGTAAGGCAAAGATTAAATTCAAATAAAGCATATTATATTTATAATCAGCATCTTAATTATACTAATATTTGTAGTAATCGATGCCTTTTTTGTGCTTATGCAAAGGATAAGGAAGATGCCGGAGCCTATTGTTTTTCAATGGATGATATTGAAACTGCCCTGTTAGACAGAATTGACGAACCTGTTAATGAACTCCATGTTGTTGGAGGATTAAATCCTGCACTTGGATTTGATTATTTTATTGATCTTTTGCATAAAATAAAGAAAATTAGACCCAAGGCAAGCATCAAAGCATTTACTTGTGTTGAAATCGATTATCTTTCAAAGATTTCCGGGCTTTCCATTGAACAAACCATTGCAGAATTAAAACAGGCAGGGCTTGATATGATGCCCGGAGGTGGCGCAGAGGTTTTAAGTAAACGCATCCATGCAAAACTTTTTAAAAAGAAAATAGACAGGGATCGATGGCTTGAGATCGTTGAAAAGGTGCATAATGCAGGGATAAAGACTAATGCTACAATGCTTTATGGTCATATCGAAACCATTGAAGAACGCATTGATCATCTTATTGCCCTAAGAGATGTACAAGATAGAACAGGCGGATTTTCAGCTTTTATTCCTCTTGCTTTTCATTCTGAAAACACACGTTTGTCAGATTTGCCCCCTACTACTGCAATTGATGATTTGAAAAATATTGCTGTTGCACGCTTGATGCTTGATAATTTTGATCATATAAAGGCATATTGGGTTATGATAGGAGAAAAGCTTGCTCAATTGGCTCTTGGTTATGGGGCAGATGACCTTGACGGCACAATTATTGAAGAAAAAATCACCCATATGGCAGGGGCAAAATCTGCAAAAGGGCTTACAAAAGATCAGATGGAAAATATGATTTCAAAAGCAGGTTATGCTCCGGTTCAGAGGGATTCTTTTTATAATGAAATTTGAAATTATATACGAAACAAGGATTGAGATTGTAAATGCAATATATTGAAGAATTATATGATAAAATAAAAAAAGATATCAGGATCAATATTAAAGAAGGACTTGATCTTTATAATAATGCTGATCTTTTAACACTTGCACGTCTTGCAGATTTAAAAAGGTATAAACTTAACCCTGACAAAATTGTAACCTATGTTATTGACCGTAATATCAATTATACCAATATTTGTGTTTCTGGATGTAAATTTTGTGCTTTTTATAAAAAATTGGGAGAAGAGGGTGGATATCTTATTACAAAACAGGAACTTTCTGAAAAAATAAAGGAGACAATTTTACTGGGAGGGACCCAGATATTACTCCAGGGAGGTATGCATCCTGAACTTGAGCTTGATTATTATATTGATCTTTTAAAATTTATAAAGAAAAATTTTGATATTCATATCCATGGATTTTCTCCAAGTGAAATTAATTATATTGCTGAGAAATCTTCATTGTCCATTAAACAGACCATTGAAATTTTAAAACAGGCAGGACTTGATTCAATCCCTGGTGGAGGGGCTGAAATACTTTGCGATGATATAAGGAGAAAAGTTTCTCCTTTGAAATGCATGTCAGACCAATGGCTGAATGTCATGGAACAAGCCCATGGACTTGACATGAGGACGACTGCTACCATGATGTTTGGTCATAGAGAGGAACCATTACATATTTTTAAGCATTTGAATAAATTAAGAGATCTGCAGGATAGGACTAAAGGATTTACAGCTTTTATCCCATGGACTTTTCAGCCGGATAATACTCAAATAAGTGTTAGAAAGAAAACCGCAGTTGAGTATTTAAGGGTTTTAGCTTTAACCAGAATTTTTCTTGATAATTTTAATAATATTCAGGCTTCCTGGGTAACCCAGGGGGATAAAATAGCCCAGATAGCATTGTTTTATGGAGCCAATGATATTGGAAGTACAATGATAGAAGAAAATGTAGTATCCTCTGCAGGTGTTGACTTTATGTTACCTGAAAAAACTTTAAAATATTTAATTTCCAAGGCAGGGTTTGAACCAAGACAAAGAGATTGCTATTATAACCTGATATGAATTCTTCCATGAATATTATCCCTCCGGGTATTATCAAACCTGAAAATAAAATAGAGATTCACAGGGCAAAATGGATATTAATTGATCCCTGGCATATTATTAAAAATGGATATGTGGAATTTGAGAATCAGATAATTAAACAGGTTGAAAATAATAATCCCTGTTTAAGGAATATTAATAAATCATGCATAATAGATCATGGTTCAGGCGTTTTAATGCCGCCGTTGATCAATGCTCATACCCATCTTGAACTTTCGTGCTTCAGAGGAATGCTTGATGTGAATTGCAAGTTTGAAAATAAGTTTGAGGCATGGGTTCGCAAATTGATTGATTTAAGGGAAAAAACAGATGAAAAAATTATTAAAGAATCTGCCCAAAAAGCTGTTTATGACCTTTTAAATTTTTGTGTTTTATATATAGGAGAGATTTCAAGCTCCGGTATAACAAAAGATATAATGGACAAATCATTTATTTCAGGAGTGTTTTTCCGGGAATTTTTAGGAACAGAGTTTAATAAAGACAGACTGAACTTAATTAAAAAATCAAATACCAGGGCAAATGGTAAAATTCATTGCTCCTATGCAGGTCATGCACCCCATACCACCTCTCCTGACTTGCTTAAAGCATTAAAACAAATAACAAATTCAAAAAATATTATTTTTTCGATTCATGCTGGCGAATCTTTTACTGAACAGGAATTTATCACCAAAGGAAAAGGAAAGTGGGCAGATTTTTTAAAAGAAAGAGGTATTGATTATTCTTTGTGGGATCTTCCCCAAAAAAGCCCGATCCAGCATCTTTTTAATCATGGATTGCTTGATCCTTTAACTCTTCTTGTCCATGTTTTAAATGCTAATGAAGATGATTTTGAAATTATTATCAAATCAGGTGCAAAGATGTGTATATGCGCCAGAAGCAATATGTATCTTCATGGGCAATTGCCCGACCTTGAAAAAATGCTTGATATGGGAATTGAACCTGCAATTGGCACTGACAGCCTTGCAAGCTGCGATTCTTTGAGCATTTTTGATGAAATGAGATATATTAGAAAAAATTATAAAAATGTCCTGGCTTTAGAAATAATTGCCATGGCGAGTCTTTATGGTGCTAAAGCTTTAGGTATGGAAAAATATACAGGTACCCTTGAAAAAGGTAAAAAAGCAGAGATGATTTATATTCCCCTGAAAGCTGAAAATGAATCTGATCTATTGGAGCAAATTATTGAATATGAATTCTGATATTAGATATAAAATGGGAAAAATCAGTTATATTAACGCCTCTCCTGTGTTTTACGGGTTGGATCACGGGCTTTTGCCAGATTGGCTTGAAATGATTGCTGAGCCTCCTGCTGTTTTAAACAGATTGATAAAGAATAATGAAATTATTTTAAGCCCTGTTTCCGCAGCTTTTTATGCCATGCACCATGGGGATTTTCTTTTGGTTCCTGACTTATCAATATCCTGCAATGGCAAGGTTATGAGTGTTATATTAATGAGTAAATATCCTTTGGAACAATTAAATAAAAAAAATATTGTTTTTACAGAGGAATCAGCAACAGCTGCAAGTTTTTTTAAAATGATTTTTTCAATGAAAAATATAAAGCCAAACCTCACAACTTGTGCTGTGAAACATATTAATGATATTAAAGAGAATGTTGATGCTGCCTTGATTATTGGAGATGCAGCCTTAACCCAGCCCTGGGATACCATATACCAATACAAAATCGATTTGGGAGATTTATGGTATTCAATGACAAAATTGCCTTTTGTGTTTGCAGTATGGGTTGTAAGAAAATCGTTTGCTGAAAACAATCCGGATATTGTTAAGAAAATCATTGATTTATTAAATAATTCAAAGGAGCAGGGATATATAAATATTGAAAAAATCATTGAAAAAGGTGCTTTGAAATTAGACCTTGATATAACATATGTGAAAAAATATTATGACCATCTATTTTGTGATTTGGATGATAAGAAAATTAAAGCCCTTGCAATGTTTTTTAAATTTCTTTATGAAGAAAAGATATTAGATAATAGACCGGAAATTAAAATATTTTCTTAAAAGAGGATAAATATGAAGCTGAAAAAGGTTTTAATTAGCATTGTTGTTGTTCTGTTTGTCGTGGTTGCAGGTCTTTTGCTGTTTATTAATAATTTTTCAAAAAAAGGGTTGCCTGATTACAATCAGACCCTGGCAATTCCCGGACTTACAAACAAAGTCATTGTTTATCGTGATAAATTTGCAGTGCCACATATCATTGCCGAAAATGAACATGATTTGTATCTTGCAACAGGTTATTGCATGGCACAGGACAGACTGTGGCAGATGGATTTGATTAGACGAGTAACCATGGGACAACTCAGTGAAATTTTTGGGGAAAAAATGCTAAAGGCTGATATTCTTTTCAGAACCCTGGGGATTTCAAAAAAGTCAAAAATGGTTCTTGACAGGGCTTCAGATAAAATATTGTCAAGCCTGAGTGCCTATACCCAGGGTGTTAATTTTTATATAAAGGAGCATAAAGGCAATTTCCCTTTGGAATTTAATATTCTAAGGTATACGCCTGAACAATGGAAACCTTTTCATACATTGAATTTAGTTGGATATATGGCATGGGACCTTGCAGGAGGATGGAAGTCTGAAATTGTCATTAGTAATCTTGAGAAAAAACTCGGGCAGGATATGATAAAAGAAATCACTCCTGAATTTGATAACCATGGTCCTGTTTTCCCGGATTATGTTAAGACAAGCTTGATTGATAAACTATATAAAAATTTTGTCTTGGCTGGTGATGATATCAATCCCCTTGGAGTTCAGGTGTTAAAAGCCAGTAATAACTGGGCGGTTTCAGGTAGAAAGTCTTCTACGGGATATCCGATTTTAGCTAATGATATGCACCTTGGATTAAATGCTCCCGGAATCTGGCTTCAAATGCATCAGGTTATTAAAGGTAAATTAAATGTAACAGGAGTTGCTCTTCCCGGAGCTCCTTTTATTGTCTGCGGTCATAATGATTATATTGCCTGGGGCATGACCAATGTAATGGTCGATAACCTTGATTTTTTTATTGAGAAAATAAACCCTGATAACCCTGATCAATATCTTTATAAGGGTAAATGGAAAAAAATAAAAACAAGAAAAGAAATCATTAAAATAAAAGATCAGGATCCAAAAGAAATTATTATTCGTTCTACAGGTAATGGACCCATTGTATCTGAGTTAAAAGATGACATAAAAGATATGGTGATTTCTGCAAAATGG
This sequence comes from uncultured Desulfobacterales bacterium, assembly GCA_964612755.1. Classification (GTDB taxonomy): domain Bacteria; phylum Desulfobacterota; class Desulfobacteria; order Desulfobacterales; family Desulfobacteraceae; genus JAIOSM01. The sequence continues at coordinate 45,574 of CAZTEM010000003.1, read as the reverse complement.
CAGGGGTTTTATTATAGCAATGAGATTTCAGGGCTCTACCAATTGGACCATGCTAAAAATTTTGAGGATTTTAAAACAGCTGCAAGTAAATTTATTGCTGTAAGTCAGAACATTGTATATGCAGATAAAAAAGGAAATATAGGTCTTGTCTGTGCTGCAGGGCTCCCTGTTCGTCCTTCCAATGACGGGGCAAAGGTACAGCCCGGGTGGACAGGAGAACATGATTGGCAGGGAGTTGTCCCTTTTGAAAAACTTCCAAAGTCTTATAACCCTGAATGTGGGTTTGTATCATCGGCAAATTATAATACTGCCCATAATTTTCCATATTATATTAACAAATGGGGATTCTGCACTCCCTATCGCCTTGATAGAATTAATGAAATCCTTAGTTCAAAAGATAAATTTTCCATTGAAGATATTAAAAAAATGCAGCTTGATGTTAAATCAAAATTGTCAGAGATCATGGTGAAAAATATTATAATTGAAGTTGAAAAGAATCCTGATTTAACTTTGCTTGAAAAAGATGCACTTAAACTGCTTCGAGATTGGAACCTTTGCATGGATGCAAAAAGCAGTGCAGCTGCGATTTTTGAAAATTTTAAAATGAGTTTTATTAAAAACACTTTTAAAGATCAGATGGGAGAGGATTTATATAAAGGATATATTAAAAATAAAGAGGCTGTGGATTATGCCATAGAACAACTCTGGAATAGAGACTCCAAATGGTTTGATAATATCAAGACTGAGAAAAAAGAAAATTTTACTGATATTGTTCAGGCTAGTTTTTCCAATGCTGTTGCCAGTTTAAAAAATAAATTCGGCTCCAATGCAAATACATGGCAATGGGGTAAAATGCATACTTTAACTTTAAAACATGCTTTGGGATCTGTAAAAATTCTTGATATGGTGTTTCATTTAAATAAAGGAAAGTATGAGCTTGGAGGAAGCACTCATACAATTCCTCAATATGCATATAAATTTGGCAAACCTTTTACAATTATCCATGGACCTTCCCAAAGACATATTTATAATCTTGCAGATTGGGATAATTCATTCACTGTGATTCCAACCGGGAACTCAGGCATTCCTTCAAGTAAGTATTATTGTGATCAGACCGATTTATTTGTACATGGAAAATATCATAGTGATTTTACAAGTGAAAAAGCAGTGAAGAAGAATGCGGAATATACCATGGTTTTAAGTAAAACTGTTGAAAATTAATGAATCTGGATATCAGGTTATCTTTATTTGTAAATAAAAGTAAAGATAACCTGATATAATAGGGCGTATGTCCTAGTAGAATATATATAGCATGCCAATGAGTACAATCAGAAATAATATGGTCATGCCTGTTCCTGCCCTGGCATAATCCATTGTTTTATATCCACCCGGGCGCATAATAAGGGCATTTACCTGATGGGTAGGTAAGACAAAGGTGTTGGAAGCAGCAAGCGCTACAACCATGGCAGTTATCCTTGGGTCAGCCCCTGCTTTGACAGCCATGGACATGCAAAGAGGCACAAGGAGCACTGTCGCACCAACATTTGATACAACCAGAGTAAAAAAAGAAGTCAATCCACCAACTACTAGTAAAAATACAATTGTCGGGACAGATCCTATGGCAGTCATTATAGTGGTTGCTATGAATTCGGCAGCACCTGTTTTTTGAAAAGCAAGCCCCAGGGGTATAAGCCCTCCCAGTAAAAATACAGTCATCCAGTCAACAGACTCATAAGCTTCATCAATGCTTAAGACATTGCTCAATATCATACCCAGAGCACCGGTTAAAAGACAGACTGATAAAGATAATTTCATTCCCGGGTGTCCGAAAAATGCCAATAAAGGTTCAAATCCCATTACAAGGGCTAAAGCAATAATAAGCCAGGTAATAGCAATACCAGCTTTATGTGTCCTCATTAATTCGCCCTGGACTTCTGTTGTAAAAGCAAAAGTGCTTTTGGATTTTAACCAGTGAAATACACGCCATGTTCCAAACATCAAAACAGCATCACCGGATTTAAATCTATGGTCAGGAAGATCATTGAAATGGCAATAACCATCAGTGCAAATAGTTACCGGTACTGCATCAAAAGATTCAGTAAAATGAATCTCGCCAAGTTTTTTACCAACCAGCTCAGAACGTTCTGTTACAATGCCTTCCATCAAACCTGCATTGTTTGGAGAAAGATCCTCTGCAAAGATTTCAAGGTCAGGTTTTAAAATAAAGCCCATATCCTTTGCCATGGCTTCAACTATTCTTTTACTATGTGCAATAACAGCAAAAGTATCAAGTTTTTCAAGTTTGCTGGTTCTACTTGGAGCAAGGGTTTTGGTTTGTTTTTTATGATGGTGAATACCAATGACGCTTACGTGGAATTGTTCTCTGATATTAAGCTCATCAAGGTTTCTGATATTTGTATAGTCTTCAGGGACAACAAGCTCATAAATGGTATCAATCATATCATAGGTATCTATAATTGAGGCTGGCACCAGTGAACTTGCGTTATTGTCTGATGATTTTGCAGGTAATATAAACCGACCAAGTACAATAAAATATATGATTGCACTCGCAACAAGGGCAATACCAATAGGGGTCTGGGTAAAAAGCCCTAAAGGTTCTATCCTTTCCGGCATAAAACCTAAAGAATTTGCCTGTTCTATTAAATCATTGAGCAATATGGTTGGGCTTGCTCCAACAAGAGTCATGGTGCCGCCGATAATTGCACAAAATCCCATGGGCATTAGAATCCTGGAAATAGGAATTCCTGTTTGCTTACCTATGCGAATAGCTGCAGGCATAAAAAGAGCTGCAGCGCCAATGTTCTGCATAAAACTTGAAATAAAGGCTACAGTACCTGCAATAAGTGTTACAATCCTGCTTTCAGCTTTTCCGGCAATTTGAAGGATTTTCCTTGCAAGAACATTCATAACACCGGTTTTATCAAGTCCTGCGCCAATGATAATAACAGCAATGATAGATACTACAGCATTACTGGATAAGCCGCTGATTGCTTCTTTAGGCGTAACAACACCTAAAATTGGAAGAATTACCATCATAATAATTCCAACAACATCAACCCTTACAAATTCAAATATAAAAAGAATAATAGCAAGGGCTAATACTCCCATAACAATTCCCATCTGAGTTGAAAATATAATTGTACCCTCTGGTTTGCCTGCAGCAAATGATATGCCTGGTAACAATAATATAGTGAATATTAAAACCCATGGGCTGCCTGTCAATAGTCCTACCTTCTTCTTCACTTGATACTCCTCTCCATCATAATTTTTGTTTTATATTTATGTTAACTTTTGTCATTTGCAAACATCTATTAAAATAATAAAATTGGTATTATCTGTGGGAAATATACTTTTGGCTTTAAGCGCTTTAAGTATTTTTTCTTCAACTATTGTAAAAAAACATTGATCATTTTTAATATTTAATCCTGAAAATAAAATTTCAAGTTTGCCATTTTTTTGCTGGGACTTGATTGTTATAGTTTTATTCTCGTCAACATTATCTCTTGCAAAAATAAGGCAGAGACCCATGAGATTTAAAAAACAAAACCGCATAAAATTTAATTTTACAGGTTTGGAAATCGGTACAAGATTAACAATGACATTTTTTTCAGATAGAATACGTGTTGACAGAACAATAAGAAGGGATAATAAATCATCTACATTGCTCAAACTGTCAATGTTATCAGTGCTGTGGGCAAATTTATTAAGGTTTTTAATAGTGGCATGTGCGCGATTTACCTGGCAGGTAATTTTTTTTGATATATTAATCCATCTATCAATATCTAAAGATTTATCCTGTTTTGCAAGAGACCCTAGATCTCCAAGCAAGCCTGCCTGTTCGTTGATAATACCAATTGCATTATTCAGTTCATGGGTGGTGGTTGCAGTGATTTTACTAAAAAAAGCTAAGCCCGCCGGTCCTAAAATATTCCAATCAGTATCCATAGATTTCCTTGATTTTATATGGCAGTGTAATTGTAAAAGTCGTTCCTATACCAGGTGAGCTTTCCAATTCAAGAGTGCCGTGCATATCTCGAATTAAGCCATATGTAAGGGCAAGCCCTAATCCAGTCCCGCCAATTTCAGCTTTTGTGGTAAAAAACGGTTCAAATATTTTTTTTTGATGGTCTTTGGAAATACCGCAGCCATTATCTTTAACATAAAGTTCGATACTTTCATTTTTTATATTGTTTTTTGCTATAATCGCAAGGGTGCCTTTTTCATCTAAGGCTGCAATTGCATTATTGATCAGGTTAATCAGAATTTGTTGTAGCTTGCCTCGGTCAGAAATAATATCAGGGAAGGGGTCTGGAATTTCAACTTTTATATTTATGGATTTGTATTCAGCTTCTTTTTTAACAAATCCAAGGACTTCATGAATGGTGTCCTTGATATTCAAGGTCTGGATTGAAATATCTGTTTCTCTTGCGAATCCAAGTAATCGGTGGGTTATGGTTCCTGCCCTTTCAACGGCACGGATAATGGATTGGACAGCAGATGAAAACCTGGTATCATCTTTAAATTCTTCAAGAAAGGAAAAAAGATCCATTAATAATCCTGCTTTTTCATTAATAATTGCAAGAGGATTATTAATTTCATGGGCAACTCCGGCTGCTAATTGACCGATGGATGCCATTTTGCTGTTTCTTGCAGCTTTTGTAAGATAAACTTGACGTACTTTGTCTGCTCTATACAATACCTGAACTACATAGGTAACAAGCAATAAGGCAGCAGCAGAGATAAACAAAATCGAAAGAAAGACCATTACAGCTATATGAAATCTGAGACGTCCCATGAATTTGTTAAAACTATTATTAGACATGAGAATGATAAGCCGTATATCTGTGTTATCTATTTTGCTGAATCCTGCAAATAAAAAATTATGTTTGTTTTTATCCTCGCCAGGAGCATCTATTACTTCAGATGATGGCAGGTCTGATAGCTCGGGCAAGTCGGTCATTGCTCCTGGCTTGCCAAAATATTCAGATCTTGTAATTAATGTTCCTTTATTGTCCAGAATAAAGATATCATTGACGTCTCTAACTTTTAGTCTCTCAAGGAATTTTGCTATAGTTGCATTATTAATAATACCTGTCAGAAAGATTTCGTTTTTATCAGTCATGGAAAGCTTTAGGCTGATAAATAAGCGAGTCTGATTTTTTTTGTTCAGGAAATGACCAATGAAATAATCCTTATTATTACTAAAGTCTTTAAACTCGACTGGAACCTGTGTGGATAGATCGCGGATATCTCCGCAGCATGAAATAATGTGACCAGTGTTATTGACTAAGGCAAGGCTTGAGAATCTGACATTGGTTTTGTCAATACTATTTAATATTAATTTTAAAACGTTCTGATTTTTTAAATTTTCTATTTTGTATTGTGAACTGATTACTCGTAAAGTGGATAAATATTGATCAAAAAAAATTTCAATGTCAACCGCAGCACCTTTTGCTAATACCGTTGTTTCGGAAATCATATCCATTATGGTTTCATTTTTATTGGTTTTATAGAAAACAAAAGTGGATAATACCAATGGAATTAATGTTAAAGCACAAATTGCCAGCATTAAAAGGAACCATTTGCTTCTGAAAATATATTGTTGACCTTTTTTACCTGCAACCCGTTCTTTATGGTGCCAAAATTCCAGACCGATTTTTTTTGAAAAAGACATCTGAGTTTTCCTAAGATTCCTGAACTTCAGGGTGAACTTTTCTATTGGCTTTATTTATTATTTCACTTAATTTTGTGATGTCTAAAGGTTTATGTAGATAATCAAAGGCGCCCAATTTAATGCATTGTTTTTTATCATCCTCAGATCCGTGACCGGTTAGTATTATAACTTCAATATTTGGATGGGCTGTTTTTACTTTTTTCAGCACATCAATGCCGCTCTGCCCGGGCATTTTTAAATCAAGGACCATGACATCAGGCTCGTCTAACTCAATTAACTTCAGGGCAGAGTCTCCATCATGTACAACAGCAGATCCCATGTCCCTAAGGGCTAACCGTTCTGAAAGGGTTTTGACAAATTCCTGTTCATCATCAACCAATAATACTTTGGATGGTTTGTTTTTATCATATTTGCGATATATTTCATGATCAGAAAGGTCTCCGTCAACTCCTATTTCAATATCTTCCACGCCATTTACTTTTTCAACAATGGAATGAATTTCATCTTTTAGTCTATTAAACCTTGGTGCATCTTTATCAATGGCAATACGAATATTTCCATCCTTTGCATATACTGAAACATCATGACCTTTTTTAGCCAGGGCAACTTCAACTCCTGCAAGCAGGTTGAAATCTTTTACAGCTTGAGTCGATGTAGTAGTAGGCTTGAAAATGTCTTCATCTAAATTTTGAAGAATCAGGTCACAGGCTTCTTTCATGGATTCTGTGTTCATGGGTATGATCAGATCAAAATCTGCCGGATTAAACGCATTGTCTACATTACAATATTTTGAAAGCCATTGTGCCTGTTCTCTATCCATTTTTTTGATTTTTTGAATTGCATCTGATTCAGAACCGCCTTGTATACTAATTAATGTCTCGGCTCTGAATTTCATGTCAGCAATTAGTCCAACCTGAAAAAAATGGGTGATATCCATGGGGATGAGCCGTACAGGGTAGCCGGTCAGCATGAGATCTCTCCCGGCAGATATCATGAGCATTTTAGATAAAACCAGTTTAATATAAGCAAGAGCATATTTTTTTTCATGGGTGAATTTTTCAAATACAGATGTCTTAAGGCTAAATGCATTTTTTATTTTTGATTCTTTCATGCCTGATAAAATTGCAGCTTCTGAAATAATTTGTTCCATGCTGGTATGTCTGAAATTTGTTTTTTTTATCAAGCATTCAGCTAAATCATCTCCTTTGCAAAAGCCTGCACTAAAGACCTTTATGATTGCCATTATTGTTATCTCCTTATAATAATATATTTAATTTAAATTTTTAAAAATTATTTTTTGGTGTTGATTTTATCATAGGCCTGTTTCATGGTAATAGTAAGAAGGTCAATGTCAGCAGGTTTTTCTAAATAAGCAAAAGCACCCAATTGCATACATTTTTCCCTGTCCTGTTCTGAACCATGCCCGGTTAAAATAATAACTTCAATATGGGGCTTGGTTTTTTTTATTTTTTTCAAGACATCAAATCCATCTATGCCAGGCATCTTAAGGTCAAGAATCATAACTTCCATATCATCGTTTTCAGATAACTCAAGAGCCTGTTTTCCGTTATAGGCAATCTCACTGGGAAATTGTCTGAGTTTGAGTCTCTCTGAAAGTGTCTGGACAAATTCTTTTTCATCATCTACAAGCAGAAGCCGTGCCGGGGTTTCAACCTCAAGCTTACGGACTATTGTGTTTGAATAATAGTTTTTACCAAGCTTGATTTCAACATTATTAACTCCCTTAATTCCCTTTGCTATGGTTGAGATCTTTTGTTTGAATTTGGAAAGCATCATGACATTTTTATCTATTGTTATTAAAATATTTCCTTTATCAGCATCGACATATAGTTTGTTTCCGACTCCTGCAAGAGCAACCTCGGTTTGAGCTGACAATTCAAAATCAGCAATCTCTTGTTTAATTAATTTTTCAGGCAGGTTTTTGAATTTATTACTTTGTTTTGTAATAAATTCAATTGATTCCTCAATGCTAAGTTTATCACTGGGAATCACTATGTCATAGAGAGAAGGGTCAAATGCTTTTTTGCCGGCGATTGAAGATGTCCATAAAATAGCGTGTTTATCAAACAGGTTAATTGCTTTTATAGTGTCTTTTTTGGAGCTGCCATGCAGCTTGATTCCGTTCTTAATGCGGGTCTCTTTATTGGTGATTATCAGAATACGCATTATTTGTGAAATTCGTTTAGGAATAAGATGCCCAAGCATTCCATGGAAAAGGTGATTATCTGCCTTAAGGTGTTGAGATAAAATTTGTTTGAGGCAGGCAATACATTTTTCTTTCTCATGGGTGAAGTCGTTAAAGGCTATTTGTTTGCTTTGAATGACTTTGTACAGGGTGGATTTTTTGATACCATGTTTTGTCGAAGTTAAATCAATAATCTGGTCGTCAGTAATAATAGTGTACCCGTGCTGGGTTTTAAGTTCATCCACTATTTTTTTGGCATTGGAATATAGTCCGTTGGAAAGTGTTAAAATTGGCATATTGACTTAGCTCCCGCATAGATTAATAAAATGTTTTATTTAATATTGCTCTAGTTTGGTCAGCAAGGAATGTGCCATAATCATAGATATATATTTGGCGGGAGATGTGACAAGTATAGATGATTTGCATTGAACACTTTGAAACATTTCGTTTCAAAGTGTTCAATGCAAATCGAAACATTTTGAAACATATGCTGCGCCATGCTGATTAAAAAGCTGATTAAAAAATTTTAATTTTTCAGGGCAGAGGTAATCTTTTCTATTAAATCATTGATATCCAAAGGTTTCATTAAATAATCAAATGCCCCAAGGTGCATACCTTCCATGCCAGATTTTGTGGATCCATGACCAGTTAATAAAATTACAGGCATATTGGGCAGAATGATTTTTAATTGCTTTAGTGTTTCTATGCCGTTGATTCCCGGCATCATCATATCTATAATAGCTATGTCATATGGATCCATAGCAAGTATATCAATACCGGTTTGTCCATCCAATGCAGTTTTTGTTTCATACCCTCTGAATTCAAGCCTTTGTGCAAGTGTAGTGACAAATTCTTCTTCATCATCGATTAATAAGATTTTTATTTTTTTATCAGACATTTTTTCCTTCTATTATTTTTTCAGAAAGCAATTGGCGTTTTTTCAGAGAATGATTTAATAATTTTTTAAACGCATGTTCCCATTTACCTGCTATATTATCAAAGATTACAATTTTTTTCCATTTTAAAAATTGATAATATTCATCTGCAATGGCGCCACATACTATGACACTGATATTCTCAGAAATTATTCTATGGCAAAGATCTTCGGGTGAAGACCTTGATAAGAGAATAGTTTTCTGCTCTTCAACCCTGTCCCTGCTTGAAATAATTGATAACATGGCTTCGGTTGCAAGATCAAATCGAGGAGCAACTTCATCTTTATATATTGGTATTAAAATTCTTTTTATCATAATATATTATTATATATAAAATTATTCCAATTCATATAATTTTATTTTTCTCCATAGTGTGCTTCTTCCCATGCCAAGGATTTTAGCTGCTGTTATTTTTTTACCTTTTGCCTGGATCAAGGCATTGAGAATTATTTGTTTTTCAGTCGATGCCCAGGTTTTTTTTTGTGGGGCAATTGTGTTTTCCAAAGGTATATCTTTTGTATTAAGTCCATCCTGAAGGGATTGAGATAGAAAAGTTTGAGGTGTATCTTGTATATATGCAGGCAGGTCATCAATCCCAATAATAGTATTGTTTGTGATATTAACAGAATACTCAACTATATTTTTAAGTTCTCTGATATTGCCCTCATAATTAAAATTTTGAAGTATGGATAATACATTTTTTGAAAAGCCAGTAATTTTTTTTTCAAGTTTGTTTTTGTATTTATTGAAAAAATAATCCAAAAGCAGCCTTATATCACCTTCTCGTTCTCGCAGGGGCGGTAAATGAATCCTTGCAACATTTAGCCTGAACAAAAGGTCTTTTCTGAATTTCCCCATTTGAACCATTTGTTCAAGGTTCCTATGGGTAGCAGTTATAATTCTGACATTAACTTTGAATCCTTTTGTACTTCCAAGGGGGAAAATTATTTTATCATCCAGGAAAGTAAGCAGTTTAACTTGTAATGATAAAGGGAGATCTCCAATCTCTGTTAAAAATATAGTACCGTTATGGGCAAGCCTGAATCTGCCAGGTTTGTTTTCTACAGCTCCTGTGAATGCCCCTTTTTGATGACCAAATATTTCCGATTCAAGAAGAGTCTCTGGCAGGGCACCACAATTGATTTTTATAAAAGGACCTGCAGCACGTTCTGATGTCTGGTGCATTGCCTCGGCAACAAGGTCTTTTCCCGTGCCGGTTTCACCTGTTATAAGGACAGATGCGTCACTTTGGGCAAGCACAGGAAGAGTTTGGAAAATTTTTTCCATTTGGCGGCTTCTGCCAATAATATTGGCAAAACTATAGGCAATGCTTTGTTTTATATCAGATGTCTGGGATGCTCTCATATCTTCAATAGTTTCAATAAATCCACATGGTTTCCCATGACTATTTAAGATGTGAGCAGTCGTGATCCTTATGGGGAAATGCTGCCTATCCAGATTAATCATATCACTTTCTAAGGAAACAGCTCGACCACCAGGGGTGATTTTAAAAACAGGGCAATCCTTAATGCATGCAGCACTCCTTAATATGTTTTGACAATGCATGCCCCTTGCATTAATAAGGGAAAAGCCTGAGAGTGCTTCAAATGTTCTGTTAAAAAGGACAACTCGTCTGTCTAAGTCCAGAATTAAAACGCCAAAGGGTATTTCATCAATTAGCTGTCTGCAATTAACAGGGTTTTTTAAAAGGCTGTTAATATAAGGCTGAGAAATTTTTATATTGTCTGTCAACAAACATCCCCATGTACAAAAATTATAGATTCTATGTATCTAAAAGTACAATATTATTACCATTCGGCAATAATTTAATCAAATAAAATCAGGGTAAAGATAAATTTTTGAGAAGATTGTAAGTTTAATTATACGATCATTTTTGCAAGGTCTTCAGCTTTTTCAAAACTGGATTTAATAATTGACTGCATTTTATCAGCATATATATTATAAGTTTTTTCTGCTTTTGCGATCAATTCATCAGACCCGTTATTTGAATCGTCTTCTCTTAACAAAGAGACCAGTCTCACAGGAGCCAATGTCTTTTTATTATTGTCAAATTCAGGATTGTGATGGTTTTTAATAGCAAGGGCAATGTTCTCAGGAAGTTCCCACTCATTACATATCCATGTTGCAACTTCTGCATGGTCAAATGCAAGGAATTCTTGTTCTATTTCAGCAAGGTCTCCACCTTCAAGGTGCCATTTTTTAAAAATAGGTTCATAATCCTCAGGTCTATGGCAGGCAAGGAAAGGCAGAGCCATATCCTGTAGAAATGCTGCGGTAAAACATTCAGATTCCTTTGCAGGACAAAGGATTTGTGAAAGTTCAAATGCCAGCATGGCGCGTCTTGCAGACGTCAGCCAGAATTCTTTAGGGTCATGCCATTGGCACATTTGCTTTGGGATTCCCTTTGCCACTCCAACGCCAAGAACAAGAGATTCAAGCTGGGATAAACCTACAAGGGCAATTGCCTGGGTAAGATTTGCAACTTTATTTTGTGGGGAAAATGCAACGGAATTTGCAATACTTAAAAGGCGTACAGAAAGACCTGGGTCAATGGAAAGCGATTGGGCAATGTCTGAAGCAGAAGAGTATGGGCTTCTGATTTTTTGTAATATCTGCATCACAACAGCAGGGAAAGAAGGCAGATCATAATCCTTTAATACTTTTTTTAATTTTGCTTGTGGGTCAAGTTTATTCTTAAAAAATGAAAACATATATTTGCCTATTTGATTTATTCAGCTCTACGAGCCATTTTATTTCCTAAAATACTTAAAAGTCCACCTAATCCCATGTATCCCGTAATAGCCTGTAAAATCACGAAAATCTGTGCAGCTAACGATGCAGGGACAGCATCACCATAGCCTAATGTCGTGACCGTTACAATACTGAAATATATGGGGGACAAAATTGTTTTATGGTCGCCATAGTCTATGTCTAATTGTGTATATATTAATCCAAATAGAAATGTGATAAGGGCAAGCCATACAAACCATCGAAACAGGCTGCGCCCGCAATCAGAAGATGCCCTCCAGAGTAAATATATTATACGATGGAAACGAGAGCTCATTTGAAATTCATAAAGGTAATTTTCATCAGCAATATATCGTCTGACAAGGTAAGCGCCTCGTAAATCCAAACCTCGAATATCTGTACCAATCCATTTGGCTTTTTTAAAATTTTGAATTCCAAGCAGCCGGCATCCCTGCATATCAGCAAGTTCAAAATTAGTTCCTTTTACATTGCTTTTTTTGAGATCACTTTGTAAAAGCTTTGAGCGGGTGAAGATTGCACCTGAAAGGTCTGCTTCTGAGAGTCTCGCATTTTCTAAATTGGAAGCTCTAAGATCTGCATTGATTAACTGGGACCTGCTCAAAGTTACATTGGTTAAATTTGCATGAATTAAGCGTGCATGGGTAAGGTTTGCACCACCAAAGCCACATCCTTTTGCACTGCATTCATTGAGGCTTGCATGGTATAGATCTGATCCGAGAAATTCACATTCGTCAAGCAAAGACTGTTCCATGCTGGTATAATGAAATTTTGTATAACTCAAATTACTACTGCTAAGGTTGCATTGATTAAGATTAGCATGGGAAAAGTCATAACCGGATAAATCAAGATTGGACAAGTCTTTATGAAAAAGTGTAATGCCCCTCAGATCAAGGTGCAATGGTCGTTTTGAATTATGTTTTTTACATTCGGTCTTGAGGCGTATAATCATGGCATCTAATGGTGTTGTGTCATTATCTGGATTTTTTTGATGCCATCTGGATTCTAACAATAGCCTTTCGTCACGACTTATGTCCTTGTTTTCTTTATCCATAATGTCTCGCAATTAATGTTTTTACTATACTAAATGATTATATAATTTCAGTATATACTAATTCGCATTAGAATTAAAGTGAATTTTTCTCTTATAAAGTTATGGGGAATTTATCAGTATTATATTTTAAGCTTTATTTAAAACATCTTTCATGGATAGAGAAATTCTTTTTCTTTCAATATCTACTTCTAAAATAGTAACATTAATATTTTGTCTAACTTTGACAATTTTACTGGGATCTTTAATAAATCTGTCTGCCATCTGGCTTATATGAACTAATCCGTCCTGGTGAACGCCAATATCAACAAAAGCGCCAAAAGCAGTAACGTTTGTAACAATACCCTTAAGTTTCATGCCTGGGATAAGATCATTTATTTCGTGTATTGACTTATCAAAAGAAAAATTTTTAAAGTTTTCTCTTGGGTCCCGCCCGGGGTTTGAGAGTTCATTCATAATATCAGTGAGTGTCGGGATGCCGATAGATTCGCTTATATAATGATTTAGATTGATTCTATGGATCATGGATTTATCTTTTATAAGGGATTTAATATCCATGCCTGCATCTTTAGCTATTTGCTCAATAAGTTCATAGGACTCAGGGTGAATCCCGGTTTTATCTAAGGGGTTTTTCCCATTATTAATTCGTAAAAATCCTGCTGCCTGCTCAAAAGCTTTTGGTCCAAGTCGTGGTACTTTAAGAAATTCTTTTTTAGATTGAAACGGACCATGCTCATTGCGGAAATTAACTATATTTAAAGCAATACTTGAGTTAATGCCACAAACCTGGCAAAGTAATTCTTTGCTTGCAGTGTTAACCTCAACCCCAACTGTATTTACGCATGACATAACAACGTCGTCCAGGGCTTTTTTTAATAATTTTTGATCAACATCATATTGATATTGCCCGACTCCAATTGATTTAGGATCAAGTTTCACAAGCTCTGCAAGTGGATCCATCAGCCGTCTTCCAATAGATACAGCTCCTCTTATTGTAATATCATGGTCTGGGAATTCTTCTCTTGCAAGCTTTGATGCAGAATATATTGATGCCCCGCTTTCATCAACCATTACAATGTGGATTGAATTATCAAGTTTGAGTTTTTCTATGAATTTCAAAGTCTCACGACCAGCTGTCCCGTTTCCAATTGCAATAGCTTTGATATTATAATCCCTTACTATATCGACTATTATTCTGGCGGCTTCCTGATTGTCTTTTCTAAAAGGGAAAATAAGATCATGGTGTAAAAGTTGTCCCTGGGCATCAAGGCATACAAATTTGCACCCTGTTCGAAATCCAGGATCAATTGCAAGAGTTCTTTTTTGACCTAAAGGGGAAAAAAGAAGTAAATCTCTTAAATTTTTACCAAAAACTTTAATTGCAGTGTTATCAGCTTTTTTTTTTAATTCAGCCATATATTCTTTTTCAATGGATTTTGACAATAGCCGTTTATACGCATCAAGAATAGCAGATTTAAGTTCAATTGCTGATTTTGAGTTGTTTTTAATATATTTGTCTTGAATAATTTTTAAGGCTGATTCTTGATCAGGTAAAACATGGATTTGCAGGAATCCTTTGTTCTGTCCCCTGAACATGGCAAGGACTCTATGGGAAGGTGCTTTTTGAGCAGGTTCAGACCAGTCAAAATAATTTTGGAATTTTATAGCTTGATTTTTTTTGGTTTTTTTTAGTTTGGATCGAATCAATGCTTTGTGAACAAATAAATTTCTTATGTCAGACCTTATGTTTATATCTTCATTGATAATTGCAGCAATGATATCCCTGGCGCCTGATAAAGCATCCTTGATTGTTTCTACATTCTTATCAATAGAAATATATTTTTCAGCTTCCCCATGGGGGCTGATTTCTGTCTGGTCAAAAAGAAAGTTCGCTAAAGGTTCAAGACCTTTTTCCCTGGCGATTTGGGCTTTGGTATGCTTTTTGATTCGAAATTTTTCATAAATATCTTCAAGCACTACCATGGATTTTGCTTTATTAATATTAAGCAATAAAGATTTATTTAAAAGCTCTCTGTCTTTTAAAGATTTAAGGATTGTATTCTTTCTTTGAATAAGCGCATCTAATTGTTCCATGCGATCACGGATGTTGGCAATAAGGATTTCGTCCATTGAACCGGTCATTTCTTTTCTGTATCGGGCAATAAACGGAAGACTTGCCCCCTGATTCAGCAATTGCATGACTGCTGCAACTTTAGAGCTGTTTAAGGACATCTCCTTACTAATAGTATTTATAATTTCCATATGATAAGGTCAGGCAAATATTTACAATAAAGGTTTGGGAATAGTTATTGGTCGGGGCAGGGAGATTCGAACTCCCGACCCCAGCGTCCCGAACGCTGTACTCTACCAGACTGAGCCACGCCCCGACAAGCGATTTTAAATTTATTAAAATTTAATTAAAATTTAATAGTTTAGTTAGATAAACTTTTATAAAGATATTGTCAATTAAAAAATTTTCCTTTTATGATTGTTGATTCTCTTCCCGGACCTACTGAAATAATTTTAATTTTAACTCCTGACAGGTCTTCGATTCTTTTTAAATAATTTTTTGTTTTCTCAGGTAAATCATCAAAATTTTCAATGTTGGAAGTATTTGTTTTCCACCCCGGGAAAATTTCAAAAACAGGTTTGCATTTGTCAAGGACTGACAGATTTGGAGGGAAATTGATTATGGATTCCCCATTATATTCATAGCCTGTGCACAATTTTATTTCGTCAAGGTCATCTAAAACATCAAGTTTAGTAATGGCAAGACCTGTCAGGCTATTTAGCCTTGCTGCATTTTTAACCATGACCATATCAAACCATCCGCATCTTCTTTTTCTTCCGGTGGTTGCTCCAAATTCAGCACCTTTTTTCTGGATACTATTACCAATTTCATCAAACAATTCAGTTGGGAAGGGACCTTGACCAACTCTTGTTGTGTATGCCTTGACAATACCAAGTATTTCATTTAAAGCTTTTGGTCCCACACCGGAACCGCATGCAGCATTACCGGAAACAGTATTTGATGAAGTAACAAAAGGGTATGTTCCATGTTCAATATCAAGATGAGTTCCCTGGGCACCTTCGAAAAGAATTTTTTTATCCTGTTCAATACCATTATTGAGCAGGACTGAAACATCAGCAATATAAGGAATAAGTCGGTCTTTAATTTTTTTAAAATCATTGATTACTTGTTCAGGATTTACAGGGGCAGTGTTGTGGTAGTTCTCAAGGTAAAAGTTTTTTTCTTTTAAGGCATTATTAACTTTTTTGATGAAAAGTTCATTCTCAAAAAGGTCAGCAAATCTTATACCGATTCTTGTGGCTTTATCTTCATAACAAGGTCCTATTCCTCTTCCTGTTGTTCCGATTTTATCCTTGCCTTTTTTAAGTTCCCTGGCATGGTCAATAGTTTTATGATAGGGCATTATCATATGTGCTCGATTACTGATTTTAAGCATTTTGGGTGATACATCAATGCCCTTTTCAGTTAAATAGTCTATTTCCTGCAAGAGAACAAAAGGATCAACAACAACTCCATTTCCTATAAAACATTGTTTGTTTTGTATGATTCCTGAAGGAACAAGATGACTGATAATCTCTTTTCCATTGATTACCATTGTATGACCTGCGTTGTTTCCACCCTGGAACCTGACAACAAAATCAGCATGTTCACTTAAAAGATCTACAATTTTCCCTTTTCCCTCATCCCCCCATTGAGTCCCTACAACCACTGTATTTGACACTATTTACTCCTTTTATTTTTAAAAAAATTTTTTATAATATATGATGCCTCTTTATTCAATATCCCGCCATAAGTTTCTATTTGATGGTTAAGTCTGTTGTCTGAAGTAAAATCATATAACGAACCTGCACCACCCCATTTAGGGTCTTTAGCACCAAAAACAAGTCTTTTAACCCTTGCATGAATAATAGCAGACATGCACATAATACAGGGCTCAAGTGTAACATAAATACTTGTATTTATCAGCCTGTAATTTTTTAAATTCTGTGCTGCCATTCTCAATGCTATAATCTCTGCATGGGCAGTTGGGTCATTAAGTGTTATCACTTTGTTGTGACCCCTTGCTATAATATCACCTGTTTCATTTATAATAATAGCCCCAACAGGTATTTCATTATTTGAAGCTGCTTTTTCTGCTTCAATAATCGCAAATTTCATATAATCAATATCTGTTTTCATTTATATACTTATAATAATGTTTTTGTATCAGGTCAATTGATTTGAGGAAATTGATTATTATAATTTTAAAATTGCTTTGTCAAATTCCTGTCTGGAAATATTATAATGATTTAATCTGTTAACTAGTTGTTTTGCATTGGCATAACCGATACGCAATAGTTTGCCAAGATTTTGCCTTCTTTTTACTGCATCTGGTGTGCCCATCAAGCGGTTAACCCTTAAGTCCTCAATAGAGAACAGAGTTGTTGATTTTGTTTCCAGGCATTTTGATTTTTTGAGAGCGTCAATAATGTCGTAAGGCTTTGCATTCTCAATGCCTATATTATCTTTTTTTCGGGCTTCATCTTTGCTTAGGAATGCATTTTTGCACCCTGATATTTTTTTATTGATTCGTTTCCTTATCAGTTCACCTGCTGTGTCAGGATCAGTAAAAATAATCACTCCTGTTTTTTCATTTGCCCATTTGATTTGTTTGAATGTATTTTTGGAAATGCAAAAGCCATGGGTGATAATCACTTGTGCATTAACTGCATGCTTTATGGCACTGAGGTCATCTTTGCCTTCAACAACAATTGTTTCTTTTATTTGAACAAGATTATTTGTATTTTGTTTTGCCATATTCTTTACGTATACCATATTGGATAAAAAACAGGGCGGAATAATATGAGAAAATAATAAAGTATAAGCTTTGATTAAATGGTAATACAAATTTTGAAATTGCAATAATGGAATCTGAAAATACAAATAAAGATGCTCCAATAAGTATATACGGGGATGGAACATCTATAAAACAAGCACTGATCCCCATTATTCCGATGATGAACATATAAGCTGTTACAGGTATGAGAAGAGAGCCAAGATGTGGAATGATAAAAAAAGAAAGTATACCAAGATAAATAAAAACCAGGCAAGCTTTAATTGCTTTGGGAAATGAATAATGAAATTTTCGAGCAAACACCAGGGAGAAAAAAATATGACCAACAAGGAAAGAGGCTAAACCCTGGACAAAATATACTTCTCGATTAATATCAAGAAAAATGTCTCCGCTCATACATAAAAGAAATCCCATGCCCATAAACAAAGCATCAAAAGGTTTTTTTAACATACAAAAGCAACTCATGGAAGCTATGAATGCAGGTAAGGCTTTAATAAGATAGCTATGGGCATAAGGATGAAAGGGCAGGGTGATAAAAAATATAAAAGCAAATACAATAAAACCAATATTTATTTGTTTTTCCATTATCAACAATAATCCTTTAGAGCTCAATCAAAATAGATTGAGCTCTTTGATTAATTTATAAATTATACATCAAATTGGGCAGATAAAGGATGATCTGGGGGAATATCATAAGAATGGCAACGCCAATAATTACAGCAAGAAGGAATGGGAAAATTCCTTTAAAAATAGATTCTAACCTGATATCATCCAGGATGTTTTTTGCAACACCATAAACAACATAGACATTGATTCCCACAGGAGGAGTGATAACTCCCATTTCAGTTACCATAACTATTATAACTCCAAACCAGATCGGATCATATCCAAGGGTCTGAACAACCGGAAAAAAGATTGGCACAGTCAATGTGACAAATGCCAGGGCATCCATAAAACAGCCGCCGACAAAATAAATAAAAATAATAACTGCCATGACCAGAAAAGGTGCCATGTTTAAACCACTTACCCAGCCTGCAATCTCAAAAGGGATTCTTGTTATGGCAAGGAATTTGCCAAAAATAACTGCTCCTGCAATGAGCATCATTACCATACACGATGTCCTGATGGTCTCATATAAAGATTTGACAAAACCTTCCCAGCTTATTTGTTTTCTGATTATTGCAACAAACAGAACAGAACAGGCACCAATAGCTGCAGCTTCTGTGGGTGTAAACCATCCAACAAAGATACCGCCAATAACAATGGTAAAAATTATTAATGTTTCAAATAATCCGATCAAGGCTTTTAATTTTTCTGCCCAGGTGAATTTTTCACCGGCAGGTCCTTGTTCAGGCTTAATTGTGCAAATAATATAAATGGAAACAATAAATAATATTGTTACTAAAATGGCCGGAAAAATACCAGCTACAAAAAGAGCACCAATTGATTGTTCAGTCAGGATTCCATAAATAATGAGTACGACACTTGGTGGCATGATCATGCCAATGCCACCTCCAGAAGCTACCGAACCTGTAGAAAGCTCATTATTATATCCGTATTTTTTCATCTCCGGCAACCCAACAGTTGCCATGGTGGCTGCAGTAGCAGGGCTTGAACCGCAGACAGCTCCAAAAGCAGTACATGCAGAGACAGTTGCCATGGCAAGACCGCCTCGTATATTTCCTAAAAATTTATATCCGGCATCATATAAGCGACCGCTTATTCCTGAGTTAAATGCAAGTTGTCCCATAAGAATAAAAAGCGGTATGGTAGTTAAATTATAGTCTTCAAAGACCACATAAAGGCTTCTTGACAATAAAACAAGGCCTGTCTCCGGTGTTACCATCACACCAAATCCAACAAATCCAACTATTGCCATTACAAAGGCAATGGGCATCTTTGTTAGAAACATTGCTATCATTATTGCAATACCTATTAATCCAATTACAGTAGGAGTCATTTTTTTTAATCTCTTAATTTAATAATGTTGTTGATAATGCTTTGTAAAATAGTTAGTGAAAATATAAACAAACCGAAACTTACTGCGTACATGAGCAGATAAACAGGAAATCCAAGGTTCATTGATACTTCACCTGAATGATGTGTGTCCATAGCATAAAGATACATTTGCCATGTTGCAAGGCTAAATAGAATAAAGGATAAAAATTGTGTGAATATAGTTATTGCAGTTTGAGATTTTTCAGGTAAAAGGCGAACAAGTATTTCTACTCCTACATGACCATCAATTTTATGTGTATAGGGCAAAGCACCAGCAATGGTAAGCATAGCCAGAAATCCAACTATTTCTACGGACCCGAAAACAGGGTGTCCGAATTTACGACCTACAACATCTACAAAAGTCAAAAACATCATTGAAGCGAGACTGACTGCACTAATAACTTTTAGAAGATCTGAACATTTATCTAAAATTTTAAAAATATAACCCATAGAAAAAATCCTGACAATTTAAATAGAATTTTAAAAAATGACCGGATAAGATTTAAGTTAGCCGGTCATTTTTACAATTATTATATTATAATTATTTCATTGATTTTTTTATGAAATCAATGACTTTTTGCCCGTTAATACCTTTAGATTTTACTTTTTTAACATAATTTGTAAAAACTGGTTTTACAGCTTTTGCCCATTTAGCAGATTCTGCATCAGACATGCTTATAACTTTGCCACCTTGTTTTTTAAAGAAGGCAAGACCTGCTTCGTCACTTTTGTCCCAAGCTTCGCCATGTTTTGCAGCAAATTCTTTATTTAAAGCAGTTATAATTTTTTGATTTTTCTTGGAGATTTTATTCCATTTGGCCTTGTTCATGAATACGCCAAAGGTTGTTGTATAGGCTACAGAATAACTTTCAACCACATAATGAACAACTTCACCAAGTTTCCATCCCTTATTTGATTCCAGAGGATGAACCGATCCGTCAACAACGCCTTTTTGAAGCATTTGATAGCATTCTCTCATGCTTTTTGGAACTGGAGTTGCTCCAAGAGCTTTGGCAACCAATGCACTATTACCGGTTCCTCTGATTTTTAATCCTTTAAGATCAGCCATGCTGTGTATTGGAGTTTTTCTAGTATGGATAAGTCCTGGTCCATGGGCATGAACAAACATTACTTTTGTGTCAGAGAATTCTTTTGGATTGAATTTGTTTAACACGGCATTGGCAACTTTTGTAGCCTGAACACCACTTGAATAACCCATGGGAAGATCAACAGCTTCCATTACAGGAAAACGCCCTTTAGTATATGCAAGAACAGTCATGCCAATATCAGCTAAACCTGTTACTACTGCATCATAAGTCTGAGGTGCTTTTACAAGAGTTCCACCAAAGAAATATTTAATTGTAACTTCACCATTAGTACGTTTTCCAACTTCTTTACACCATTGTTCTGCAAGCTTGCTCTGGATATGAGTCGGTGGGAAAAAATTAGCATAGGTTAATTCTGCGGATGTTGCTGTTTGTGTGAATCCAAGTGTAAAAGTGATGCAAAGACATGCAGCTAAAAGGCCAAAAAATAAACTTTTTTTCATATACCCTCCTGATTGTTACGCTTGATTTTAGTTGTAATAAGTATTTTTATCTACACTTTATTTCAATTTGCTAAGTCTTCACCTCCTTTCAATGGTTCTTTACAGCAATTAATTTTTTAAAATATACAACGTTTGTGTTACAATGTGATTAAATTTCAGCTACGCTTATTATTTGAACAACTATATTTAATATTAT
Organism: uncultured Desulfobacterales bacterium; assembly: GCA_964612755.1. Classification (GTDB taxonomy): domain Bacteria; phylum Desulfobacterota; class Desulfobacteria; order Desulfobacterales; family Desulfobacteraceae; genus JAIOSM01. Next base: position 24,292 of record CAZTEM010000003.1, on the reverse strand, counting down.
TCGATTCTGTCAAGGGAAAAGATATTTTTATTGAACATTAAAAATGTTCTGGTGTAATTCATTGAATGTCAATGCTTTTCAAATTTTTATTATTCATACCATAGCGGAATTTCTAAAGGTAATAAAAAAAATAATGCTTGACTTATAGCTGTAATGTATCTAAAATTTAGCTAATTTTTGGCTGAGAGCCTTATTTATACATAAATTAGTAGCTATAAAGTGATTCCGTGGATGAAATAAAAAAAAACCCTCAAACTGAGTATGAAAATAATTTTCTTTTTTTTGAAAAATCAAAATTTGAGGTTTTAGGAGAAGAGATGATTGAAAAAAAGGTCAATTCAAGTGGGAATAGTGGTCGAATTTATCTGCCTCCTGAATGGATTGGAAGTAAAGTTAAAGTTATTAAACTCTAAATATTAATTTGTTAAAAGAATTTAGGAGGAAAGTATGGGAAAAATTGGAATTATTGGAGTTGGCCAATCTGTTTTTTCAAGGTCATCTTCCGGATCTCTTAAAGAGTTGGCATTTGAAGCTTTTAGAGAAGCGTGCCAGGATGGTGGAATATCTGCAGAAGAGATTGATGCCTCTGTAACCTGTTCAGCTCCGGAATATGATAAACAAAGATCTCCCTCGGCTCTTGTGGCTGAATACCTTGGACTTAAAGGCCCGGCATTTTATGCAGAAACCCTTTGTTCTTCAAGCAGCACCGGAGTTAGACTTGCATACTCTCTGGTTAAATCCGGTCTGCATGATGCAGTCGCTGTTATGGGTGTTCAAAAAATGAGTGAAATTTCATCTGCTCAATCCCAGGAATTAATGGGAAGAGGTACAGACATCCAGTGGGAAAGCCCTTTTGGCACAATGATGCCAGCTTATTATGCTCTTTTTGCCCAGGCTCATATGGCAGAATATGGATTAACCAACGAAGACCTTGCTAAAGTTAGAGTTAAATCTTCAACTTATGGTCCCTTGAATGATAGAGCAGTTTTTAGAAAATCACTTGATCTTGAAACATTGACAAGCCCTGATTCTAAAATGACATCTCCAGTGGCAAGCCCTTTAAGAGTTGGCGATTGCTGTGCTAATGCCGATGGCAGCTCATGTGTAATTGTTGTGAGTGAAGAAAAAGCAAAATCACTTTCTAAAGATCCTGTATGGATACTTGGAGTTGGAGCAGCTATTGATAGTGTTAATCTGGCTTCCAGAGAGAATTTTACATCTCTTCCATCTGCTGTAAATGCAGGAAAAGCAGCTTATAAGATGGCAGGAGTAAGTGCTGATGATATTGATGTGGCAGAGGTCCATGATTGTTTTACTATTGCTGAATTACTTGCCTATGAAGCATTGGGTTTTGCAAAACCAGGGCAGGGCAAAGAAATGATAAAAAACAAAGAAACATATCTTGAGGGCAGAATCCCTGTTAATGTGGATGGAGGACTCCTGTCAAAGGGTCATCCCATCGGCGCAACAGGCGGTTCTCAGATTAGAACAATAGTGAAACAGCTCAGAGGTGAAGCCGGTGAAATCCAAGTGAAAAATCCGGAAATAGGATTGGTTCATAATGTCGGCGGTGTTGGTATTTACGGGAACGTTACTATATTAGGGAGATAAATATATCATGGCAAAAAGAGAAATTGATGACCGTTTTAAAAAGTTTGGCACTGTCAGCTTTACTTCCATAAGTAAGGTAAATGATTTTGTCGATAACCTTGAAAAAGGGAAAGTTATGGCGACAAGATGTCCTGATTGCAATATTTCCTATTTCCCTCCAAGAATCGATTGTCAGAAATGCCTTGGAAATAATAATGAATGGTTTGATACAACTGAGAAAACAGGTACTTTATTAACTTTTTCAAAAATGCAATACGGACCTGTTGGATTTGAAAATGACCTTCCGTATACAATTGCAGTATTGGGATTTGATGATTTTAAAATGTTTGGTCGAATTGATAAAGATGTCCCTGATGATGCAATAAAAATAGGCATGCAAATGAAGGTTTATGCCAATGATATTCAGGAAGATCAGAAAAATTTTGTATTTAAACCAGTCTAATATTAATTTCAAATTTATTATATTAATAGATATGTATTATAAAGGAGAAAATTATGGCAAATGTTCCTGATAAAATTAAGACATGGCAGATGGTTCAGCCATTTTCCAAAGATAGAGAAACAGGAGAAATAACTCCGGGCAAACTTGAAAAAACTGAAATTGATGTACCTGAACTTAAAACAGGTGAAGTCCTTGTTGAGGTTGCAGGATGCGGTGTGTGTCATACTGATCTTGGATACTTTTATCAAGGTGTACCAACTGTAAATAAACCCCCGCTTACCCTTGGACATGAGATTTCAGGTACAGTCGTGGCAGGTGATGAAAAATGGATAGGTAAAGAAGTTATTATCCCTGCTGTTATGCCTTGCAGAAAATGTGACCTTTGTAAAACAGGAAGAGGAAACAGATGTCTTGCCCAGAAAATGCCTGGAAACAGCATGGGTATATATGGTGGTTTTTCAAGCCATATTCCTGTTCCAAGCATTGACCTTTGTGAAGTGAAAAACAGAGGTGATATCCCATTGTCAAATCTTGCAGTGGTTGCCGATGCTGCCACCACACCATTTCAGGCTGCAAAAAGAGCTGATGTTCAGGTCGGTGATAATACAATTGTTATTGGAGTCGGCGGTGTAGGACAATATATGGTACAGATTTTAAAGGCCCTTGGTGCTGATAATGTTGTAATCATTGATATTAATCAGGAAAGACTTGATACAATGTTAAAAAACGGTGGAGACTTTGCCATAAATTCCATGGGTAAAAGCACAAGAGATGTTTCAGGAGAGTTAAAAGCCTATCGAAAAGAAAAAGGTCTTCCAAATCATGGCTGGAAAATTTTTGAAGCAAGCGGAACAAAGCCTGGTCAGGAATTAGGACTTGCATTATTAAGCTTTACAGGCAAGATGATGGTTATAGGATATGGACCGCAAAAAGTTGAATATTCAATAAGCCGGCTTATGGCATTTGACGCTGAACTTATTGGAACATGGGGTTGTTTACCTGAGTATTATCCCTCTGTTTTGAGCATGGTCACAAGCGGTAAGATAAATTTTCAGGAATTTGTTCAGACTAGACCTATGAGTACAATAGCTGAAGCGTTTGATGAAGCCCATAAACAATCTCCAGATAAAAGGATTGTACTAATTCCTGATTTCTAAATTATTAAAGGAAAAATATAATGAAACTTGAAGGTAAAAAAGCCATTGTAACAGGTGGAAGCAGGGGAATTGGAAAGGCAATTGCCTTAATGTATGCAAAAGAAGGTGCAGATGTCCTTGTTAATTATCATTCCAATGATACAGCTGCAAAAGAAACCATTGCTGAAATAGAAAAATTGGGGCGAAAAGGTGTTGCTGTGGCTGCTGATGTTGCAAACTATCAAAGCGCACAGAACATGGTCGAAGAATGTGTTAAACAGCTCGGCGGTGTTGATATCCTTGTGAATAATGCAGGTGTATCAAGACCATCCATGCTTCTTAAAATGAAAGAAGAAGACTGGAATGCCATTATTGATATCCATCTTAAAGCAGCGTTTAACACTTGCCAGGCAGCTGGTCGTCATATGAAAGAGCAGGGATCAGGTAAAATAATCAATGTTATTTCAACTGCTGGTATTTTCGGCACAATTGGCCAGATAAACTATGCATCGGCAAAAGCTGGTATTATTGGTTTTACAAAATCTGCATCCAGAGAACTTGGCAGATATAATATCAATGTAAACATAATATGCCCTGGAATTACAAAAACAGAGATGACAGGCAAATTGCAATCTGATGAAAAACTTCGAAAAATATATGAAGCAAGAATACAGCTTGGCAGATTTGGAGAACCAGAAGAAGTCGCCCCGGCATTTGTTTTTCTTGCATCAGATGATGCAAGTTATATTACAGGTCAGGTATTAAATGTTGATGGCGGATATATAGGATAATAAATTAAATAAAGATATATTTAGGAGGTTGACATGGCTTTAGAATGGATGCCAAGAGATAATGAACCAAAAGATCACACCTTACATAGAGATCCTCATTGGGGTACTGAAGCCCCGTGTGCAATGTATGAAAAAAAACCACTTACCGGACCAGATGGGAAAGTTGCACAAGGCTTATATGTTGCATGGATTACATTAAATAACCCGAAACAATTTAACTCATATACCACTGATATGGTTAAAGGGGTAATTGCAGGTTTTGAAAATGCTTCTTTAGATCGATCTGTTGTTGCTGTTGTTTTTACAGGTACAGGACCCTATGCGTTTTGCACTGGTGGGAACACAAAGGAATATTCTGAATTTTATTCAAGAAGATGTGATGAATATGGTCAGTATATGGAATTATTTAATCATATGGTTGATTCCATATTAGCATGTAAAAAACCTGTTATCTGCAGAGTTAACGGCATGAGAGTAGCAGGGGGGCAGGAAATTGGTCTGGCATGTGATATTGCTGTATCATCAGACCTTGCAATTTTTGGTCAGGCAGGACCAAGACATGGTTCAGCACCTGCTGGTGGTTCTTCAGACTTTTTACCATGGTATCTGTCCATGGAAGATGCAATGTGGAATTGTGTATCTTGTGAAATGTGGTCTGCTTATAAGGTTAAACAAAAAGGTATGATTTCCAAGGTAGTACCTGTCTTGAAAATTGATGGTGAATGGGTAAGAAATCCAATTATTGAAACTGATAAATATATTGATAATGGTGAAATTGTTTATGGTGAATATAAATCAGGTCAGGCATTAACAGACGGAAAGGCTCTTTTAAAAGCCCATCAGCCAAATGCAGATTTTGAGCTTCTTGATAAAGAAGTGGATAAAATTATTTGGAAATTTGCAAATCTTTTTCCGGGATGTCTTATTAAATCCATTGATGGCATTCGCCAGAAAAAGAAATTTTTCTGGGATGCTTTTAAAAATGATCACAGGCATTGGCTTGCAGCTAATATGTCAGGTGAAGCTTTTCTTGGTTTTGGTGCATTTAATACAAAGAAAATTACAGGTCAAGATACAATTGATTTTATTAAATTTCGACAAAATGTTGCAGAATCAAGAGATTGGGATATGGACATGTTTGCTGAAGTCATGGGAAAACCTAAGGAATAAGCCTGAATAAACAAGTATAGATACTAAATTTAATAAATAAGCATTACAACAAAGCCATGGTTTAAAATATTTTTTTTAAACCATGGCTTTTTATTTTAAGAACCGCTATAAAACTATTTCTTTTTTTTTTGTGAACCTGATATACTAGCTAAAATTTGAAAATCTAAATTTGTTTTATTAAGGGAAACTTGTATGGTTCATCAGTGCAATATTTTGAAGAATTTTATTTTATTTATTTTAATTTGCTCTTTATTTTTTTTAACAAGCTGTTCTGCCATTGTTTCGTCAGCTATGTCTGGAATGATGAATAACCTTTCTCTTGCAATACTTAATAATAATGATCTTAAAATGGTTAAAACAGGTGCACCTGCTTATTTATTAATGATTGACAGTTTAGTCATGCAGGATTCAGATAATGAAGATATACTTATTTCTGCGGCGCTTTTATATACTGCATATGCTGATACCTTTGTACAAGATAAAATACGCGTCCGTAAGATGGCTGATAAGGCATTGGGATACGCAAGTAAGGCATTATGCTTAAGCTCTAAAGGGGCATGCTCTTTACAATCTTTGGAATATGAGAAATTTAAAAACGTTATCAGTGCAATTAACATAAAAGACATTGCTGCTCTTTATACTCTCGGGTGTTCATGGGCAAGTTGGATAAAGGCAAATAGTAATGATTTTAATGCGATTGCTGATCTTCCCCGTATCGAAATTATCATGCATCATGTTATTGAGCTTGATGAAACCTATAAAGACGGCTCGGCTTATTTATACCTTGCAACCCTTGCAACTTTATTACCGCCGGCATTAGGAGGTCAACCTGAAAAGGGACGGGATTATTTTGAAAAAGCGATTAAAATTTCCAAGGGTAAAAATTTTATGATAAAAGTTCTTTATGCCAAACAATATGCAAGAATGTTGTTTGATCGCGATTTGCATGATAAACTTTTAGAAGAAGTCTTAAAGCAAAACCCTGAAATCCAGGGGTATACACTTGTAAACACATATGCACAAGTTCAGGCAAAAAAATTACTTGAAAGTGCTGATGAATATTTTTAGATTAATGTTTTTTTGGAGATAATTATGAGAATCTCATTGATTAAGGGATTTATCTGGGTTTTATTTTCTTTTTATATTGCCTCTAATGCCTGCGCAATAACCCTTAAAATTGCTACAATATCCCCGGAAGGGTCCATGTGGATGGAAAAAATGCGTCAAGGCGCAAAAAAAATTGCAAAGAAAACTGATAACCGTATCAGATTTAAATTTTATCCGGGCGGAGTAATGGGGAGTGATAAAGATGTTTTTCGGAAAATGCGTATAAATCAATTGCAGGGTGGTACATTCCCCGGGGGTACGCTTAGTAAATTTTTCCCGGGATGCTGCATATATACCCAGTTGATGAAATTTAATTCAATTAAAGAAGTCGATTATGTAAGACAATATATGGATAAATATATTATAGATGGATTGGAAAAAGCAGGGCTTGTGACCTTTGGACTTGCCAGCGGCGGTTTTGCATATATCATGTCTACTTCTCCCATAGAAAGTGTTAAAGATTTACACAAACAAAAACTCTGGATTCCTGACGATGATCCGGCATCTAAGGGAGCTGTTGATGTGTTTGGGATCACTCCTATTCCATTATCGTTGGTCAATGTTAAACCAAGTATGCAGGCAGGTGTTATCAATACGATTGCAACTTCACCTGTGGGAGCAATCATACTTCAATGGCATACTCAGGTTAAGTATTTAACTGACATGCCTTTTATTTATTTATATGCAGCACTTGCGATTAATAAAAAAATATTTTTTAAAATTCCTAAAATGGACAGAGAAATAATAAGAAATGAGATGACAAAAGTATTTCATGAGATTGGTATCCAGAATGATCTGGACAATGCAAAAGCATTGGAAACTTTAAAGAATCAAGGTATAAAATTTATTTTACCATCTAAAAATTCTTTAAAAGAATGGCATTTAAAAGCAGAAGCTGCCTCTGCTGCTTTAATAAAATCAGGTATTCTCACAAAGGATATTACAGATACTTTAGATAGATATTTAGCAGATTATCATTCTAAAAATAAAAAGACAAATTAGATAAATGGCAAATAAAATAATCACCTTTCTTCATAGGATTGAGGATGGTATCCTGATTGGTATCCTGCTATCCATGCTTTTAATGGCAATAGCCCAGATTTTGCTAAGAAACCTGTTTAGTTCGGGAATAATCTGGGGAGATTCATTTGTAAGAATTTTAGTCCTTTGGGTTGGTCTATTAGGCGCCATGATAGCTACCAGAGATAATAATCATATTAATATTGATATAATTTCCAGATTCCTTCCTGAAAAAATCAATAAAGTTTCCAAGCTTATTGTGCAAATTTTTGCAGGTTTTGTTTGTGGCATCATGACATGGTTTTCCTGTAAATTTGTATTAATGGAAATGGAATATGAAATAAATGCCTTTGCAAATATCCCTGCATGGATTTGTGAAAGTATTATTCCTATAGCATTTTTTGTAATTTGTCTGCGTTATTGTATATTATCGACAATAGATTTTATTAAACTTATCAAATCATGGTCTAAATGATTTATTTATTAATTTTTATCCTTGTATTGCTTGCATTCTTAGGTGCTCCTCTTTTTACAATTATTATTGTGGGAGCTATGACAGGATTCTATGCAGGCGGGATCGATCTTTCTGCAATTGCCATAGAAGTATATCGTATTTCAGATACTCCTGTCCTGCTTGCCTTACCATTATTTACACTTGCAGGTTATATTCTTTCTGAGAGCAATACTTCAGAAAGGCTTGTGCGATTGACCAAAGCTTTTCTAGGCTGGATGCCAGGGGGACTTGCTTTTGTTTCTTTTGTGATTTGTGCATTTTTTACAGCTTTTACAGGAGCTTCCGGCGTAACCATTGTTGCATTGGGGGCTTTATTATACCCTGCTTTAAACCAGGAAGGGTATAAAGAGAAATTCAGCCTTGGTCTTGTAACCACTTCAGGCAGCCTTGGACTTTTATTGCCTCCGTCTTTACCATTGATTCTCTATGGTGTTATTGCCCAGCAGATGAATATCGGCCCTAAGTTTTCCATTGATGACCTTTTTGTTGCAGGTTTGATTCCGGCTCTTCTTATGGTTATAATGCTTTCATTATACAGCCTGTGGGTAAATCGAAAAAATCCAATTCCTGTCCAGAAGTTTTCATTTAAAAAAGCTCTTATTGCCATAAGAGAATCAATTTTTGAAATACCATTACCTTTTTTTGTTCTGGGCGGGATATATAGTGGTTTTTTTGTAATATCAGAAGCTGCTGCTGTTACGGCAATGTATGTAATAATTGTTGAAGTGTTTATTTACAAAGAAATTAAAATTTCCAAACTACCTGTAATAATGCGTGATTCCATGGTTATGGTTGGAGGGATCCTTTTAATTCTTGGAGTGTCGCTTGCTTTTACCAATTATATAATTGATATCCAGGCACCAATGAAGCTTTTTAATATATGCCAGAGTTTAGTAACCAATAAATTAATTTTTTTGATTCTTTTAAATATTTTCCTTTTAGCTCTTGGTGCAATACTTGATATTTTTTCGGCAACCATAATAATGGTACCGATTATTCTTCCTGTAGCAGTCTCCTATGGCATAAATCCGGTCCATTTAGGGATTATTTTTCTTGCAAATATGCAGATAGGGTATCTAACCCCACCTGTAGGCATGAACCTTTTTATAGCAAGTTATCGTTTTAATAAGCCAATAGTTGAAGTATACAAAGCAACTATTCCATTTATGCTTGTATTACTTTTAACTGTGGTTATTATTACTTATTTCCCCCAATTAAGCCTTATTTTTCTTAAATAATATATAAGATTTGAAAATTATTTAGAAGAAGTGTTTATGATACATGCCTGATAAGCGGCGTAGGCATAGGATTGTACATACCATTGATCAGAATTAATATTATTTTTTGAGTTGCAGTTATTAATGATTTGTTTGAATATCTTTAATGATTTTCTGGAAGGGTCTATTTCAGATAAAGCATGTATAGCAGCATATCGAACTTTCATAGACTTATCATTGATAAGCTTTTTAAGGATATTAATGTTTTCATTATTTTTTCTCATACCAAGGGCATTTGCAAGCCAGTATTTTTCTGTTGCCTCACCTCTGAGGAGTTGTGAAACCATGTGGTCAAAATCCGGTATTTCATAGTCACCGGTTGTAAATAATCTGAGTCCTTTAATCCTGTCATATGATTCAGATGAAAATAACATGTTTTTAACAGCTGATGAATCAGGTTTTTTAATCACTTCAGGGTTAAGATAAAATAAAAGACCAATCAGCAATATGCCTGTAATGGTGCTGGAAACAAGATTAGATGTCCTTGCAGTATTAAGACCTAATAACAATAGAAAAACAAAAGAATAAATAATAAAAAAAACTATAATGGGAATACCAGGCATAATCCCGATGGAGCAAAGCATTCTTAAAAATTGTTTTGAATCTAATTCTAAAGAAAATAGTGTAAGGAATCGTTCGGGATTATTTAAAAAATTATTATTACTAACTCTAAGGATAAGTTCACCCTTGTGAATAAAATCAAGTCCTGACTTATAATTTTTTTTTATAATTAATTCATTGCTGATAATTTTATCACTTGTAAGCCATCCATATTTGAAAAGAGCTTTTTTTATTTTAGAATAGCTATTCAGGTTTGGATCTATCCAACAAGGTTTGATCTGTTTTTCTATAGGGCTTTTTAAAGCTTCTGCCCCGTATAAAGTATATTTATAATAAAAATCATTAATAGATTCTCCAATTGTATTGGAAATTAAAAAAGAATCGCGAATCCTTGAAAATAATTGATTTGTATCAAAAATAAACAAAGTTGTAACTACAAGCATAAGTGAAACAAATATGGGTAAGAATATGTCCACAATGATTAAAAAAGATTCTTTATTAATATAAAAAAGTGATACAATCAGAGCAAGGGTAAATGAGATAACTATCCCTGCTGTAAAGGTTATAAAAAATGATCCAAAAAGAATGGTTTTAAACTTAAGCATGGATGATAATATAGAATTGCCCGGTACAATAATATTTCCGGCATTTTTTAATAGAATGCTTGTAAAATAAAGGTTCTGATTAGAAATAAAGGTAAGAAAGAAAAAATAAATCCCTACAAGGATAAATGTCGAAAAAAATGTAATAGTAAACGCTTTTCTCATAGATTTATATAGTGTGAGTTATAAAAGAGCGCATTGTTAAAATACGCTCTTTTATCATTTCAACTTAATGTTCTTGTGACTCATCACAAAAGATAGTTTCATAAAGTGATTTTAAAATGACATAAGTCATTCCGAGTCCTAATATGGATACGGCATACCAAAGACCACCAAAAAATATTAAATGTCCTGGATCCCATGCCCATTCAAAAGAAAAAGGAAACATAATTGTTCTCCATTATTAAAAATTTATATTCTTATGCATTTTCTTTATCTGTTTCTGCTTTAGCTTCCTCCTGGGCTTCTGCTTTTTTTGCAGCAATTGCCTCAGGGTATAATTCTTGTTCCTGGGGGAAAACAGGTAGATATCTATAAGTTAAAGCAATAAGAATAATACCATATGCTATAGGTAAAATTGTAGTAGCAATTTCCTGCCAGCTTGGGAAATAAGATGCCCATTGATCAAAACTCATTATTGGCACAGCCATAACCTGCAATACCATAACCCATCTGTTAAGACATACACCAAAAACAGCAAGTAACAGTGCAATAACCAATAAGGTTGAGTTCTCCCGGGATTTTTTGCAAATCAGAATAAGAGCAGGCAAAACACCTCCAATTATTATTTCAGCAAATAAAATCCAGATGCCGTAAATCCCATGACCGTAAAAATCAGAAAGAGTAAACCCAAGGTTTGGGGCAGTGACATTTGCCCAATAAACAGTATCAATGATTTTGGCGATTATATAAACAGTTATCATCCAGCCTGAAATTTTGGCAAGAAGATGAATCACATTGTCTTTAACAAGTTTTTTGTTTGTAATTTTTTCCGTTATTTTCACTACAAGTATGGTAAATGTAGGACCATAAGCAGCAGCAGAAAAACTAAACAGAAAAAATGTCCATGGCCAGATTAATAATCCTTCTCTGAATCCAAAAGGACGTCCGTAAAGTACGCCGGTCACTCCGCCAAGAGAACCTTGGTGAAAGAATGAAAGAAAAGCACCAGTTGCAGCAAAAACAGCCATTACACCATGCATATTATGATTGATATGATGTAAAAAAGGTATTTTTATCAATTGTTTGTTTTCAAGGACATTGGGTATAAATTCAATGGTCAGAACAGCAAAATAACATGATAAACAAAATGCTACTTCCGTAAGCATTGAATGTACATTAGCATGCCAGAAAATAAACCAGCCTCTAAGGGGTTGTCCTATATCAATGGCAAGAATTAAAAGAGCTGAGCTATAGCAGATAAATCCAATAATAACTGCAAAGTTAATTATATTTTTTAATTCATCAATGCCAAAAATATATTTTAAAAGACCTGTGAAAAATGCTCCGCCTCCGACAGCGATTACAGCAAGATCTGCCCAAATCCAGATAGCAAAACCATAATAATCGTTCATGCTAGTTTGGTTGAGACCCTTAATCCAACAGAGGGCCATAGCAACTACGCCCCAGAGGAGGACAACGCTAATAGCAGCAATCCCAATAGCAAAGATTGGAAAGGAGCAACGCTTTGCACCATCAGGTATTAATGCAGAATCCATAATTATAAACTCCTAATAAAGTTTTGAATATTTAAATTCATGGAATTATCCATGATGGTTTTTTACCTTTGCCCATTCACCTTCAAGATAATTGTCTCCGGCTTTTCTAACCCATTCTCTTTCTGAGATATAATAAACCTTTGGATTGGTTTCTAATCTTTCTAAAAGACGGAATGCTTTAGGATTTCTGGGCTTACCAGAATGATGTGGATCTGGTTTTACCAATTGATGAATAGCATGGGATGGATTATTAAGATCACCAAAGGTAATAGCACCTGCAGGGCATGCCTGGGTACAACTTGTCTGGTATTCTTCTTCTAAGACCTCATCTCTGCCTTCAACATATGCTTTATCTTTAGCAGCTTGATATCTATGAAAACAAAAACTGCATTTTTCAACGACTCCACGCATTCTTGGAGATACATCAGGGCTGAGGTAATTTTCCATGCCTTCAGGCCATTTTGGATCCCACCAATTAAAATATCTTGCATGGTAAGGACAGGCACCCATACAATATCTGCAGCCAAAGCATCTGGTGTAAATCTGGCTTACAATTCCTGTGTCATGGTTATAATCTGTAGCAGTAGCAGGGCATACAGATACACATGGTGAATGACCATGGTCTCCCTTGCCTCCGCAATGCATACATGGTCTTGGCAGGTAACATATTTCAGTATCAGGAAAGGGTTTGCCATTGGTAAGTTTAAACACCTTCATCCAGGTGATACTATCTTTTTTATTGGATTCATCAACTTTAAATGGAACATTATTCTCAGACATACATGCAACCATACAGGAACCGCATCCTGTACATTTGTCCAGATCAATAGCCATTCCAAACTTATGTGTCTTTCTGTGTTTTTGTTCTTGTGTCATCAGAACCTCTTTTGCATATTATCTGTTAAACCTTGGAAATACTGGCAGCAATTCCCCAGGCAGCATCCTGTCCCGTATTTGGCTCAATAACAGGGGCAATAAGTTTATTAATATTAATGCCTTTATCGGCAATGTATATATTATTACAGGTGTGTCCAAGACCTTGAGCCATTCCAATAAGTCCGGGCATTATCCCATCAAAAATATTAACCAATACTGTTGCAGAACCAGCAGGAGTCTTGATTTTTGCCCTGTCACCCTGGGATAGCTTTGCATCTTTTGCAGTTTTGGGATTGATTTCAACAAGGATATTGTTTCCTTTAATTACTTTATCAGATACTATTTTAATGGCAAAAGGTGATGAGCTTATATTGTCACATGGGATTCTGATATTATCAATCGGGATAAGAGTTAAAGGAAATATCTTTTTATCACCTTGAGTTTCAACGGATTTTAAACCACTTGTAATATACGAAAAATCTGCAGAGGGTTTGGAATACCCCGGTTTATCATTAAGAACAATAAACCCTTTATTGGAAAGGTCTTTCCAGAAAGTTTTAGTAACAGATTTTAAACACTCTTCATAATTATTCCAGGGAAAGTTATCAGCAATATTGCCTTCTAAAGCTTTAGCAATCATTAAAATCGAATCACCCGGATTTTTAGTGTTGAAAATCGGCTTTATTACAGGTTTTGAAAGACTCATTGCTGTGTTGGTACATACTTCACTCGGAAGAATGTCTTCATACCTTTCAAGGAAAATATGACTTGGCAGAATAATATCTGCTTTTTTTGCTGTTTCATCCATAAACGATGAGAAGCTGACTTTAAAAGGTATTTTTTCAAATGCCTGATTTACCTTGTCTGAACCATGCATGGTAAAACATGGGTTTGCATTTAGAATAAAAAGGGCTTGAACCGGTGAATCAGAGGAATCGTTAATTTTTGTAATTAGATTGGAAAAACTTGAATACTTAGGTTTGGCAAAGCCTTTTTTTGCAAGATTGTCCATTGTCTCGCCAGGAAAGTTTAAATAATCCTGTTTTTTATTGACCCATACTCCGCCTCTTTTATTGATATTCCCTGACAGGCAATTTAAGGCATGGACTGCTGCAAATTCTTTTGGATCACAGGCTCGTCCGCCTCTACCTTTCCCTGCAATTGCAATGGGATTATCTGCCCATGCAAATTTGTGGGCAAGTTGTTTAATTAAGGTCAGATCAATTCCAGTTCTTTCTGCAACTTTTTCAGGTGTATACTCTTTATCAAGCATTTTTGTAAAAGTTTTAAAATCAGAATTGAATTTTGAAATATATGAGATATCATAGATTTCTTCTTTTACAATTATTTGACAAAGGGCAAGGGCAAGATCAGCCTCAGTGCCTGGATTAATAGGAATCCATTTGTCAGCATTTGCTGCAGTATTGGAAAGCCGAGGTTCAATCTGGAAAAGTTTTACGCCCTTGTTTTTCCTTGCAGCATTGGTTTTAAAACAATGTACAGGAGATCCCCAGCCTTCAATCAATCCTGCGCCAAAACTTAAAATAAAGTTTGCATTTTCAAGATCAAAACTTAAACTTGAATTTTTCCCATGGGTTTTTGAAGCAATATTTTCCCATGTTGTCTCCATTGAAGGCATGGAATAAAAATTGTTAGAACCATATACTTTTAAAAACCGTTTGAAAAGTTTTGCAACAGATCCTGTTTTATTTTCCGAGATACATGCAAGACTTTCTGTGTTCTTTTGTTTTTTGATTGAATTGAGTTTTTCTATAATATGAGAAACAGCATCTTCCCATGAAATTTTTTCAAACTTTCTCCCATTTCGTTTTAAAGGGGATTTGATCCTTGCAGGGTCATATAAGTATTGTAGCCCTGAAATTCCATGGAGGCAAATGCCACCATCATTATTGGGATGATCTTTTTGACCTTCAATTTTTATTGGTCTTCCACCGACTTTTTTTATTGTAATTCCACAGCCGCCTTTGCAAAGGCTGCAAGCAGAATTCTCAAATGTTACTTTGCCATCACGTGGAACAGGAGTCCAAGGCCAGTTTTGAGTCCAGATAGACGAATCGTCTGTCAGTTTCAATACGGCAGGAGAGACTGCTGCACCAGCAACAGCGCCGAGTCCCAGTCCGATGAAGCTTCTTCTGTCAACTTTCATAAATTATACCTCGATAACGTTTATAAGCCATTTTACTTGTGACATTGGAAACATGCGCCTTGACTGCCGGTTTCTTTTTTATGGCATTTTGCGCAATCATCCATTTTCATACGATCCCAGGAATGTTTTTTTATGCCCCATATGTTTTTACCCCAGATATCACGGCTGTAGCCAGTAATTCTGTTTTCTTCATATGGTTTACATTCTGTTGATTTACCAATGTCTCCATGACAGGTCCTGCATTCCATGCCAGCGCCTTTAATATGTGCGGCATGGGAAAAGAAGACACAGTCAGGTTGTTTTGAGTATATAAACCATGGGACTTCTTTGTCTTTTGTAAGATACTCTTCTAAAAAGACTTCTTCATCCTTTGTTTCACCCATTGGCTCTTCCTCATGACATTCCGTGCATGAGGCAAGATCTGGCATCCCGGAAAAACTTCCATCATCTCTCAAAAAATGGCAGGTGTCGCAACTTCCGGTTTCACTTGTATGCAAGGCATGATTAAAATTAAATGGCTGCTCTTTTTTCGAATAGAGCAGTTTTGGAAAAAGCAGCCAGCCTGAAAGAAAAACAACAGCAAAAGCAATCAGAAAAAATAAAACACCAAGTCCCAATCCTGAATCACCTTCTGCTTTTTCTCCTCCTGTACAACATTCAGTTTTATTCTCTTTTTCACTCATGAAAACCCCATCAATTAAAATGTTGATGATACTTTAATTATTTATTACCTGTATACAACAGGTTTGATTTTATAATTATTACACAATAGTGTCCAATCTATATAAATATCTTTCAAAATTGTCAAGAAAAATATTAGAAATCCTTTATAGATGTATGGTTATAACTGCTATGCATAAGAATGCAAACCCGGTAAAAGGTTAACACCAAAATATGTAAATAAGACTGCAAGAAACCCTATAATTGAAACCAGGGCAATTTTATTGCCATACCACCCCCATGTAATGCGTAAATGCAGCAAAACAGCATAAATTATCCAGGTTATAAATGACCATGTTTCTTTTGGATCCCATGACCAATAAGTACCCCAGGCAGAGTTTGCCCATACCGCGCCTGTAATAATACCTATGGTTAGAAATAAAAATCCAAAGACAATCATCTGATATGTTAATTCATCTATAATGTTGGAAGAGGGCAGTTTTAAGATTGCTTTATCCAGGTTATTATCCTTGGATTTGATAAGATACATGATGCTGAACCCAAATGCGACAGTAAACCCTGCATAGCCAAGAAAACAAGTGATAACATGGGCAATAAGCCAATTGCTCTTTAGCGCAGGTATAAGAGGATTTATTGTGTTTTCCATGCCCGGAGCCAATGAAGCATAGGCAATGGAAAGGAATATCAGAGGTGTTGCAAATACTCCTATGATTCTTTCACGATATTTTATTTCCACAAAAATATAGAGGATACAAATAGTCCATGAAAAAAACACAAGAGATTCATACATGTTTGAAAAGGGTGCATGCCCGTATCCGATTTTATATGATTCGATCCATCTCAGTATTATTCCGGCAGTATTAAGAATAAATCCCGATGCCAGCACAAACATGCCGGTCTTTGCCAGAAATTCTTTTTTAAATGTCCATGATCCAATATATAAAACAGATGCGAATGCATAAACAAAAGTTGTGATGGATAAAATTAAAGAGCTTTCCATAATGATTATTTTCCTTTTTATTCTATTGTTCCAATTGTTTAGCTATTTTTTCAATTTTAATTTTCATACTTTGGTTGTTCCTGTTAGCTGTTCCCGCAACTAAAATATTTAATTTGTTTTCATGATCTTTTGTTATTTCAACCATGATGCTCTGGTGGGACATGAAAAAAGTAATAAAACATCCTGCAATCATAAATATGAAACCAATATAAACATAAACTACACCAGGGTCATGGGTAACCTGAAGCCCTGTATAATATTTTTTCTCAAAGTCACCTACAATAAAAGCAAAGTCTCCATTTCTCATACGATCAAAGGTTGGAAATCTTGTTGGAAGGATAACCATGAATTCTTTGCCATCGACTTTTTTTACCGTACCAAGAAATGATTCTCCCAGAGAATGACCTTTAAAATCAAATTGGGGGAGATATTTTATTAGAGTGAATTTTCCTCCATTTTCAGGGATATTAAAACTATCTCCAGTGTTTAGAGTCTGGTGATAGGTCATTTTACTTTCTTTGCTTAGTATCTCAAGATCAATACGATCAGAAGATGCAACTCCATAACTTGATTGGAAAAAATTAATACCTTTGTACCTAAGTGGATCATTTACTATTATATCTGCTTTTAAAATTTCTTTATTGTTTTCAATAATTGAAATATTAGATTTAAATTCTTCAGGAGCACCTGTATCATAGAATTTAATATTAAAAGTATTGCATTTTATGGAAAACCCTAATTTTTTTTCAATTTTTTGTTTTGAAATTATTATTGAATCAGCTGATTCCCCCTCATTTAGATTCAGATGTCCCTTAAATCCAAAGGCAGCTCCAATCAATGCTCCAATTAGAAGAAACAGTATACTGATATGTACAATATAAACTCCAAATCGTGTCCATCTGCCTTTTTCTCCATAGATTGAAATAGTGGTTTCATCTTCTTTAGTAAGGATATGTCTAAAGCGTCTGGATAGATAGGCTTTGTATTCAGAGGCTATGCTTTTAAATTCTCCCTGTTTTACAAATGTTTTATTACTTTTGATTTTTTTATATCTTGCAATATTAAAGGATATTTTTTTAGGAAAAATGATTTTCCATGTTTTATTTAATCTGCTCAGAGAACATGCAATAATATTAATAACAAGGAGCAATAACAATAAGAGAAACCACCATGCATTATACATATCAAAAAAATCAAAGATTGAGAAAAGTTTATATGTAAACCCATTGTATTTATGCATATAAAAAGCATTGCCTGCATTCTGGGGGATCACGGTTCCAATGATTGAAGTTGCAGCAATCAAAATTAAAACAATAATTGCAAGTTTAACAGATGCGGCAAAATTCCATATATGTCTCCAAATGGTATTTGGTTTATTGTGCATTTTATTTTCACCTTATTTTTAAATATTTATTTAAACTATTCTGAAGTTCTATCCTTTTTTTTTCAAACTCATTATTGCTGCTTGTAGAATTCATATATATTTTTTTCCCAAATTTGATTGTTACTTTGGAAAAAGGTTTGGGTATCTGGCTTTTATCCCATGAGTGAACATGCCATGCTGAACAAGCAATAGCAGAGCTTGGGAAAATAGCTGCGCCTGATTTTTGAGCGATACGTATTGCCCCTGGTTTAACAATGCCAAGGGGACCTTTAGGACCATCAGGGGCAATTGCACCAATGGTGTTTTTATTTTTCAGATATTTAATCATTGATTCCATGGCATGTTTTCCACCTTTTGAAGATGAACCTCTAATTGCCTTGTAACCATTTAATTTTCCAACATCTGTCATAAGATCACCATCTTTGCTTTTGCTTACAATGCCTGCAATATCATATTTTAAATATCGTTTAAATCCTTTAAAACAAATAAAAAAATGTTGGTGTGATGCGCATAAAATTGCACTTTTTCCTTTTTCCATGTGATCAATAAGTTCATTTTCATTTTCATATTTAATACGAATGGTTAAAAGATAAATATTAATTATTATATGTAATATATATTTAATGAAAGGGTTTTTAAAATATTTTTTTATTTTTTTATTTTTCATGATTATCAAGGTTGTTATCAATCATTTTTTGTATTCCGGATTCCTGCCCTCCGTGTGATGCCACAGCTTTTTTAATAATATTAATGTCCCCTGCAATGGTTAATTTGTGTTTTGCCCTTGTGATTGCCGTATATATAATCTCCCGGGTCAAAAGCTTTGAATGTATTGATGGGAGGATGAAAACAACATGATCAAATTCCGAGCCCTGGCTTTTGTGGACAGTGATTGCAAAAGCTTTTTCAAAAGCTTTCAGCTCAGAAAGATTAAATGATCTGCTTATTAAATCTTGCGAATTGTCATTAAAAAAGACAGCATTACGCATTTGGTTCTTTTCAATCAATATCCCGGTGTCTCCATTAAAAAGGAGATTTTTATAATCATTTTTTGTAATCATAATAATTGACTTTAGAATTTCTTGGTTTATATCATGGATTTGATAATCCTGTAAGAGTTTTTCTGCAACCATGTTTAAATTTTCTGTTCCATATAACCCATGTCTATGGGTGCATAAAATTTTAAATTGATTAAGTTTTTTTTGTGCGGCTTTTATATCGGGTTCCATTATATATGGAGTATAACCTTGGGTGATAAGATTTTCTATTTTCTGATCAATTTTTAATGAATCAGAGGTGTTAATAAAACAAAGATCTTTTGATTTATTGAGATCAGAGGATTCAGAACTTAGTAAAATAGACTCTAATTTTTTTATATTTCCATTAGTTACAGCATCAGCAAGTAAATTAATTGTTTTTGCATTAATAGATCTAAAATTATAATTAAGGTTAATTATATTTGGTTCCAATAGTTTTGATTTGCATAGATCACTGAAAATTGAACCTGTTTCAATAGACCCAAGTTGGTTCTTATCTCCAACAAAAATAAGTTTTGTGCTGATATCTATTGCCTCTAACAGCCTGTCCATAAGAGAAATGTCAATCATTGATGCCTCATCAATGATTACACAATCAGCAACTATTTTTTTTTTATTATGGTTATAAATAAAGTCTTTTTTGTTTTTTAAGCCCAAAAGTCTGTGAATGGTTAAACCTGAATTTAGTTTTGATGCAGCTTTGCCAGTCAGAGCTGTGTTGATTATTTCAGGTTTAGTATTGGATTTGTTTAACCCGGTTATTATTTTTGCAATTATGTCTATAACATATGTCTTGCCTGTGCCAGGTCCCCCGGATATTATAATAAAATTATTTTGAAGGGCTTTTTGGACAGCTTGTTTCTGTGTTGATATGCCTTGAGCCTCGTCATGGGAATAATTCTCATTAGAGTTAAAGTGTTTATGTATTTCTGCTTTGAATAAAGCCTGATTGAGTTGGGGTTTTGTATGTTGGATCCTGTGCAATATATTATCAGCAATGCGTTTTTGCAAAGCATAATATCTGGCAAGATACAGTTTGTTGTCTGGGTCTAATACCAAAGGGGAATTACTGTCTTGACCAACTAATATGCTTAAAGATAAAGCTTCTAAAAATTTAACCTTTGGTGGGAATTTGAATTTAATCTGGGTATTTTTGTTGTCAGATATATTATTAGTGATTGATGGGTCAGTTATTGTAATTGATTTATCAGCTATTTGTTCAAGATCAATATAAATTTGCCCCTCGCGTATTGCTTTTGAAACAAGTGCAATGGATAATTTGATAATTGGATTGTTTTCTCTTGCAATATTTGTCAGTCTATCAGAAAGATAATAGTCAAGACTTGAGAAAAATCCGGTCTTAAATAAAATGTATGTATCATTTTGCATAGACCAGTTAATTTATAGATTTTTTACCAAAATAACAAGGAAAATTGAGGAGAGGTGCATGAATTAATAGAATCTATTTCTTCTTCGATCTTTTATTTTCCGTCGATCATTTACACCTGATAGAGCAACTATCACACCTTCTCTAACACCTTGTCTTCTGTCCTGCTTTTTTTTCCGTCGATCCCTTTTAAATTTACGAGTAATAGTCATTTGCGTGTTGCCCGGCATATGCTTGACTCTATCAACAGAACCTATAGTGGTCTCACGGTATGGAATAGTCCTGTATTGGAAAGTCATGGGTAGTTCCTCCTTGAACTAAAATTAATAATAATTTCATAAAAATCCTTTTGTGTTTGCCCATAACATACTTTTTTATATATTACAACATTTTAATCCTAAATTAGAATATCGTCATATGTTATATATTTCTTTAATTGTTTCTAGCTTTTATTACTATATTTATTAATAAAGTTATTGGTTCTCAGAAATGGAACAAATTTTTGATCATAAGTTTTAATATGGTCGATTAGTAAATTACTTAAATCATTAATTATTTCTATTGTTAAATTTGATTTGTCATCTGCTACAAGCCTGCGAAGGTGCATGACAAAGGATTCAAATTTACGATGCATTTTACAATGGTCTGTGATTTCAGGGTAATTATTTTTTTTAAGGTATTCTTCTTCAATACTGAAATAATATTTACTGTATTCCGTGATTTCAGATATCATATTTGCACATTCCTTGCCTTCTGCAGTCCCTTCCATCAAGTCTATCAATGCATTGATAAGTGCAAACATTTTTTTTTGCAGTTCATCTATTTCCGGGATATCAACGCTTAATTCTTTATTCCATTTTATTTTTTTCATTTTCATTGCTCCTGTTAGATGTTTTTTTCTGGATAAAAATCGTAGTCAGTATAATAATCGATATACACACTGCTATAGCCACGGCGAATTTGAGCCCATCTTTACCAAACATGGGAAATATTACAAATGGTATAAGATAAAGGTACAAAAAAGTATGCATGCAGCCTATAAATATAAATTTATAAATTGTTTTCTTTTTCATCATAATCGATCCAGAATTCTTTGGTGAATATTATCAAATCCTTTGTTGGACATGATAATAACAAGATCATTTTTTTTAGCGGTTTTTACAATGAACTCAATTATCATTTTGGTATCTTTAAAATATTTTGCCTTTATACCCCTATCTATAATATCGTTCACAAGTTGTTTTGCTGATATTCTTTCCCGGGCAGGGATTTTATCAATTCCTGAAGGTTCTTTAATACAAACAATATCAGCCTCCATAAAAGAATCAGGATAAATATTTTGAAAAATATCACGCATACTGGTGTTTGTTCCTGGTTCAAAAACCGCTATCACTCTGCCTGGTTTGAAAAAGGGTTTTACAGCTGAAAGGGTTTCTTTAACAGCTGAGGGATGATGGGCAAAATCATCCATTATTGTGATTTGTTTTTTAACTCCTCTGATTTCCTGTCTTCTTTTAATGCCTGTAAATTTTTCCAAGGCGGTTTTAAAAACTTTATCTGGTATGCCTATATCTTTTGAGGCACAAGCTACTGCAAGTGTATTCATTACATTGTGCCGTCCCATAAGAGAAGTATTAATTGTGATGGTTTCTTTTTTGGGGTTTATAATATCAAATATGGATTGTCCGTTATTTACATGATAATTTGCATATGACCAGAATTTGCTGTTTTTACCATATTTTTCAACTCTATTTTTTGCAAAATTTAGAAGGTTAGTAACACTTGTATTATTGTCTGATGCAATTAATAATGTATTGGTTTTAAGTTTTTTAAAAAGATTTGAAAAAGCTGTTTTAATTTGGTCAAGGCTGTCAAAAATATCAGCATGATCAAATTCTATCCCTGTGTTAATTGTGATAATTGGATCATAGTGCATGAATTTAGGGCCTTTATCAAAAAAGGCAGTGTCATATTCATCGCCTTCAATAACAAAGTATTCTCCCTGCCCAATACGATAGCTTGAGTTGAAATTGTTTAGTATTCCTCCAATCATAAACCCTGGATCAAAACCTGCTTCAAAGAGCAAAAATGCCATGATAGAGGCTGTAGTAGTCTTGCCATGGGTGCCGGTAACAAGGATAATTTTTTTATTGTGGGTAAAGAAATTATTTAAGGCCTGGGGCATGGATAAATAGGGTATCTGTTGATCTAAAACATATTTTGCTTCAGGGTTTTCTTTAGTAACAGCATTGCCAATTATTACCATATCAGGTTTGTAATCAAGGTTTTCAGGGCTGAATCGATTAAAAAGCCGGATTCCTTTTTCATAAAGAAAATCACTCATGGGTGGATATATATTGCGGTCAGATCCTGTGACTTCATATCCTGCTTCTTTCAGCATACAGGCAAGGGTTCCCATTCCGGTTCCGCACGCTGCAATTAAATGTATACTATTAATACTCATTGGTTAAAGCTTTTTCATAATTTCTGAAGCTGCTGTTATTGTATAGTCAATATCTTTATCTTCATGGGCAGTGGACATGAAAATAGCTTCAAATTGAGAAGGAGCAAGATAGATGCCTTTTTCCAGCATTCCATGGTAATAACTTGAGAATCGTTTCAGGTTGCATTTTTTTGCATCATCATAATTGTTTACTTCCCCATCACTGAAAAAGACTCCTGCCATTGCACCTGCCTGGGCTACAACGATATTGATGCCTGCTTTATCAGCACAGTTTTTAAGACCTTGAAGCAGCCTATTTGTTTTTTTATTTAAAGATTCATAGGTGTCTTTGTTAAGTTTTTCAAGAGTTGCAATACCTGCTGCCATGGCAAGAGGATTCCCGGACAGTGTACCTGCCTGATAAACACCGCCAATGGGAGCTATATTGTCCATGATTTCTTTTTTACCGCCATAGGCACCAACAGGAAGCCCGCCCCCAATGACTTTGCCAAAGCATGTAAGGTCAGGCAGGATATTGAAAAATCCCTGGGCACAATCAAAGGCAACTCGAAACCCTGTCATTACCTCATCAAAGATAAGAAGGCTTCCAGATTTTGATGTATATTTTCTTAAAGTTTCAAGAAACCCATCCTTAGGTAAAACCATCCCCATATTACCGGCAACAGGTTCAACTATTACGCAGGCAATTTTTTCTCCTTTTTCCTCCATAACCCGAATAAAACCATCAATATCATTATATTTTAATGAAAGAGTATTGGAAATAATTGTTTCCGGGACTCCAGGGCTTCCTGGAATATTTAAGGTTGCCACACCAGAACCTGCTTCAACAAGTAAAGTGTCAGCATGCCCATGATAACAACCATCAAACTTTATTATTATATCTCTATTTGTAAATCCTCTGGCAAGTCTTATTGCACTCATTGTAGCTTCTGTGCCGGAATTTACCATTCTAATTTTTTCAACAGAAGGTACTCTTTGTACCACAAGGGAGGCAAGTATAGTTTCAAGCTCAGTGGGCGCTCCAAAGCTAGTGCCGATTTTTAATATTTGTTCAAGTTTGTTTATTATATCAGGGTGTCTATGACCTAAGATTAATGGCCCCCAGGAAAGAACATAGTCTATATAATCATTCCCGTCTACGTCATAAAGTCTGCAGCCATTTCCTTTAGCAATGAAACGAGGTGAACCTCCAACAGATTTTAAGGCTCGTGCAGGTGAGTTAACGCCGCCAGGAATAAATTGTTGAGCTTTTTTAAAAAGGTGTTGCGATTTTGTAATTTCCATTTCAGTCCCCATGCAATAATTATAAAATTATTAATTTATATTAATTCTTAAATAAAAAATAGT
>CAZTEM010000002.1:55832-66147 GCA_964612755.1 uncultured Desulfobacterales bacterium | reverse complement strand
CTTTTTGTTCCTTGTTCATATACAGGTAAGACTTCTGGAGCGGGTATCTGCTTTGATCAATATATATTTTTAAGATTAACAAGTGCAATATAGTCAAAACATCTACATACAATTTTGTCTTTCTGGGTATTTCCTTGACATAAGAATATTTTGCATTACTTTTTACACTATAACAAAAAAACTCATGAAAGGAAACAATAACAATGAAACTTGAAAAACTAACTGTTAAATCCAGAGAAATGCTTGAAACCGCGCAATCTCTGGCAATACAAAAAAATAATCAGGCAATTGAGCCTGGTCACTTATTCAAAGCAATGCTCCAGGAACAGGATGGTATAGTTGTTTCAATATTAAATAAACTTGGAGCTGATAAATATAAAATCGAAAAGGATATCAATGCCCTGATTGATAAATTAGTGCAGGTTACAGGTCATGCCATTAATCAGGAAAATGTTTATCTCTCAAGAGCCAGCCATAGTAGCTTGGAAAAAGCTTTTAAAGAAGCAGATAAAATGAAGGATCAATATGTGAGTTTGGAGCATATATTTCTTGCCCTTGCTTCATCAAAAGGTGATATTAAAAATATTCTTAATAATAACAATGTTTCAACAAACCAGATTTTAGGCGTTTTAAAAGAAATCAGGGGCAATCAGACCATCAATGATCCAAACCCCGAAGAAAAATACCAGGCATTGGAAAAATTTGGAAGAGATCTTACCGAACTTGCACGCAAAGGCAAGCTTGATCCTGTCATAGGAAGGGATGAAGAAATCCGAAGAATTGTCCAGGTATTATCAAGAAGACGGAAGAATAATCCTGTGCTTATTGGAGAGCCGGGTGTAGGCAAAACCGCCATTGTTGAAGGACTTGCCCAGAGAATTATTGAAGGAGATGTTTCAGAAACCCTTAAAAACCGCAGAATAATAACCCTTGAAATGGGTGCCATGCTTGCCGGTGCAAAATACAGGGGCGAATTTGAAGACAGACTCAAAGCTGTTTTAAAAGAAGTTGAAGCAGCAGAAGGCGAAATAGTATTATTTATTGACGAGCTCCACACAGTTGTGGGTGCAGGAGGTTCCGAAGGCTCGGTTGATGCTTCCAATATGTTAAAACCTGCTCTGGCAAGGGGAAGTTTAAGATGCGTAGGCGCAACAACCTTGAATGAATATAAAAAATATATTGAAAAAGATCCTGCCTTGGAAAGGCGATTCCAGCCTGTTCTGAGTAAAGAGCCGAGTGTTGAAGATACAATCTCGATTTTGCGGGGTTTAAAGGAAAAATATGAGGTTCACCATGGCGTGAGGATTAAAGATTCTGCACTGATTGCAGCAGCAACTCTTTCCAACAGGTATATTGCAGACCGTTTTTTACCTGACAAAGCAATTGATCTTATTGATGAATCTGCTTCCAGGCTGAGGATAGAAATTGATAGTATGCCCCGTGCCATTGATGAAATTCAAAGAAAAATCACCCAGGTAATGATTGAGCAGCAGGCCTTGAAAAAAGAAAAGGATGAATTGTCCAGGGAAAGGTTGAAAAAACTTAACAAGACACTTGCTGCAATGCAGGAAGATATCACACCAATGAAAATTGCATGGGAAAACGAAAAAAATCTTATAAGTACAATACGTGATATCAGAGAAGAAATTGATAAAAGCCAGACCCTTGCACAAAAAGCAGAACGTGAAGGTGATCTGGAAAAAGTTGCCCAGATAAGATACAGCACAATTGGAAATCTCCAGAAGGAGCTTGAGGCAAAAAAGCAAGAGCTTGATATGCTCCAGCAAAATGGCGGCATGCTCAAAGAAGAGGTTGAAGAATCTGATATTGCCGATGTTGTGTCTTCGTGGACAGGTATTCCTGTTTCAAAAATGCTCAAGGGAGAACAGGAAAAACTTATACAAATGGAAAAATACATAAGCAATAAAGTTATTGGTCAGACAAAGGCCATTGATGCTGTGTCCAATGCAGTAAGAAGAGCAAGATCAGGATTAAAATCACCTGACCAGCCCATTGGAAGTTTTATATTCATGGGTCCCACAGGTGTTGGCAAGACTGAACTTGCAAAGTCCCTTGCTGAATTTATGTTTGATGATAAAGATGCCATGGTTAGAATTGATATGTCTGAATACATGGAAAAGCATTCTGTGGCACGATTAATTGGAGCACCTCCGGGTTATGTCGGGTATGAAGAAGGAGGATTTCTCACAGAGGCTGTCCGGCGGCGCCCCTATTGTGTCATTCTTTTTGATGAAATTGAAAAAGCTCATTCTGATGTATTTAATGTATTGCTCCAGGTATTGGATGACGGCAGGATGACAGATGGTCATGGAAGAACCGTTGATTTCAGAAACACCATAATCATTATGACATCCAATGTTGGCAGCAGGTTTATCCAGGAAGCAGGTCAGGAATATGGCAGTGGCGTGGACGCAGAAGTTGAAAAAAAGGTATTTAAAGTTTTACAAGATACTTTTAAACCTGAATTTTTAAATCGTATTGATGAAATCATAACATTCCACGGTCTTTCTCTGGAAGATATTAAAAAAATAACAATTCTTCAAATTAATGAATTAAACAAAAGGCTGAAAGATAAAAAAATACAAATACACCTGGATGATAAAGCCATGGAATTTATTGCACAAAATGGTTTTGATCCTGTTTTTGGCGCCCGTCCGCTAAAAAGAGCAATTCAGCATTATATTGAAAATCCTTTATCCATGGAGATCTTAAAAGGAGAAGTTCGGGACAGCCAGGTTATAAATTTTACCAACAACCCAATGGAAAATTCCAAGGGTCTTTTATTAAGTGCTGCTTGACTGTAAAATCAGGTTGATGTAAAAAGCGTGAATGGAATTTAGTGTTCATACATTCACGCTTTTTCACTATCTTGTTTTTTTTATCACAGGGATTTTTGCAGGATTTATTGATTCCATTGCCGGAGGCGGTGGTATAATTACCGTGCCTGTATTGCTTTCGTTTGGCATTCCACCCCATATGGCACTTGGTACAAATAAACTCCAGAGCAGTTTTGGAAGTTTCACAGCATCCCTTAATTATAGCAGAAAAGGTCTTATTTCCTTTTCCGCCATTAAAACAGCAATATTATTTACAGCCATTGGCTCTTTTGCAGGCGCTATAACAATACAATTTCTTTCGGCAGAATTTCTTAATATAATAATACCTGTTTTTCTTTGCATAATTTTTGTTTATACAATTTTTTCTCCAAAGCTTGGAGAAAAAACTTCCAAGCCCATAATAAGTAAAAATATTTTCTATATTGCAGCAGGTCTTATAATGGGTTTCTATGATGGTTTTTTTGGTCCCGGTACAGGTTCCTTCTGGGTTATAGCCATTGTATTATTAATTGGGCTTGACTTGAAAAAAGCTACGGCTTTTACTAAGTTTACAAATTTTACAAGTAATTTTACAGCCCTTGTTTTTTTTATTATCGGGGGCAAGGTATTATTCCTTGTGGGAATATGTATGGGTGCGGGTCAGATTATTGGAGCTTTTGCAGGTTCCAGACTTGTAATATTAAAAAACACAGGTTTTGTGCGCATTTTTTTTATTATAATTGTGGGCATTACACTTGTAAAATTAGTATATACTTCTTTTATTATTTAATCAAAACTAAATTTGCAACAGATTCAATATGAAAAGTATGGGGAAACATATCCACAGGCTGGACCTCAAGAACTTTATATTTTTTGCTGAGCTGTTCCAAGTCCCGGGCAAGGGTTGCAGGGTTACATGATACATATACTATTTTTTCAGGAGCAAGTTTTAAGACATTTGCAAGCACATCTTTATGCATACCAGCCCTTGGAGGGTCAATTATCATTATATCAATCTCATTTCCAATGCTGTTAAAAGATGGCAAAACATCTTTAATATCGCCTATAAGAAATTTTAAATTCGTAATCTTATTGAGCGCTGCATTCTTTTTTGCATCTTCAACTGCACTTTCAATTATTTCTATTCCAACAATCTCTTTTGCATCCTTTGAAAGCCATATGGGGATTGTTCCTGTACCGGAATATAAATCCAGAACTTTTTCCTTACCACTAAGATCTGCATATTTTGAAACAATTGAATACAAATTTTCAGCACCTTTAGTATTTGTCTGAAAAAATGAATTTGCCGATATATTAAATGTAAACTCGCCAAGTTTTTCCTTAATATGAGACTTACCTGCAAGGAGTTTTTCATATTCTCCAATGGCAATGCCTGCTTTTCTGGAATTGATATTATTAACAACAGATTCGATCTTTGGATATTTTTCCATGAGAGACAAAGCAAGTTCTTTTAAAATTTCATCATTTTCTTCAGATGTTACTATATTAACCATCCACTTATCAAAAAATGAAGAATGTCGAAGCATTAAAAAACGCCAAAATCCTTGATGAGAGCGCAAACCATAAGCAGGAATCCCGGATTTCTTGATAAAATCTCTCACATCATTCATTATATTATTACCAAGTTCAGGCTGTATCTCACATGATTTAAGATCAATGACCCTGTCAAAGGTTCCCGGCACATGAAGCCCTAATCCAAAATCTTTTTTAATATCAGGATTACTCAGTTCTTCAGGTAAAAGCCAGCGCTTATCAGAACAGGAAAACTCCATTTTATTTCTATAATTGTATATTTGCGGTGAAGGTTTTACATTATTAACCTTTACATTATCAAGACCTGCAATGTGTTCAAGGGATTCTTCAACATGTCTTTTCTTGTATTCAAGCTGGGTCTTGTAAGGAAGTTCCTGCCATTTACATCCGCCGCAATATGATGAATATTCGCACCTTGATTCTTCTCTTTTCAAAGATTTATCAATAAATTCAATCAATCTTGCTTCTGCAAAGTTTTTCTTTTTTTTTGTAACTTTAGCAAGCACCTTATCGCCAGGAAGTACACGATCTATAAAAACAGGAAATCCATCCGGTTTAGCAAGCCCTTTGCCGCCAAAAGCAAGGTCAATAATTTCAAACTCATATATTTTTCGTTTCTTAAGTGCCATAATTACCTTAAATTATTTTATTTTAAAATATGCAAGAAAGCTTGATCTTATATCATTTTTAGGGCATTAAGTACAGTCATGAAAAATGCACAAAAAAGTATAAAATTTTATTCTGACAACCTGCTTATCAAAGGGGTTCTGCACCTTCCAGCCACTGACCAGGGTATGCAAAAGCCACCTGTTGTAATTGGTTCCCATGGTCTTGAAGGATCAAAAAATTCCGCAAAACAAATAAGCTTATCCAAAATCCTTCCGGAAAACGGCATTGCCTTCTTAAGATTTGATCACAGGGGCTGCGGTGACAGTGAAGGTGAATTTTTAAAAGACACATCTGTTTTTAACAGAGCATCAGACTTTACAAATGCTGTCAAATATATTCTGGAACATGAAAAATTGTCACACAATATTGGTATATTCGGAAGCAGCCTTGGAGGCTCAACCTGTATCCAGGCATGGGACAGTCTCAGCCTTATGGATATAAAACTTTCAGCATGCGTGCTATGTTCCACACCTGTTAAAAGCCGAACCATTGAGAATATTCCTGTCCACGACCAGCCCAATCAATACAGCCCTGCCCTGCCCATGAGTTTTTTTATTGAAAAATTAAACTTTGACCTTTCTGAAAAAACATCAAGGATAAAAAATGTTTTAATTTTCCATGGCACAAATGATGAGATTGTACCTGCAAAAAATGCCAGGATAATATATGAAAATGCAATGGAGCCAAAACAACTTATCCTGTTTAAAAACGGAGATCATCAGGTATCATCAAAAAAAGATCAAATAAGATTTGAACAAGAAACCCTGAAATGGTTTAAAAAAGCACTGGTTTAATTTTCAAATTCTTTTAGTTTTTTACGTAAAAAATTCAAACAGGCTGCAGCAAATATTTGTTTATTCCTTGTTCTGTCATTAAAATTTAAACAATAGGTTCTTGCTGTTGAAAACCCTTTTTCAGCATACCCTATGCATATTGTGCCCACAGGTTTTTCATCAGTCCCACCTGTTGGACCTGCAATCCCTGAGGTTGAGATCCCAAAATCAGATCCTGCCTTTTCCATCACACCCTTTGCCATTTCTTCTGCTGTATGCTCATGGACAGCGCCATATTTCAAAATTGTATCATTATTAACATTAAGTATGTTAATTTTTGCCTCATTGGCATAGGTCACAGCTGAAAACAAAAAATATGCAGAACTGCCTGGCACATCAGTGAGCATATGTGAAATAAGTCCGCCAGTACAGCTTTCGGCAACAGCAACAGTCTTTTGCTGTTTTATTAAAAGACGAGCAACTTCCTGCTCCATGGAAAGCCCTTTATCAGATACAATATTTTTATTATCAAATCTGGATATAATCCAGTTCTTTGCCTTTAAGAAAACATCTCCTGCATCTTGATCATCTGCCAATAAAGACGATGAAAGTTTAACCTCAATAATTGGAAAGGCTGCCCTGAATCCCAGAATAATATCCGGGAACCTGGTTTGAAAATCTTTAAGATCATTTGCAGCTTTTGATTCAGGTACTCCAAAAAGACTAATCTTGGTATTCAATCTTTTTGAAATCTCAAACTTGTTAAAAAGATCAGGTAAAACCTTTGTTTCAAACATTTCTTTCATTTCACCTGGAACTCCGGGCAAAAAATACAAAACCGCCCTGCCATGGTTCATAAAAAAACCCGGAGCAGTACCGCAGCTGTTTCTAAGCATGACAGCTCTTGAAGGCAGATATGCCTGTTTATTATTAGTTTCAGACATCTTGATTTTTTTTCTCTTAAAAAATTGCTCAATATCAGACAAAGCCTGTTTATCAAGTTTTAGTTCATCATTTGAGATCAATGCTGCTATTTCAGATGTGAGATCATCCTGGGTTGGTCCAAGTCCTCCTGTAACAATAACTATATCTGCCCTGTCAGATACTTGTTCCAATACATTTTGAATTTTTTCTTTATTATCACCTACAATAGTGCACCTGTTCACCATTAACCCGATTTCATAAAACTTTGACGCAATATATGAAGCATTGGTGTCAACCACACTTCCTGTAATAAGTTCATCACCTGTTGAAACTATTTCCACTAGCATATTTATACTGGTCCTTTAAATTTAAAAAAACATTGCATGATTTGAAGTAAAAAACGGGGGATTTTTTAATACAATGGGGCTAAGCAAAGGATTTTTTTTAAATCTTTTAAAAAGAAATTCCCTTACCTTTTTTCTGTCCCATGCATGGGGATGTTTAAAATTATAATACAATGACAAATCCCCGTCATAAAATTGATTAATTTTCAATTCTTCTGTTTCCTCACTAAATCTTGGCAGATTAAATATTGCAAGATTCATAAAATCAATACACCCGGCATGTTTCAAAACATATTCAAGCGTCTTTTCAGCAGCTTGCTCTGTTTCCTGGGGAGTACCAAAAAGCAGATAAACATAAGTCTTTATACCCACTTTTTTACATGCTTTAAGAACATTTGATGCAACATTCAAATCAATACCCTTGTCCATTTTATCTAAAACAGCCTGGTCACCGGATTCAAGCCCGAGATTAAGCATAACACAGCCTGATTTTTTCAATTCAATTAAATAGTCAATATTTTGTAATTCCTTTCTGATTCTTGCAAAGCCATACCATGAATAAGATTTAATATTATTAAAATTATGTTTCACTAAAGCTTTCATCAAGGAAGGAGCAATGGCATTATCAATAAAATGGACATGGGTTTGCTTATGTTTTTTATAAAGCAGATCAAGGTCTTTTATTGCTTTGGAATTTTTCAGGGGTCTATATTGTGTTTTTTCTGCTTTTTCAGGGCAAAAATTACATCTTCGCCAATAACAGCCTCGGGAAGTGCTAAAAGGTATAATTCGACCCGGCGCCATATATGAATCCCATTGAACAAAATCAAAATCAGGTCCATAATTTTGGCGAACATTGGTTTTTACATTATTAACAGATAAAATTGCCTGTTCACCCTCCCCTTTTACAAATATATCCACGAGCCCTGAAAAAGGATTATCAAAATCAGGCATACTGAGCCATGTTGAAACGAGCCCGCCGCCAAAAATCAATTTTTTATCTTTAAAATTCTTTTTTAACCATCCTGCAAGTGCAAACGCAGTTAAAGCCTGGCTCAAATAACAAAGAGAGATACCAACATACTTGGAATCTGAATTTTGGACCCTTTGTTTAAGGCATGTTTCAAAATAATCATAAAACGGATTAGCTTTATAGTCCTCAGCTGACTTAAGAAGGTCACGGCTTTTAACCGGAGAAAGTTGACTATCTTTATAATCAGCCAGGGTCAGCTTAAATCGTTGGGATAACACTGCTGAATTTAAAAGCCTGTTTATATCAAAAAGCTTTTGTTTATATCTATCTAAATTCCTAAATAATAAAGGGTTCTTAATACTTTCCATATTTTCATGCCTGTGGGAAAGAGCCCTTTTTGTCCAGCTCGAATCAGGTTTGATATCAGAATTAATTAAAAATAAAAGACCTTCAATATTGGCATCATACACTTTATGGTCAATATTATGCTTCTTAAGTGCTCCTGAAAGAAGTGCCAACCCGCCCGGAGGCTCGCACGGCTTCACAACAGGAGGAAAAATTAAAATCATACTTTATAAATCCTGTAAAAAATCATTACAAAATCTGAATATACAATTGTCTGGTTTTTATTTCAATCTATCATAACAACCCGCAGCAATTCTCGGTTAAAACTTATTTTTAAGGTTAACAGGTGTAATAGTGTAATATAGTTAAAATATCTATATACAATTTTGTATATCTGGTTATTATACAAGGAAATAAATGGAAGAAGTGAGGCTTGGATATGCTTTTGCAGCTTAGGGTTTCACTTGAAACAGATGCGCTGCAAAAGCATATCCAAGCCTCACTTTGCCCAATCTGATACCCTGAAAGACAATATAATAATTTTGATAATATATATCCTGTTATAGTCAACAGAGGAATCCTGTTATCTACCAGTCAGAACCACACTTGCCAGGAACTTCGTATTCTATTGTTTCATTACCTTTTCAATAACCTGTCAATTTTGACAGATAAAAGTATATCCAGACCTCACTTCTTCCATTTATTTTTTTATAATAACCAAGCTTACAAAATTTTTATGCGGGTAGTTTGACTATATTATACCTGATTACACTTGTTAATCTTAAAAATAATTTTTAACCGCGAATTACTGAACCCAAATATTTCTTATTGACAAACCAAACATTAAATAAGTAGGATAATAATTATTCGATATAATGTGATTTCATAGACATGAAACCGGAATCAAAAATACAATCCAATGTTTACTTAAATCACTTTTGATATGTTAGCCAATTACTAAATTTTTATACATTTAAATGAAGGAAAGGATTAAATGGCAAAATTTTTAAACACAAGTGCAACCAATTATTTTTTGGAAGAACTTATAAAAACAGCAAAGGATAGACTCATATTAATCAGCCCATTTTTGAAACTAAACGATAGAATTAAAGAATTAATAGAAGACAAAAATCGGCTAAAGATTGATGTCAGAATCATCTACGGTAAAAACGAACTGCAAAATGATGAAATTGCTTGGTTAAGCGAGTTAACTTTTATTAGAACAAGCTTTTGTAAAAATCTTCATGCGAAGTGCTACTTTAATGAAGAAAGCTGTATTATTACCAGCCTGAATTTATATGAATTTAGCCAAGTAAATAACAATGAAATGGGAGTTGCTGTTTCTCGATCAGAAGATTCTGAATTATATAGAGAAGCTTATGATGAAGCCCAAAGAATTATTCGAATTAGTGATGAAGTAAGGATTTCTTTAGAAAAAATTACTCCTGAGTCAAAAAAAGATGGGAAAAAGAGTTCAGAAGTAAAGAAAAAAAATTATAGTAAACTTACAACTTCAAAATTAGCAAAAAAACTTGGCAAAACAACAGAGCAGTTTACTGAAGAGTTGATATCTAAAGGATATTTAAAAGTCAATAATAAAAAAGAAACGCTGACGGAAAAAGGAAAGCAAGTAGGTGGTGAAAGAAAAAAAGGGCGGTTTGGAGCTTATTTTTTATGGGATGAAAATTTTAGAATAAATTAAAGGATTGGCTAACAAAACACAGGCTCTGCCCTGGAGTTGCTGAGAGGCGCTCAACAGTAGTGGCTTTAACATAAATTTTAATTATGCAAAGTTGGTTGCCATAAAGTCCATAGGCAGCTCAGTTCTGCATATATGAAATGGGAAAATGAATTTAAGAAAAGATATTGAATCATTAGCTTATTGCTATATACCAA
>CAZTEM010000002.1:0-55732 GCA_964612755.1 uncultured Desulfobacterales bacterium | reverse complement strand
AAATGAAAAGCCAATATTATGGTTTCTATTTGGTTTAGTAGCACATTTATTTGCGGCTTTAATTTTTTTAGCTTTAAAAATATATGAAAAAAATGTGACATCAACTGACAAATAAACATATAATCCTTTTATTGATATTAAAACTTAATCAAACGAATATTGGGGAAAGTGCATGGGAAATCAAATTATTAACTTTCAAAAACTATTTTTCTACAGACTCGTTATACGATATTGGACAATATAAAAAAATTATTTGTCTGTATTTTTGTATCTCTCTTGGTATGCAGTAGTCCTTTGGCGGTTCATTGTGAGGAGAACAAAAAATTAAAAGTGTTCACATGGGCACAAAAAGACATTATATATCAAACAAGAGATTGTTTTAAATTATTAATTACATCAGAAGCATTTTGGATAATCGATGATAGAGATCTATTTAAACATTCTGTTTATGATTTAAAAGGTGCACGCCATAGATTAGATGAAATAATCCCTCCTGCTGTGAGCTGTCAACTCGCAACTCACAAAAGGAATGAATTAAATGATCAGAAACCTAATAAAAACACACAAAAGGTTTTAAACAAACATTCTGAAGAAATTGTCAATCTGTTTCAAAAGGTAGTCATGAGATTCGGTATAAAAGTTATTAAATTAAAAATTACTTTAAAAGATTTATAATCTGTCACTCCGATATAAATTTTAACGTTGTTGAGTACCTGATACAGCTCGGTTCAGCGGTTATGACTGAAGGGATTAATTATGAAAAATAAAAAACCCATCATTCTTATTATTTCACATATTCTTACATGCTTTGGCTGGTCACCAAAAAATTCTATGCTGTATTTTGAGAATAGAAATTTATCCTGAAAAATCAAAGAACAAATAAACCTCTATTTTCATGAAAGGCTACAAAAAATAGACTTATGGTAAATTTAAAATTTAGAAATGGAAACCAATATGATAAAGAGTGGTTGTATGATCTTTATTGTAGGACTATGAAACCATGCATCGAAGCGACATGGGGTTGGAACGAAAAATTTCAGGTAGACGGGTTTACTTCAAACCTTGCACCAAGCATGTTTAAAATTATCACAATTAATGAGCAAAATATTGGTGGATTTTGTTTAAAAGAAAAAAATAATTATTTTTATTTAGAGATAATACTGATAGATCCAGTATATCAAAAAAAAGGTATCGGTAAAACTGCAATGAGCCATATGATGAGTATAGCTCAAAATAAAAATTTACCATTAAAATTAAGTGTGATAAAGAAAAACATCGTCAAGGGATTCTATGAAAAATTGGGATTCTTCCAGTATGATGAAGATAAAGATTTTTATAGAATGGAGTGGCATTCATATTTGCGTTCTTAAATAACACTCTAAGGTCTTTTCAAATTATAAGAGAAGGGAAAACATCATGCTTGGATTGAGGTTTATCAAAGTTCAGCCCACAGATTCCATCATACAATACAAAAAAGAGAAAATAGTGCGAGAAGGTACACAATTAACATTTACTTATTTTTACTTTTTTAAATAAAATTTACATGGGATTGCCTATCCAATTATCCCTTTTATACTTGACTTTATAAGGCTATTATTATAATCCGTTATTGATGCTATTATTATGCTGAATTACTAAAGGAGAGTTTGATGCAAGAGTTCCAACAGATAGTCCAGACTGCCAGTAGTTTCTTATGGGGAATTCCTACAATATTGTTACTCATTGGCGTTGGACTATTCATCTCTTTAGTGACCATATTAATTCAGCTACGCAAATTTGGCTATGGTTGTTCTCTTATCTCAGGCAACTTTGAAAATCCGAGTGATCTCGGAGAAATTTCCCATATGCAGGCCTTAACTACATCCCTTGCAGCTACTATCGGAGTTGGGAATATAGCAGGTGTTGGCACTGCAATTGCCATGGGTGGACCTGGTGCCATTGTATGGATGTGGATTACAGCTTTTTTTGGAATGGCATTAAAATACAGCGAATGTCTGCTTGCCCATAAATTCAGGGTTGTCAAGAAAAACGGATCAGTCAATGCAGGTCCAATGTATTATCTTGAAAGGGGTCTGAAACAAAAATGGCTTGGTATATTATTTGCCCTTTTTGCAGCCATTGCATCGCTTGGCATTGGTAATATGGTTCAATCCAACTCCATTGCCGAACCATTTGCCACATATTTTTCCATACCTAAATTAGCAACAGGAATTGTTCTGGCATTTATTGTTTTTCTTGTCATTGTTGGTGGTATCAAGCGCATTGCTCTGGTGACAACGAAAATGATCCCGATTATGGCTCTTTATTATATAATAGGATCATTAATGATTATTATTGCAAATTCCAGCCAACTTGGTCTTGCCTTCCACATAATCTTTCATGATGCTTTTTCCGGTACGGCTGCAGCTGGTGGTTTTACAGGAGCTGCTCTTGCTTCAACCATAAGATTTGGTGTTGCCCGTGGTGTATTTGCCAATGAATCCGGTTTAGGGAGCTCTCCGTTTGCCCATGGTGCGGTTAAAACCAATGAACCTGTACGTGCAGGATTAGTTGCAATGTTAGGTCCATTTATAGACACAATCATTATATGTACCATGACAGCTCTTGTAATTGTTCTCACAGGCGCTTATACAACAGGCGAAACCGGAACAAATCTTACTGCAAAAGCTTTTGAAATGGGTCTTCCAGGTCCTGGCGGATATACTGTTGTAGTAAGTATTATCTTTTTTGCTCTCACCACAATCATAACATGGTCTTACTATGGTGACAGATGCATATCCTATCTTCTAGGAGAAAAATTTATCATCCCATACAGGATCTTATTCTGTTGTTTTATCCCGGTTGGCGCATATCTGGATATCTCTATCGTATGGGTATTAGGAGATTGTTTAAACGCCTTGATGATCTGGCCAAACCTTATTGGAATTATTTTCTTGACTCCTATGATTCTAAGGGAAACAAGAAAATATTTTAGTAATACATCACTGGTCTACCCTGATATATAATTCATAAATATTTTTAAGGCCAAATTTAAATGGCTTAATAAAACCTTAAAAATATTAGATCTGAGTTAAAAAAATGACAAAAGAAAATAAAACAATTAAATTTATAATAGAACCTGCTATTGATCAAATTATTAATGATATTAATAATATCAGACAACCTCTTTTTAATATTTCTCAACCTTTATATATAGTTAACTCCAATGATAGCCTTAAAGGTTATGTGCCTTCCCTTGCACTTGAAAATCTTGGTGATATTGATTTTAAAAAAAGACATAATCTGAAATATGCATATATTGCAGGAGCAATGGCAAATGGAATAAGCTCTGTTAGAATGATCAAGGAAATGACAAACAATGGCATGACCGGTTTTTTTGGTGCAGGAGGACTTTCAATTGCCCAAATTGAAAAAGCCATTATTGAATTAAAAAATACTTTAGGGTCAAAACCATTTGGTTTTAATCTGATCCATTCTCCCAATGACCCGGATCATGAAATGGCAGTTGCAAAGCTGTATTTAAAACATTCCATCAATCTTGTAAGTGCTGCTGCCTTCATGAGAATGACATTGCCATTGGTTTATTACAGAGTTAAAGGACTTTGCCAAAATTTAGAGGGTCAAATTGTTGCTCCAAATAAAATAATTGCAAAAGTTTCAAGAGTGGAAGTTGCCCGGGAATTTTTTTCACCTCCTCCGAGAAAGCTTATTCATCAACTATTAGACAATGGATTGATCACTGAAAAAGAAGCGGAACTTTCAAAAAAAATCCCCATGGCCCAGGACATAACAGCAGAAGCTGATTCTGGCGGGCACACTGATAACAGACCTGCCCTTTCACTTTTTCCTACAATGGTGGCACTGAAAAAAGAATTCACTGATAAATTTAATTATGCTGACAAATTATGTGTTGGTTTTGCAGGTGGTATTGCAACCCCGGAATCTGCTGCTGCTGCATTCCAGATGGGAGCAGGATATATACTTACAGGTTCAATCAATCAGCCATGTATTGAAGCTGAAATTTCAGACCAGGCAAAAAAAATGCTTGCCCAGGCCCAGCAGGCTGATGTAACAATGGCTCCTGCAGCTGATATGTTTGAAATCGGTGCAAGGGTTCAGGTTCTCAAACGCGGAACAATGTTTTCCATCAGAGCTGAAAAATTATATAATATTTATAAAAATTATCAAAGCTTTGATCAAGTCCCCCTTAAAGAAAGAACCCAAATTGAAAAAAATTTCCTGAAAGCAGATTTTGAACAAAAATGGCTGGAAACAAAAGAATTTTTCAATAAAATTAATAACCAAAAAGAAATCCAAAGAGCTGAACAAGATCATAAACACAAGATGGCACTTGTTTTCAGATCATATTTAGGGCTTTCTTCCAAGTGGGCAATTAAAGGGGAAAAAGATAGATCAATTGACTATCAGATATGGTGCGGCCCTGCCATTGGAGCATTTAACCAATGGGTAAAAGGCACATTCCTTGAAACCCATGAAAACAGAAAAGTTGCAGAAATCGCCCTTAACATACTCTATGGCGCTGCAGTGTGCATAAGAACATCCTGGCTAAAGAATCAAAACATTGCCCTTTCTTCTGACCTCATATCTTTTTTACCTGTTCCAATGAATAATCTTCTAAAAATGATATCTTAAATTATTTATTCTTTGAATAGAATGTAAAATTAATGTCAAACCACTCTCCAACCAATGCATTTTATTCAATTTTCCTGTAAAAATATGTATTATACATTGTAATAAAATATTTTGATTGCATATTTTAGGAAAATTTTATGGGACAGATTAAGCAGCAGGACAATTGTGTAGCTATCATTGGTATGGGGTGTATTTTTCCCAAAGCAAACGGTGTTGAAGAATACTGGCACTTATTATTTGATGGTCATGATGCAATAACAGATATCCCTGATAAAACTCATTTTGCCATAAATGATTATTTTGATGAAGACCCGAAACGACCGGATCACATATATTGTAAAAAAGGCGGGTTTCTTCCGGCTGTATCTTTTGACCCTTCAAAATATGGAATACCTCCGAATAATATCAATGCAACAGACACATCCCAGCTTCTTGGTCTTATTGTTGCTGAAATGGCACTAAAAGATGCAGGATATGACGTACAAAAAAATTTCCCCAATAAAAAACGAACAAATATCATACTTGGTGTTACAGGCACACAAGAACTTGTTATACCTTTAGGAGCACGCCTTGGTCATCCTTTATGGAAAAAAGCTTTAAAAGAATCCGGCATTGGTGTGGAAAAAACCAATGAAGTTATCAAAAGGATTCAAAATGGTTACCCTGAATGGCAGGAAAATTCTTTTCCGGGTCTTCTAGGCAATGTTGTTGCAGGCAGAATCGCAAACAAACTTGACCTGGGCGGTACTAATAGTGTTGTGGACGCAGCCTGTGCAAGTTCACTTTCTGCAATTAATTCTGCCATAATGGAACTTGTACAAGGTAAATGTGATATGTCAATAACAGGTGGTGTGGATGCATTAAACGACATATTCATGCATATGTGTTTTTCACAAACAGGTGTACTTTCCCATACAAGCGACGCAAAACCCTTTTCCAAAGATTCTGATGGAACTGTTCTAGGTGAAGGTGTTGGAATGGTCGTTTTAAAACGCCTTAGTGATGCCAAAAAAGACAAAGATAGAATATATGCTGTAATTAAGGGTATCGGGACATCCAGCGATGGAAATTCAGGAGGCATTTATGCACCTGATGCAGCAGGGCAGCAAAGGGCATTACAAGCAGCCTATAAAGATGCTAATATTGATCCTTTGACCATTGAATCAATTGAAGCCCATGGCACTGGCACCAGAGTTGGAGATAAAATTGAATTCCAGGCTTTAAAAAATTTTAATTCTGATGCAAACAACAAATCAAAATCCCTTAAACAAAATGCAAAGCCCTGCGCCATTGGTTCTGTCAAGTCAATGATCGGACATACCAAAGCTGCTGCAGGTGTTGCAGGTCTTATAAAAGCATCTTTATCCCTTTATCACAAAACTCATTTTCCCACGCTAAAAGCAGATATCCCTGACCCTGAACTTGATATTAATGATTCAAGGTTTTACTTAAATTCTATTTCAAAGCCCTGGATGCAAAACAATATGAAACATAAATTTGTTCACCCCAGGCGCGCCGGAGTAAGTGCTTTTGGATTTGGTGGAAGTAATTTTCATGTTGTTCTGGAGGAATATAATCAGAAAAAAAACCATGTGTCCTGGAGTAAATCAGTACAGATACTTGCTTTTTCCGATCAGAGTCTTGCCTTGCTCAAGAAAAAAATTACTGATTTTTCAGCTGAGATAGATGGCACTCAAAACCTTGATTCCCGGGAACAAAAACAATTACTTGGATTTTATGCAGAACAATCCAGAAAAACTTTTTCTAATAAACATAAATTCAGACTTATACTTGTTCATGAAAAAAAAGACAACTTAAGTGAACTTATACAAAAAGCAAGCAATATAGTTTCAAATAATATTAAAAATAATACCGAAATCAGTGCTAATGGTCCTGATATATATTTTGGAACTGATTCCAATACAATTAACAGAAAAAATTTAAAAATAGGATTCTTATATCCGGGTCAGGGAAGCCAATACACAATGATGGGGAGAGATCTGATCTCGATATTCCCCGAAGCCATGGATGCTTTAGCACTTGCAGATATAGCTTATGGCGAAAAAAAAGATCTGAAACTTTTACATGATTATATTTTCCCTTTTCCAGATCATGTTCAGGAAAAAATAATATCTGAACAAGAGCTTAAAAATACTGACATAGCTCAACCTGCTCTGGGTGCAATAAGCCTTGCCATGACAAAAGTCCTTCAACGATTCAATATAATTTGTGATATGGCGTGCGGGCACAGCTTTGGGGAACTCAGTGCCTTGAATGCTGCAAATGTTATTAATGATAATGATTTTCTTAATCTTTCAGTGCTCCGGGGAAAGCACATGGCAAATGCCTCAAAAAATTCAGAGGATTCAGGAGCCATGTTTGCAATAAAAGCCCCCATGGATAAAATTGAACAAATTATAAATGAAAACAATCTTGAACTTGTACTTGCCAATAAAAACTCACATACCCAGGGAGTTATCTCCGGTGCCAGCAATGAGATTGATAAAGCAATAAAAATTTTTAAAAAACATAAAATCAGGGGCATTAAATTACCTGTTGCAGCAGCTTTTCATTCACACTTGGTTGGAAATGCGGCAAAACCCTTTGCAACAGATATTAAAAAAATAAAATTCAACTCACCCAAAATACCTGTGATGTCCAATACAAATGGGAATCAATACCCTGCAGATATTGAAAAAATTAAAAAAATTCTTGAAAATCAACTCATAAATCCTGTTAATTTTATTCAAAATATTGAAACAATGTATGAAAATGGTGTTTCAATATTTATTGAAACCGGGCCCAAAACCATCCTTACAGGATTAGTTCAATCAATTTTAAAAAACAAAAAAGACATTATTGCAATTTCCATGGATGCTTCCATGGGTAATAAACCAGACTCAGGTCTTAAAGATCTTGCCCGTGTTTTAGCTGAACTTGCATCAAAGGGATACAATGTTGACCTTGGAAAATGGGAAGACCCATGTGAAAAACCTGAAAAAAAGAAAATGAATATTTTTATAACAGGTGCTAATCCAAAACCAGAAAAAAAACTTGACCTGCCTTTACCCAAGATAAAGGATGAAATTCAAAAAAAAGATTTTAACCAAGGAATGAATATGGACACAAGAAAAAATATTGACACATCATCCAGACCTTATATTACAAATGAAGCAATGGTATTGGTTCAAAAAGGATTGGAATCAATGCAAAAATTGCAGAGTCAGACTGCAAAAACCCATGAAAAATTCCTTGAAACCCAGGCTGAAGCCAGCAGAACCCTCCAGAGCATGATGGAGCAGACAAGATTGTTTTTAAACCCGGGTAGTATATCCAATACCAACACTAATACTGATATCAATTTCACACCTGCCAGCACAGGAACAATGGAATTAACACCACCTGTCGCCACAAAAAAAACAGAACCAGATTTAAAAACCGATATCACCATACCTGACCCGGAGGTTCAAATAACAAAAACCCCTGACAAGGCAGAACATCTTGTTTTTGAGATTATCAGCAAGCTTACAGGATTCCCCGAAGAAATGCTTGATGGTGACATGGATATAGAGTCTGACCTTGGGATTGATTCCATTAAAAGAGTTGAAATTATTTCTGAACTTGAAAAAGCTCTCCCGTCAATAAGCAGTCTTACTCCGGAAACCATGAGTTCTTTACATACTTTAAAAGAAATATGTAATATTATCGATAAAACTGATACGCCAGGCAAAGAAACACCTGAGCCCTCACCTGAGGCACCTGCCCTTTCCAACACTGAGACACTTAACGATTCTTATACAAGCATTCCGCCAAGTAAAACCATGGATGTCTTAATTGATACCATAAGTAATTTAACAGGATTCCCAAAAGAAATGCTTGAAGGAGATATGAACCTTGAATCTGATCTTGGGATTGATTCCATTAAAAGAGTTGAAATTTTATCTACCCTTGAAAACAAATTGCCCCAAATAGGAACAATCTCTTCTGATGAGATAGCAGGATTTAAAACCATTGACGAAATCAGTGCCTATCTTGATAAAAATTCAGGGCAGAATCAAAAAAAAAATCAAAACCAAAAAAAAACTCCAGACACAGTCAAGGCACCATCCAGCCAGAAACTATCCAGGCAAATACCATTCCTTGATCAGCAGCCCCTTGATAAAATAAAATTTTATAATGGATCAAGAATCTCAATTTCCAAAGAAAAAAAAGTATACTTAACAAAAGATTCACAAGGCATTGCAGCAAGCTTTAAAAAAGCATTTGAAAAACAGGGAATAAATGCTGAACTCATAAA
Organism: uncultured Desulfobacterales bacterium; assembly: GCA_964612755.1. Lineage (GTDB taxonomy): Bacteria > Desulfobacterota > Desulfobacteria > Desulfobacterales > Desulfobacteraceae > JAIOSM01. The sequence continues at coordinate 46,782 of CAZTEM010000002.1, read as the reverse complement.
AGCCAATTCACCTGTTCCTGAACTTCATGATGTTGCAGGCATTGTCCTGATACCGGATATATCAGAAACAAACAATCACGAACAAACTGAAGAATTTTTAAAATATTCTTTTAAGCTTATTAAAAAGAATGCACCCTTTCTTACTCAATCTGCATTGGAAAAAAGTGGTTTTTTTGCAAGCATCTCATTTCTTGGAGGCGGGTTTGGATTTGATAAGTCAGAAATAATAAATCCTGTCCAGGGCGGGCTTGCAGGACTTGTTAAAACTGCTGGACTTGAGTGGAAAGACATACTCTGCAAGGCTATAGATCTGCCATGTTCAAAAAAACAAATTATTGAAAATGCAGATGATATAATAACTTTAATCATGACCCACGGATCAATGGAAATAGGACTAAAAGAAGGCCTATGCAATATTCCAAAACTCAAAACAGAAGATATCCCTCATTTTTCAGATCATAATCATGGGAAAAACTTAATTTCAAACAAAGATTTATTTGTCATCACAGGAGGTGCCAAAGGAGTTACAGCAGAATGCGCCATTGAACTTGCCAAGAATTTTTCTCCGGATATCATGCTTATTGGCAGATCTCCATTACCTGAACCAGAACCTGAATGGGCAGAGAATATCACCTCTCCTGTAGAAATAAAAAAATTAATTTTAAAAAATATATTTGCCGATAAAAAGCCGACTCCTAAGGAACTTGAAAAGGCTTATAAAGAGCTAATATCCAACCGTGAAATAAAACAAAACATGGAAAAAATTCAAAATACTGCTCCTGATTCAAAACTTGAATATTTCTCCTGTGACATTACAAATAAAAATCAAATCAATAATATATTTAATATAATAAGAGAAAAATATGGGAGAATTACAGGGATTATTCATGGTGCAGGAATACTTGAAGATAAACTTATTATTGAAAAAGATTATGATAAATTCTCCAGGGTTTTTGATACAAAAGTTTCAGGTTTAAATTCCTTAATCCATGCAGGCAAAAAAGACAAACTCAAATATTTCATTGCATTTTCTTCTATTGCTGCAAGAACAGGGAATATTGGTCAATCAGACTATTCAATGGCAAATGAAGTCATCAACAAGACCATGAAATATTTATCTTTGAAAAATACTCAATGCAAATATCTTGCAATCAATTGGGGACCATGGGACGGAGGCATGGTTAATGATTCATTAAAAAAAGAATTTAAAAAACGCAATGTGGATCTTATTGATAAAAAAGCAGGTGCTATTCAATTATTATCTGAAATGGCAAACAATAATAGTAATAATGTTGAAGTCATAATTGGTGCAGGTCTTTTTGGTGATGAAGTAAAGCCACAATCTAAAAATCTTACAAGAGCCTTTAACTACAACCTCAATGGATTATCTGCACCTGTGCTTAGATCCCATAAAATCAATAACAATCTGGTTTTACCCTTTGCCATGCACATGGAATGGCTTGCCCACGCTGCTGAAAAAAATAATCCCGGATTATACTTCCAGGGCATTGATCAAATGCGCCTTTTAAAAGGAATAAGTTTGCCTGAAAATTCAAGTGACAATGATAATGGAGTTGAAATCAGCGCCAAAACAGGTAAGTGCAAAAAAACAGACCAGGGATTTGAAACAGAAGCAAGTATTTTCTCAAAAAAAGGTATTGAAAAAACTTTTTTAAATTCTGCAGGGATTGCTCTATTGTCAGATGACCTGCCAAATCCACCGGTTCTATCATCTTCTTCTTTTCTTGATCTTGCTCCATATCCATTGGATAGTGACAGGATATATGACTTAATTCTCTTTCATGGCAAGGATCTTCAAGGCATTAAATCAGTAATAGGATGCTCTGAAAAAGGCATTGAAATTATAGCAAACAAAGCTCCTGCACCAAACCAATGGTTTAAAAACCCACCATGCCAAAATTGGATTTTTGATCCCATGCTCCTTGATTCTGCTTTTCAAGCTGCAATTTTATGGACCCATGAAAACAAACACCAGGTATGCCTGCCTTCATACATAACCAATTTCAGGCTCTATAATTCTTTTTCAAACTATGATGGTGATGTAAAAATTCGATTTACCATTAATGAAACCTCAGAGCATAAAACACGGGGATATTTTACTTTTCTTGGTGACAATAATATCATTCTTGCAAGTATAACCGGATTTGAGGCAATCAATGATCCATCACTTTTAAAAAAATTCAAAAAAACAAATGAATTGATTTCAAAAGAACAAATACTTGCTTTTGCCCAGGGCAACCCTTCTGAAGCTTTTGGGGAAAAATATAAAATCTTTGACAACGAACGTCAGATGGCAAGGCTTCCACGCCCCCCTTACTTTTTCATGGACAGGGTAACAAAGATCAATCATACGCAATGGGAAATGAAGCCTGGCGGCTGGATTGAAGCTGAATACGATGTGCCGGAACATGGCTGGTATTTTAATGCAAATTTTTCTGATACAATCCCCTTTTGCATACTTTTAGAAATTGCACTTCAACCTTGCGGCTGGCTGGCTGCATGGGCAGGTTCAGCATTGCAAAGCAATGACAGATTGTATTTTAGAAATCTTGGAGGTAAAGCAAAGATCTTTAAAGAGATCCATAGAACAATCGGCACTATAAAAATGCGCTCCAGAATAACTGATGTATCAAAAGCCGGTGGTATGATAATTCAGGATTTTGATATTGAAGTATTAAACAATGAATCAATGATTTATAAAGGTTCTACTAATTTTGGTTTTTTCTCAGGTGTATCCCTTGCAAACCAGGTTGGACTCAAGCAGAATAAATTTGCAATATATGAAATCGACCCTGATATGGTGGATAAATCTAAACTAACTAAATTTAAAGACACTCCTCCCATAACACCTGAAGATACAAACTTTGATAAAAAAGACAAAGATATGCCATCAACCGCTCTTATGATGATTGATCAGGTTGAACAATTTTCATTTAAAGGCGGACTTTATAATAAAGGCTATATCAAAGCAAAAAAACAAGTAAACCCTGATGAATGGTTTTTTAAAGCTCATTTTTATCAGGATCCTGTTTGCCCTGGCTCTCTTGGTATTGAATCCTTTCTTCAGCTTCTAAAATATTTTGCATTACAAAAATGGGAGTTCTCTTCAAAAAAATATAGAATTGAAAATACCACAAATGCAAATCATGAGTGGAAATACAGAGGTCAGATAATACCCTCAAATAAAACAATTTCCATATGCGCCCATATAAAAGATATAATTGATGAAGACCAGCCACAGATTGTTGCCGATGGAGCTTTATCTGTTGATGGTATATGCATATATGAAATGACAGATTTTACTATATCTCTTGTTCAGGTTGTTCACCCGGAAACATTGACAGCAAAACAGCAAACAGTTTAACAAGAATAGATATTTTAAGTTTGTTCTGGTAAGAATTGGTATGTTTTTTTTAAACAACTCCTCTCTATGCTTGACAAGCAACTAATTCCGATATATATACTCTTATTTTAAATCATAGTAAAAAAATAGGAGTTATTCATGCAAAAGAATCTTATAAAATTATGTCTCGGGATTTCAATTGTCTTACTGATGAGTGTTATCATGCCCCTTGGTATGGCATCAGCCCAAGGGAAACGTATTATTGTTGATCAGCTTGGCAGATCTGTTGAAATCCCCCAAAAAGTCAACCGGGTAGTTATTCTTATGCATCATGCCCTGGACGTAGCAGTTGAATTAGGGGCAAAAGATAAAATTGTCGGCATCTTAAGCAATTGGAATAAATATCTTCCAAAAGGATTTAAAAAAGCATGGCCCGGAATAGAAAAAGTCCCAACTCCGGGAGATCTGAGAACATCAATAAACACCGAAGAGCTATTAAAACTTAAACCGGATCTTGTTATCATTACCCATTATATGATGAATAAAACCGGGAAACAAATAGAAGCCATTGGGCTTCCTGTAGTAGGCCTGTCTTTTTATAAAACAGGATATGAACAAGCGTCCGTGCTAAATCCAAAACTTAAAGACCCCAATGAATCTTATACTCAAGGCATGAAAGAGGGAGTCCGTCTTTTAGGAGATATACTTGACAAAAAAGATCAGGCTGAAAAACTTTTGTCCCATATTTTCAAAAACAGAAAACTTGTTGAATCACGCCTGGGCAATCTTAAAAAAAATCAGCGAGTCACAACCTATATGGCTTATCCCAAATTATTTTCCATGGGAACTGGGAAATATGCCTCTGTAATTATGGAAAGAGCAGGAGGATTAAATGTTGCTATGGAACTTTCCGGTTATAAACAAGTATCCATGGAAGATGTTTTAAGATGGGACCCTGAAGTTATCTTCACCCAGGACCGATACAAATTTGTTGCCGAGGAAATTCAAAAATCTCCTGCATGGAAACCCGTTAAAGCAGTAAAAAATCATAGAGTTTTTATAACTCCTGAATATGTTAAACCCTGGGGTCATCCTTGTCCTGAATCCATTGGTCTTGGAGAGTTATGGATGGCAAAAAAACTATATCCTGAAAAATTCAAAGACATTAATATGCAGACCTATGCAGATAATTTTTATAAAGCATTCTATGGTATTCCTTATACGGGAAATAATTAATGGGGTCTGGAAAAACTTTGCAAAAAGCCCGGATACAAAATAAAAATTTATTATCATTTAAAAATTTTCTTTTATTCGGGCTTCCTTTAATCTGTTTTTTTTCTTCTCTGGTTATTGGACGGTATGGTGCTTCTCCTTTTGAAGTATTTAAACTGATTTTTGAAAAGTTAATATGCCGGAAAAATCAATTACCCATGGCTCTTGAAACTATTATTTTTGATATCCGGCTACCACGGATTTGTGCTGCCATGCTCATAGGCGGGGGGCTTTCAGTGTCAGGAGCATCTTTTCAGGGTATTTTCAGAAATCCTCTTGTATCTCCTTTTATTCTCGGTGTGGCAACCGGTGCAGGATTTGGAGCGGCAATAGGCATTCTTTTATCAGGTAATAATCTTGTTATCCAAGGCAGTGCATTTTTATTTGGAATGCTTGCAGTTATGATAAGCTATGGCTTAACAAAAATCTATAAAACCTCATCTATTCTGGTAATGGTATTATCCGGGGTTATTGTGGGATCTTTTTTCTCCGCACTAATTTCTTTAATTAAATATATTGCAGATCCCTATGACAAGCTGCCTGTAATCGTTTTCTGGCTTATGGGCTCCCTTGCAAGTATTTCCAAAAACGACCTTTTTATCATTGCCCTGCCAATGGTTACCGGCATTGGTATCATGTTCAGCATTAGATGGAAAATAGGTGTCCTGTCCATGGGCGAAGAAGAAGCTCAATCTTTAGGTCTTAACTCAACCAAACTGAGAATCTTACTTGTTTTATCAGCAACTTTTGTGACTGCCTCTGCCGTGGCAGTGAGCGGTGTCATTGGGTGGGTCGGGCTTGTCATCCCACATCTTGCACGAATGATCACGGGTCCTGATTATCGCAAGCTCATACCATTGTCCCTGTCCCTTGGTGCATGTTATCTTTTGCTTATTGATACCCTGGCAAGAAATCTAATAACCGGTGAAGTGCCATTAGGTATCCTTACCGCTACATTAGGAGCCCCTATTTTTGCAATTATCCTTAAAAAAGGGACTCTTGGGTGGTCATGATTTTAGAAATTATAAATGCAGAATTTAAATATGATTTCACTGCCAGAGCTATTCTGAAAAATATAAATATAAAAATAAATCCGGGGAAAATTTATTGTATTCTTGGTCCCAATGGCGTTGGGAAAACAAGCCTTCTTAAATGTATAGCAGGGCTTTTTAAGCTTTCAAAAGGTAAAATACTATATAATGGGAAAGACATCTTATCAAAAAAACGCATTAATGCAGCAAGAATAATGGCCTATGTCCCTCAAATACATTATCCTGTTTTTGCCTATTCTGTATTTGATACCGTACTCATGGGCAGAACTCCCTATCTTGGTTTTTTTTCTTTTCCTGATCTTAAAGATGAAACAATTGCTGCGAAAGCAATTAAATCCCTTGGTATAAGTCATCTTGCAGACACCCCGTATACAGAAATAAGTGGCGGGGAAAGACAGCTTGTAATGTTTGCAAGGGCTCTTGCCCAGGAACCTGAAATACTTATTTTAGATGAACCCTGTTCCCATCTGGATTATGGCAACCAGGTAAGGATACTCTCCCTGATCCATGACCTTGCAAAAACCGGCACAGCTGTTATTATGACCAGTCATAATCCGGATCATGCTTTTATGATAGCTGATAAAACAGGGATAATGTTTAATCAAAGTATTGAAAAATTTGATATTCCCATGGATATTATTACTGAAGAGAAACTATCTGAAATATATGGGATTAAAGTAAAACTCAGGCAGGATAATATTTTTGGAAAAATATGTGTTCCCACTCTAAATCAAACATAAAATTATATCATTAAAATGATGATCACATCTTATCTTTAAGTTCCAGAATTTCATTTTTTGTCAGGCATACATCCAGAACAAGATAATTATCAGCAATCCCGGTAAAATAATAGGCATTCTGGGCATCTCTGCCTATATACATGGTATTATGGGCAGAATCTATCACTCCTGTGACCACACTTCCATTTGATAAATCAAACTGCTTTAAAACCTTTGTTTCCTCTGTCCAGATATAAACGCGCATTATAGAACCTGTTTTCCATACTCCAGCTATAAAAAGCCATCCTTTATCAGTGCATGATGTGTCAATTCTATTATCGCCTGCGCTGGTATTAACGATCCAGCTTATTCCCCTGGGTCCGTGATTAATATTTGGCCAGAGCAGAACCTGACCATGACCGCTTCCTCCCGAAGAAAAAAACCTGCCGTCATTATAATCATCGTGGGTTGAGTTAATGCCGTTTTCAAGGTAGATCCAGCCTGCAATGGTAATTTCTCCAAGCCCGTTAATTGGATACTTTGGCAATTCAATATATGTCTGTTTTTTTATTGCATTGTCATCACCAAAATCCATTGCCCAGCCACCAGCTCCTTCACAGGAAAAACGATCCTTAACAAAAACTTTTTTCCCATGAATTATTCCATTATATGCACTATTTGCAGAATCTTTTGAAACATAATTCCCATTTTTATCCTTGTACCAACCATTAAAATCATTAAATCCCACAACATGGGTACAAACTCTGTCTGACATAAAATAGCAGGGCATATCAGTATAAACATCTCTGATTTCACATTGGGTCAATGCTTTGTTATAAATAGCAGGCTGGGTTATCAAGCCATCAAATCTATGAAAAGAAGAATTCGGGTCTCCACCAATAGCGAGGGGTGCAGCATTATCCGGTATATAATAATTCAGATCTTTACCTGTGGCAGCAATCTGTCCATCAACATATATAAACTTATCTGTTGTGTTTGATGTTCCGTCATAATCAGCTACTGCAACAATATGTCTCCATTTATTTTCCGGTATTATATTTAAAGTATCAAGACTGATTTTGGATAATGATCTAGTATAAAATCGTAAAACTCCGGTATGATTCCCATCAGCAAGGGATAATGCCCATCCTTTTGGATTCACAATTAAAGGCATATAATACTCATCTTTAACAAAAACTCTGTTTCCCTTTGTATGATTATCATGGGAATAAATCCATGCAGAAAGTGTCAGGTTTTTCCCAAGATATTTATCAAGCTGATCACCAAGGGTAATATACCCTCCACCTGCGCTTCTGTTAAAATATAAGCTGTCACCACTATGTTCTGCAACACTGCCATGGACAATGCCTGAAAATTTTCCACCACTTCCAAAATCAATTATTCCATTTACAATATTATTAAAATTGCTGCCTGCCATGGGGATAATTACAGGTTTCCTGCCAAGACGATCTGTCCCATAATCATTATTTACAATTAATAGTGGAAGTGAAATTTCATTATTGGCTGTTTTAATAAAATCACTACCAAGTATATATGCCCCGCCCCAGGGGTCGGTTTTATAAGTTTGCCCAAGTCCATAGTCATCATAAAAACTTGCCGGGATTGCAGTTCCTGCCGGGTTAGTTATTGCAAAAATCCAGAGTTTTCTTCTTATAACCTCCATCTCTTTATATGCTATCTGCCTTGCTTCCTTCATAACATTGATGGGAATCAGGATATCATCGCCTCTGGTAATATACGAATTCGTAGAACCATCGGGAATTTTACAATCCCGCACATGATTTGAACCATAACTGATTATAACTCCTGCGGACAATACACCATCAACATTGATACCCTCAATATTTGTAAATCCGCTTTCATCAGTGCTTTTTTCAACCAAATGGTATTCAAAATATTTCCCGAATCTATCTATTTTATATTTTTGTTCAAGATTGAGAACTTTTGGAATTGTTCCATATCTTATATAATTTAAACCTGGAATCTTAATATCGCTTAAAGGCGACTCCTCTGCATTGGCAAGGAAAAGGTCATGATTGCTCATATAATATTTCTTTGAGCTGTTTAGTATTTCAACCATTCTCTTTAAAGTTTTTCTCTTGTCTGAAATCTGCCCTATTTTCACAGCCATGCGTGATCCACCGATTACCAATACAATTGTGCTCACAAGAACAACAAGGATTATTATCAGAGAAAAACCTTTATTATCCTTAAATATATTTGGGCTATGCATATTTTTCCTTTAACCAGATTTATAAGCATGATTTATTCTTGTATCTTATCATTAATATTTCGTAAACCTCAAGATTTAATTAAAATTTTCTTGACTAATATTTCGTAAACAAATACAATATTATTATAATTTTGACAAATAGCCAATTTTTAAAAGAGGAGACGTACAAATGAAGCCCTTTATGTTTAAATCAATCAGGGAAACCAGAGAACAGGGTTTTACACTCATTGAAATTCTGTTGGTCGTAACAATTATCGGTATAATGCTTGCCGTTATTGTTCCACGTGCCCATAGAGCAACAATTGATTCTAAATACAATTTAATTCGCCAGGGTGCCACAGAAGTTGCATCCTATGCCCTTGAATGGGCTGAGAAGGGAATACAATCACAAGATTCCAAGACTTCCATAGCCACAATTAAAAACTATCTTGCATCATTATCAGGAGCACGTGCCTGGGGTCACTTTAACAGTGCAGGCGATAATCGTGGAGAATGGATAGCAGGCTCACTGAGTGGGGGTAGTAATTGGAATACGCGAACAGGAACTTTGACTCCGGTTCTCGGCAGGGTAAATGTTTCCGGAGGAGCAAGCAATCAAAGGCCTCCCATGAGTGTTGAGGCACTTATGCCAAGTTCTGATATACCAATCAATCCTTTTAACGGCGTAAATGTTTTTGCTGCACCTAATTACCCCACCGGAGCAGGCGTACCTGTTACCGGCGCTCTTGCTTGCGTGCTCTATCGCCAACCCAATGGATTTATTGTGTATTCTTTTTGCTTTCAAGGCACTGATAGTATAGGTTTCAATCAAATGCCGGCAAATCGTAATGGGATCTTTTATGCAGGTCAAAACAGAGGTAATTCTGTAATGGCTCTTCGCAATGGTGTAGTTATCGCAGAAGAAAGATGATTTTTTTAAATTATTGAAGAGTATTAATATATATACCTGATCTCAGACCCTGGATTCTTTCAATATTATTTGATCCGGGGTCTGAATATTTATCCTGTCCCGCATAAAAAGCATTTGCCCCTGTGATATTTATTGAATCTGTCCCCTGAAAAATCAATGCATAATAATTGCCTGATCCAGTAAGCATATACGCGCATGCCATTGCACCGGTAATAGCATTCCCGTTTGTGGCAGGGTTGTTTGCACTTTGAAAAATTGACAGTCCTGAAAAAGGATTTAGCAATAATTTATTTTTTGGCATAATATCCAAAACACTTATGTTGGGAAGGCTCCCTATTCCGACCCCACCTCTGTTAGCTACATTTTCCAAAGGTGCTTGCCAATTGCTGTTATTACTTAAATCTGCGACCCAATCAAAATTTCCATTGGTTTCTGCCAATGTCTGGATATAATCATCTAATTCAGAGCTTGCAACAGAGGGCTGAGCTTCCAATTCTCTTACAGCCCATTCATTTGCCCAGGAAGCAAGTTCAGTCCCGGTCTGGCGCAAAATTTCGTATTTAGTTTCAATTTTTGCCCGGAAAGCTCTTGGTAAAATAACAGCAATAACTGCGCCTATAATCACCACGACCAAAAGAATTTCCATTAAAGAAAATCCATTTTCTCTACCAGATCTTTTCTCCATTAAAATCTCTCCTTATTGCCCTGCACTTGTAGAAATAGTTGATACCATATTATATAATGGCAGCAATACTGCCATTACAAGAGCCAATGCCAATCCTGCCATTACAAAAATCAAAACAGGTTCCAACATGGCAATAGCCGCATCTATACGGCGCTCTAATTCTTCATTATATATATCTGCAAGATAATCCATCTGCTCTGCCAATGTTCCTGAAGTTTCACCCACTGATACCATTCTAACAATAGTATTGGGTATAAAATCGATTTGTTTAAGAGAATGCGAAAACTGATCGCCCTCAATGACACTTTGCCGTACTTCCCCTATTTTTTCCTGCACCACAAGATTGTTTGTCGAAGCATTGGCAAGCTCCAATCCTTTTAAAATATCAACTCCGGCATTTAATAAAAGAGCAAGATATCGTAAAAAAAATGTCATCCTTAATTGGATCATTAATTTTTTTAATATTGGAATTTTTATCTCGGCATAATCAAACCAATATCGGCTATTCCTATGCTTCCTAAGGGATATAATCAATATACAAAGGCATGCACAACCCATTATAATCAGCAGCCAATTATTTTTTAAAACATTGGATATAAACATAACAATTTTTGTTATCAACGGGAGCTCCACACCCAGATCATCAAGAAGTTCAAACAAAGGAGGAAATACCAGGGCAAGAAATACAAAGGCTGCCAGAATCAGGGCAACCATTACAAAAGCAGGGTATAGCATTGCTTTTCTCGAACTTTTAATTAAGTCATCTATCCTTTTATAATGTTTTGCACAATTGAAAAATATATCACTCAATTTCCCCGTTTCTTCGCCTATTTTAACCAGACTTACATATAAATCAGGAAAATCATTTGGTCTCTTTTTTAAAGATGCATTTAGCGAATCTCCCCCCTGAATATTTTCAATTATTTCTGAAAGTACTTTTTGCATATACTTATTATCAGCATCTTCTTTTAATTCTTCAATGGCTGTTATTAAAGGGACACCGGCATTCAACATAATTCCTATATTATTACTGAATTCAATAAGTTGTTTGCGTGAAAGCCCGCCTGGCTGGGTGTGTAGCAATGTTTCAAAAAAGGGAGGTTTTGTATTATCAGAAATTTCCAATACATAAAGATGCCTCTGGCGCAATTTCTCCCTTAGATCATCATCATTATAGGCAGATATTGTGCCTGATTTTATTTTGCCTTTTTCATCAGATGCTTTATAAAAATATTGTGGCATATAAAGATCAGCCTCTATTATAATCCATTATATTGTAACCCTGGATAGCTCCTGTAATGACAGAGTGCCCTCCAAAACTTTTTTTAGACCTGCCTCGCGAAGGGTTTCCATGCCCTTTTCCTGGGCCATTTTTTCAAGATGCGCAGGAGCAACCTTATCTGTAATACCAAGACTTACTTCAGGGCTGATTTCAAGAATCTCAAAAATACCCACCCTGCCAATATAGCCTGTATCATTACAAAGTTTACACTTTCCAGGTTTAAATATCTTTTTTCCTGCGCCGGACCAATTTTGCAAACCATAGTATTCAAGTTCTGCATTATCAGGGATATATTCCTGCTTACAGGCCTTACATAATTTTCTTACAAGACGTTGAGCAATAATAGCCCTTATAGTTGCACTGATAAAATAATTTTCAACACCAAGGTCAAGTAGCCTTGCAATGGTTGCGACCGCATTATTTGTATGTATCGTGGAAAGAACAAGGTGACCTGTCATTGCTGCCTGGAATGCTGTTTTTGCAGTCTTAAAATCACGTATCTCGCCAACCAGAATTACATCTGGGTCCTGCCTTAGAAAATGGCGGATTGCACGTTCGAATGTAAATCCTGCAGTTTCGTTTATCTGGGCCTGTTTTACCATGTGCAATTCATATTCAACTGGATCTTCAATTGTTAAAACATTTTTTTCAAAAGTATTAATCTCTTTTAATATTGAATAAAGTGTTGTTGTCTTGCCAGACCCTGTGGGACCTGCAACCAGAACAATTCCGTGGGGGAGGTTTGATAATCTTTTGATTATTTTTTTCCTCTGACCTGAAAGCCCCAAGTGCTCAAGATCAAGAGCTACATTTCCTTTGTCCAATAATCTTAAAACTATATTCTCACCATTTGTACTGGGAGATGTGGAAATACGTATATCAACTTCCCTGTCCATAAATGTAAAATCCATGGCTCCTTCCTGGGGCAGGCGTTGTTCTGCAATATCCATTGCACCAATGATCTTTATTCGGGTTACAATTGCAGGATGTAATTTTTTTGGTAAAATATTAGCATTTTGTAATATGCCATCCACTCTAAAACTAATACGAACTGCTCGTTCTTCCGGAGAGATATGAAGATCAGTAGCAGACCTTCTTAATCCTTCTGCAATAAACAAATCAACCAATCGTACAATGGGCGGATTTACCTCGCCTTCTGCTATGGCTCCACCGGCTAAAGCTGCTGACACATTTTTTTCCACCTCATCATCAAAGCTCTCGCCAATGTCATAATAAAGATTAATTGCTCCAAGTATTTCTTCTTTGTCAGCTGCAAAGCTTTCAACCTCAAATCCTGTTGTTCTGGTTATTTCGTCTATTGCTCTTATGTCATTAGGATTATCCATTGCCACATAAAGTACCTCATCAACAATGGAAAATGGTATCAAATAATATTTTCTTGCAATATGGCTTTCAATAGTCTTTAAAATACTTGTGTCTATTTTAAGACCTTTTAATTCAACAAAAGACAAACCAGAACTTTTAGCAACAGCTTTAGAGAGATCTTTTCGTGAAGCAAATCCTAATCGCACTACTATTTCGCCTAAAAGTTCTTTAGTCCTTTTCTGCTCTTTTAAAGCAAGTTCCAATTGTTGTTTGCTTAAAATATTCTGATCAATTAATGCATCACCAAGGCGTGCCATCGTTTTTAACCTCTTTTTTCTATTTTTAACTCACAACTTCTATAAAATTATTACCTGTCCAGAACAACATTCAAAGAGACAGGATCATTCCCTGGATATTGTAAAATTGTATCTCCAAGTTTATTGTTAATGCAGACAGATTTATATTTATAAATATTTTCAGGGTCAAGAAAGCTTACCCACATCTCGTTTGCGTCTTTAACAGGTTCAAATATAAAATAATATTGTCCCTGACTGTCAGTGTTAACCATATGACTAACTTTTAAAATTTTTGCATTTATATCTATAGTATTCCCATTATGTAATCCTGATTTTCTCTGAATAAGATAAACCTGACAATGTTTTACAGGAGCGCCGTTACAATCTATAACCTGCCCTGCAATATTATAATTTTGCTGATGGATGACATCCCATCTAAGTTGCACACGGCTATCTTGTGATGCACACCCCGACAAAAACACTATAAATAGAAAAAAGATCAATAACTTAAAATTATTATATGATTGACCCATGGTTAACCTCGCTGATAATTGTTTTTTTATATTAATAATATATCGTTTTTATGTATCGGCTGCCATAATAGCTTTGATTAATTTTATCCTGCCAAAAATTTTCTGTCTCAATGCATAATTTAAGGTCCTAGGCTTTTTTTTGCTTATTTTTATACATTTTTTATAATTTTCCACTGCCTTTGCGTATTGCCCTTGTTCTTCATATATCCCTGAGCAGGCAAGACGAGCTTTAATTGTGCCGGGATTGATTTTAACTATCCTCTTGTATGTTAAAACCGCTTTGTCAAGTTGCCCTGTCTTTTGATACACCATTGCAAGATTATAAAGTGAAACAATATTATTTTTTTCTTTCCTAATAACATTCTTAAATAATTTCTCAGCTTTTCTAAAATTTTTCTGCTTTAAACAAATCACACCAAGATTAATAAATACTTTTATATTATCAGGATCAATCCTGCCCAATTTTTCAAGGAGTATGGTTGCCTTATTATTGTCATTTAATTTAATATAAACCGATGAAAGATTCATAAGGGATTTTTTATAATCAGGATTTAAATCCAATGATTTCTCATAATATTTCTTAGCTTTAACATATTGTTTATTTGCCTGGGCATTAAACCCAAGGGTAAAATAAAGTTTATACCCTGCTCTGGTAGCATTTTCCTTAAACCCGGTATCGTTAAAATAATTATCTGAAAAATCAGCTTCATAGGGGAGAACACTTTTGTTAATATTAATTGTAAGCTTTTCTACCTTGGCTAATACATGTTCCGAAGGTTTAACCACCTTTACTGGCAAAGGTAAATTTATAGGCTTTGTTATTAATATTTTTTCTGCCCTGGCAATATGTTTTGCTTGTGGTTGTTGAAGGGTGGCAAGGGAATAATATCCTGCATATGAGACGATCAGCAATAACAAGATTATAAGAAAAATAATTTTTCTTTGCCTTTTTTTCTTAAAGCAATCCTGATTATTATCAAACAGCATAGGTGGGATACTAACATCATTGCCACTAGGATGTTCTTTTTGGGATGCTTCTTTGAAATATTCACTAATCAGGCTCATTGCCAAATCCACTTGTTTTTAAAAAGTCAATATTAATATTCAACAATTCTAGGAGTTAAAAGAATTATAAGTTCAATTTTATTTGATTCTCTTTTCTGACTTGAGAACAACAAGCTGCCAATAACAGGGATACTGCCTAATATGGGAACACTTGTTGTTGTATCAGTGGTATCATTCTGAATCAGCCCTCCTAAAATTATTGTCTCTCCGTCTCTGGCCTGCACCATGGTATCAGCCTGACGTGTATCAAAAATCGGGACTGCCCATGTTGTGCCATTATAAGTAAAAGATTGTTCACCTACTTGATCTGTAATTACAGGTAAGACATGGAGAGTAATAATCCCGTTTTCGCTTATCTGGGGAGTAATACCAAGATTAACACCTGCCTGGGCTTTTTTAACTGTTGGTACTGCCTGATAGCTCACAGTTGATCCTGCTTCCACAGTTTCAATATCAAAATCAAGGTAGGGAATAACTCTTCCAACAGAAATAGTTGCAGATTGATTATTAAGCACATTCAAACGAGGAGATGCAATGGTATTAATATTCCCTTGCGTCTTTATAGCATCTATCATGGCTGAAATATTGACATTATCAAATACTTTACCAAGGCTTAAGGTAAAATTCCCTGTATTTGTTGCAGGCATGACATTTGTCGATAATTTAAAATCAAACTTTGAGCTTAAACCCAATACTGACCAATCTATACCATATTGATGGGCATGATTTAGCTGGACTTCCATAATTTTTGCTTCGATAACAACCTGACGTGTCAATGATTTTTTCATCTCATCTAAAAATTCTTCCACCAGGTTAAGATTATAGGGTCGATCTATTACCAAGATCGTTCCACTTGCAGAATCAATAGTTGCTCTTCCCAATTCAGAAAGTAGACCTGTCACATCGCCCTGTTTACTTGTTTTTTTAACTCCATAACCAGGAGTTAATACAGCCTTAACCTTTTTCCAGATATTAAGGCTTGATTCATCTTCCACCTTAGTTGCCACAGAAAATTCTGCACTTATTCCTCTATTGTCATCTCCTGACGAAGATCCAAGCATATCCCCTCCAACGTTTGATCTGGGGATAGAATATACAAGTGGATAGTCAAACTTAATTAATCTTTTTTCAACAGCTTTTATTTTAAGAACAGTTCCTTTAATTTTATAAAAATAACCATACGCTGTTAAAATTTCCTCCAATGCCTGCTTTAAAGGTATATTATTAAACTCAACTGATACTTCTTGATTTGCATTAACATATTTATCAATCACAAGGTTAAATTCTGCTTCTTTTGCAAGGGCAAGGAGAATATTTAATAAAGTTGCTCTTCTTGCTGAAAAAGAAAACAATTTATCTTCCAATGGCATCTTATCTTCCATAACCAATTCAGGTTCGACCACAGTTAAAGGCTCAAGCTTGATAATTTTAACTTTTTTAGCCTTTAAGTTGTTTTTATCAATTTTCTCTTTTCCCATTTTCTCAAATTTTGCAGGCTTTGCCTGATTAATCACGGATTCTGGAAACGGTGGGCTTATTCTTTTACGAGCGCAGGAATTTAAAAGCAACATAGGCAGAAGGGTTAGCAATATGCTGATTAAAATTAATATATTCAAACCGTCAACACAAGAATATGATTTGATTTTTTTAAATAAAATTTTAATTAATTGCATACTATTATATCCCTTTTAATATTCTTTAATTCAAATTCTGGTCGTACATTTTTAATATTGTTTCCAATCGATGTTTTATGTTCTCAGCCTGTTTTTTATCACCTTTTACCCTGGTGTTTTCATTTTTCCTGCCAAGGTCACTATCAATAGGATTAGTAGACAGCCTATGAACCAGAGGAACAGAATCAGGCTCCAATAAAATTTCTTTTTGTTCCTCTTTATTTACAAAAACAACGCTTTTTTTTGATATTTTTTTCACAATAAACCCCTCAATATCATCGCCTACAGCTATAAATTGCTGATTTACCAATGCAATTTTCCGAGTTTGCCCCACCATAATCATTGAAAGGTGAAATGGTATATCATGTTCAAAATTTTGATCATTTTCATTTTTATCAAGCATTTCTTGTTCTAAGATATTCTTATCTGCAATATTATTTTTTCCATATTTTAATGAAAAAATCTCATCAGGTGTAAGAAATGGGTTTTGACCACCGGATAATATATTTGCCGTGACATTTTTTTGAATTCTTCCTCTTTTTTTTATGATTTCCTTTGTATTAAAAAAAGCATCTATATTACCAATGGGCTGTCTGCTTTGTTCCAGAATCATTTCGTTCACATCAGGTAATGGCATTTCTTCTCCGGGTAATAAAAATTGCATATCAATATAAACAATAATACCAGCTAAAAGGATAAACCCAATAACCAGGGCAAAAAGCAAAGATTTATTCATAGGCATGCCTCAAATTCGTTAAGTTGAAGCTGTTTTAAATTTGCCGGAATAAGCAGATCAAAATCAAGTTTTCCTGTTGTTCTACGATCTTTCTGTCTCTGAATTCTTACAAGTTGAACTCTGATAGGATATTGATCCTGTAAAAAAATTGTT
Organism: uncultured Desulfobacterales bacterium; assembly: GCA_964612755.1. Lineage (GTDB taxonomy): Bacteria > Desulfobacterota > Desulfobacteria > Desulfobacterales > Desulfobacteraceae > JAIOSM01. Next base: position 29,462 of record CAZTEM010000002.1, on the reverse strand, counting down.
TTTAAAAAATTTCCAACCTCGTGGATGTAAAGAAAATCAAAATCAATTACAAAGCTGCTCTGCTGTAGTGGAATCGGTTGTCTTTTGCTTATATTACTGGTTTGAATATTAACCATTGCATTTACTTTATCTAATATTAACGAATTTAAATAATCAAGAAATTTAGTCAGCCCCTTTTCAGGGTCCCCAAAACCAGCTGAAAGCCATGGTTTTAAATCCCTGTATATTACAATATAGAGCTTAAGCCTTTTAGAAACCATAGCTTTCCTGGATTCAAGAGATCCTATCTGATTTTGGACTTGTAATGTGCGAGTCTTTAATAATTTTAATGTTTGTTTCCTTTGAGAATAAACCAGACCAAGATGCAGAATTACAAGACCTGCAATGGGAAAAATTAAATATTTTAAATTTTTTATTGGAAAATTCATGAACCATACTTCCTTATTTCAAGGCTTAGTAAAAAGCTGAAATTCTTTATTTTTTCCCCCATGCTTTCCGGAGCATATTTTATATCAATGGTTTTAATTTCTTTTAATGCTTCTATTTTTGCACCGAACTCCCTTAATACTTTAAGACCTTCCTGCCAGTTAACTGCACTCACATCACCTTGTATGTCTGCTTTGAATCTATCTTTTTCATCAAGTTTTATTTCCATGGACTTAAGTAAAATATCAGGTGGAGTTCTTGCCCCTAAATCAAAAAAAACTTTATCCCAGGCAATTTGATTTCTAAATGTCTGGTTATAAAAAACATTCCATGCTGTTAGAGGCTTTAGTTTCCCAATCTTGTTTTCAAGTTCTGCCACTTGGGTTTTTAATAATTTAACTTTTTCATGTTTGCTTATTAAAGTACTATATTGCCTTGTAATATTATTTGAAAGCTCATAATTATAAAATAATAAAGTTGCAATGCATGCAGCACAAGCAATAGCTGCAGGATAATACAACATCTTATGAAATTTAAAATCCCTTGCTTGTTTTTTGAGAAAATTAAACTCAGGCGGTGCAAGCACACTGGTAATAATTTCTATATTCTCAATAAAATCTGTTTTAGAATAATTTTGTATTAAAGATTTTTTAAGGGAAAATCTATATTCTATATTCTCATTGGAAATAAAGTGTTCGGAAAGACAATTAAAAAGTTTTTTATGGGCAAGGATATATGCTGTATCAGGTTCGGTTTCCCTGAATTCAGTTTTATAAAAGCTGATCGTACGATTTATTTCTCTTTCTATTTTCGCTGCAATAGTCTCAGTATCATCTTCGATCACCATATCCCTTTGTTGTATGCCCAACGGGATATTCCTTGCAATTTTAACAATCCCATCCTCTGATGCGATAACAATCATTGATTCAAGTTTCCCAACCAAAACTATTATAAAATCAGATTTTAAAGAATCAATTTTAGAAACTGTATTAGCAAGGCTTATGGGAAGGGGTGTTACAAGTTTTACTTTCCTGATAAACTTATTAAAATTTTGAAGAAGTTCCCTGATCTCTTTTTTATCTATAGCAACATAAGCGACATTTTGTTTCTCAACGCCGGCATCATCTTTTACTCTATCAAGATTCTTGTATTTAATATCAATTTCATCAATGCCATACAATTTATCAAAAGCACTCTGGGCTATAAGTTTAGGAAGATACTTGTTTTTCACCTTTGGAAACAAATCCACAGCATATATCTCTGAAGAAAAAACATTATTAATATAAATTTCATCAGCCTCCCGGCATGCTGAATGCAAGGCTTCCTTAGAGGAAAGGTCAATATTTATTCCTGCAAAAAAATTTGATCCCTGTTTTTCGATTTCAATACCAGAAAATATTGGACCTTGTTTAGTTATTGCAAGCAGTCTTTTAGCCATGGCGCATACTCACTTGATGGAATTAAATTGAAATTTAAAATTTGTTTGAGCTTTTATTTAGTATATATCCGAATGATTCTCCAGGCAAGGGAAAAAAATAAAACATCTGTCAATTGACGATTTAATTCAATAATATTTCGTGTCCATTGAAAAAACTCTATAATTAGATTGACAAATGATGAACAATACAGGTATTTATAAGAAGACTTCTTTATAAATTAATGGGGATACGATGTGCTGCCAAAACCTTAAAGATAATACTGGGTTTTCACTGCTTGAAATTGTTGTGGCTCTTGCCATTATAGGGATTATTACAGGTTTCGCAATTTCAATATCGAATTCCATCAATAATATGGGGAAAACAACTGAAACAAAAAATCGCATGGGAATAATTGTTCAAGAAATCAAAGATTATTATAAAGGGCATGGATCAATCCCGGCACCAGCCGTTGCCAATAGAGTTCCCATTGATGCGGGTACCCTGAATATGGAACAAAAAACACGCCTTGATTCCTGGGGTAAATATCTTTATTACTATACAGGAATATCAATAAGCTCGGTCATAGTAAACAATGGGAACAAACTTGCAGGATATATAATCAGCAATGGTCCTGATCAGATAAGAGATACTGATGTAACAACCGATCCTAACTTGGTCATAATTAAAGGAGACGATATACTTATACCTGTTAATGTCTCAAATGAAGCAATTCAAATAACTCTTGGAGAACTAATGGTTTTGCAGGATAAAATCAATGCCTATGACGCTCTTTTTGAGGGTATTGATAATGATGGAGATGGAGCTCCTGATGAAGATGGCTGCATAAAGGATCTTGGCAATGCTGCTGCTTGTCCGCCATCAGGAGATAACGACCCAAATTGCGGAACTGCAACACTTGATAACCTGCCCGGGTACACATGCACTTATAGCACTGCTGATGCCATATCTTTAATAACAGAATTATATAGCCTTTCAACACAATACAAAACCGATCCATGGGGGAATGCTTATGTATGGGGAGACGCCTCGTTAACAACAACAAACCCCCGATATCATAAATTCTTTTCCAAGGGATCGGATGGGGTGACAGGAACAAGTGATGATATTATTCCCTAAGATAATTATTCAAGGAGAATTTCATGGATTATAAAAAATTGTATCATTTAAAGGAGGCTCCATTTAATCTCACTCCTGATCCTGATTTTTTCTTTCCTAGTAAAACTCATAAAATAGCTCTAGAGACCCTGCTATATTCCATTAAATCAAAAGAAGGCTTTGTACAGATCACAGGAGAGCCAGGCACTGGGAAATCAATGCTCTTAAGGAAAATTTTAAAAAAGATTGAAGACTCTGTTGTTATATGTTTACTGCTCCATACAAATATAAAAGCCCATTCACTTCTCCCTGCCATTATGCATGATCTGAAAATTGATACTTCCAGGTTAAAACCAAGAAATCATGAAAACCTTATCTCCCTGTTCAAACAATTTCTTTTAAAAAAACTTGAAGCAGGCAAACATGTAATTATCATTGCTGATGAAGCCCAGAATATGCCTGATGACACATTAGAAGAATTAAGAATGCTTTCCAACCTTGAAACAGAAAAAACAAAACTACTACAAATAATTTTAGTAGGTCAGATTGAATTAGAGCATATTATAACACCAAACAGGTTAAGCCAGCTGTATCAAAGAATCACAATCAGATACAGGCTGAACCCTCTAACAAAAAAAGAAACAGAATCCTATATATTTCACCGTCTTAGAATCGCATCCATGGATGGGAAAACCAATCTTGTCAAATTCAAAAAAGGGGTAATAAATAAAATTTTTAAATGGAGCAAGGGAATCCCAAGGCTTATCAATATAATAAGTGAACGTGCGCTCATGGCTTCGTTTATTAATAAATCCGAGCAGATAACAAAACAGCATATTAAAAAAGGCTTATTAAGTATCCAGGGAGAACCTCGCATCAAATCCAACAGACAGGGATTATTTACATTTTTCTATATTTGTATTTTTTTACTAATTTTTATTGGAATTTTTAAATATAGTAAAATCAATTTAAATCAATTTTCCACAACAATGTCATTAACTGCCCCGATCAAGGTCACTAATTTAAAAAAAATCACCAAACCCATACAACAAAAAACAAACAAACCAGACCTGAAATCAGATAAGGAAAAGATTTCTTTTGACTGGATTGATTTACCTGAAAATAGCAGTAAAATTGCAAATCTTAACAAAAACACTGAAAAGCTGAACTTGCAGGGTCTATAAATAAAAAAATTAAGGAGCTGTATGAATGCTGATCACCCAGCAATTAAATTTGAGTCATTAGATAAAACATATATAAGTAAAAAACAAAAACTTAAAGCATTAACCAATTTTTCCTGGGAAATTGGAAAAGGTGAAATAGTTGGGTTGTTAGGTCCAAACGGAGCCGGCAAAACAACATTAGTCAACATATTAATGGGATTTTCACGACCTGACTCAGGCGAGATATACTTTAATGGTAAAATTAAAAAATTTGGAGAGCCAAGGTTTAAATATTATTCTTCAGCCAATAAGGCAGATGGAGAATTAAACACAGGTTATTTACCTGAAAGTTTTCGCCCCAACCCCAATATCACTGTACAGGATTATATTATTTTCTTATTTGGACTCTCAAATATCAAATCAAAATCTGCCAAACCAGAAGTTAATCAACTTTTAACAAAAGTTGGAATGGAAAAATATTCAAACAAAAGGGTCTCAACACTTTCCAAGGGAATGGCGCAAAGACTTGGTCTTGCCCAGGCCTTTATCAATGATCCTGATATACTGGTTCTTGATGAGCCAACTTCAGGGCTTGACCCTGTTGGCAGGAGTGAAGTCATTGAATTTCTGCTTAAACAGAAAAAAAACAACAAAACAATTTTTTTCTGTTCCCACATTCTTTCAGAAGTCGAACAAGTTTGCGATAAGATAGGAATACTTGTTAAAGGACAACTTAAAATTTCCGGTAAAATCAAATATTTATTTCAACAAACCAAAACCCATAATTTAAACCAATTATTTAAAAAAATGGTGAAAAACACGGAATAAAAAAATGAGACCAATTTTAAACATTATAAATGCAATGATTAAAGAATGCCTGCATAATAAAGTCTTTTTCGGGATAGTATCTTTTATCATTCTTCTATTTATATTTTCATCATATATAAGTTTTCTTTCCCTTGACACACCTGCAAGATTCATAATTAATGCCGGTATGGCAGGAATTTCCATAGTTTCTCTGCTGATTATTATACTATTTGGACTCTACTCAATTTACGAAGAAAAAAATAGAAATGAGCTCCACGTAATTTTAAATCGCGTTCCAAGGTCATCTTATCTTTTAGGTAAATTTATCGGGATAAGCATTGTGCAGTCAATTTTCGGATTAATTGTCAGCACAGGTATTTTTATATTAGCCTGGTATTTTGGTAAAGCCATCAGATTTGAAATATTTTTTGCCTTGGGATTTTCTATTTTGGAATTCAGCCTTTTAATCGGTGTTGGTATTTTGTTTTATAGTTTAAATTTAACTTATACATTAAATTCTCTCCTTTTAATCGCAATCTATATTGCAGGGCATTCCACCAAAGAAGCAATCATCAGTTTTGTTGGTCTTGGCAGGTACGGAAGCAATATTCACTTGTATATAGTAAAGGCAATCAGCATTATACTACCTGATTTTGATTTTTTTAATTTTAAACTTGAACTACTCCATCATCAATATATTCCTCCTGCAAAAATTATAATATCAATGGTTTATTGGCTATTTTATCTCATTGCTCTTTTAATTATTTCCACTGCAATAATAAAGCACAAAGATATTTAATATGGAGACAAATAAACAACAAGGCACTATTAGTCGTTTATCAATTGCTAAACTATATGGTTTAGGCAGTTTTTTTTTATTTATTGCCTTTTTTTGCGGATTCCTGAGACTGGAACTTTACCCTTTTGAAATTAAAGAAAACCTCAAAATCATACCAAATTCAAAAATAAGTAAACTTGTCTGTTTAGATCATGACGGTTTTCTCGCTGATATGCTGTTTATCCGGATCACCCTCCATTCCGGCAGTCTTATGTGGAAACCTTTATCTATAAAATTTAACAATACATGGGCATATTCAACAATGGATGTTGTAACGGATCTAGACCCTAAATTTTACAAAGCATATCTTCTTTCTTCCATGGGTTTAGTACACAGCCCAAAAGATATAAATCTTGCAGAGCCAATATTACAAAAAGGTATGAAAAATTTTCCAGATTCATGGGAGCTGCCTTTCTGGGCTGGATATGGATATTACAACTATCTAAAAGATTATAAAAAAGCTACAAACTATATGATTATGGCTTATAATAAACCTGATGCCCCAAAACGATTTCTTGGAATGATGGCATCAGCCACACAAAAAAGTGGTAATTTTGATAAGGCTGCCATTGCAATGCTTGCCATGATGGAAAACACTGATAATAAAAAACTTAAGATAATATATGGGAAAAAAATGATACGGATGAAAAACCTGGCACAGATCATGACAGCAGCAAAAAAATATATCAACAAATTCAATCACAAGCCTTTGTCAATACAAAATTTACTTGATAGTGGGTATTTACAAAAACTACCAGTTGATCCTCTTGGAGCAACTTATAAATGGGATAATAAAACTAATCTACCCAGCATTTAAAATTATAATGGATCAATCTTTATCATTCTGATTGGTTTTTTCGAAATCAGCCCAAAAGGCTTTATCCGCTTCTTTCCAATGAGCACCGAATTTTCTATTAAAAGCAGGACCAACCATGTCAAAAAGCAATTTCCATGGAGGATTACCTTCATCAGAGGCTTTGAGCAGGTCTCCTAACAAGGTTTCAATGTCTGCCAATGAATCTTTTGGGATATAGGACATAGCACCTTTTCTTATGGATTCCATTAAAGACTCGGTATTCATGGCATGGGCAGTAAGCATTACAGCAGGGATGTTCATCTTTACAGCCTCTTCAAGCAATTGCATACCGTTTACACCCATAATATCGAGTATTGCAAGATCATACTTATTCGTTTTTAATTTTTTTGAAGCAGATTCATAATCTTTTGCAACCTCAACCCTTGAACTCTCAAGCATTTCTTCAATTGTTTCCAGAATATCCTCTTCATCATCAACAACAAGAATATATTTATCTTTTAGATAGGATTTAGAATCAGCCATAATTTCATCTCCGTTTAAACTTTGTTTTCAACACTATACTTTATGCAATATTTTTAATCAAAGCAATAATATTTTAAATATAGTATTGAAAAAACTGACCATTTTGATAAATATACAGAATCAACCTCATATAGAATACTGGAGATAATAATGAGTAAAGCTGTAAAAACATTATTGCAGAGAATCAATTTCATAGAGACAGATATGGAACTACACAAACAAATCTTAGTTTCAATCCCTTCTGACAACAAAGCAGATATGGAAAAAATTATCAATAAAATTGCTGCCCAGAAACAAGAAATTAATAATTTAAAATCTGAAATAAAAAAAAACAATGCTAATGAATATAAAAAAATATTACAGATTGAAAAAGCAAGTGAACAATTTAAACAAATATCAAAAGGGAAAAAATTTGTTCAGGTTAACACCTTAAATGAATCAGGCGAATGTTTTATTACCTTAAATAATGGTAAAAAAATTGACTGTCTTGTTGCAGCCAGAGAAAAAAACGGAAATTGGACTATATTAACAATAGATGGAGAAACAATGGAATACCCCGATGGTTTTATTCAATAAAATATCCATTTTCATCTCCAATGCCTTGACTTTTTTGCTATTTATCACTACTTTAGTTTATTAAGTAGTATTAAAAAAATTATTAATTTTATATTGATCTTAAGTATATGAACAAAATTTTCACAAGTAATTAAAGCTTTTAGCTTTCACATATTGAAGGAGATATAATATGGCACAAGTAAAACCATTTCTTAAAAATAAAAAAGTATTAGCTGTTGATGATGAAAAAGATATTATTGAAACCATTGAAGAAATCTTATGTGATGCTGACATTGACGTTGCCTATGACTATGAAACCGCCTCAAAAAAAATTCACAATAATAATTATGATGTTGCAATCCTTGATATCATGGGAGTTAACGGGATAAAATTACTTGAAGAAGCTGTGAAAATGGATATTCCTGCTGTTATGCTTACAGCCAACTCCATGAATCCTGAGTCTTTGATGGAATCCATTCAAAAAGGTGCTATTTCCTATATACCAAAGGAACACATAAGTGAACTCGATACCCTTTTAACTGAACTTTTAGGAGCTCAAAATGATGGTAACCCACCCTGGAAAATTCTCTTTGAAAAACTCGGAAATAGTTTCAACCGAAGTTTTGGTAAAAACTGGAAAGAGACCCACAAAGAATTCTGGACCGATTTCGAACAGAATTATCAAATAAGCCGCGGGATTCAGGAAAGGCTTTTACATGACAAAAATATTATAGATAAAGGTATATAGCCTGCTATTGTTTTTCACTATTATACCCTTTTTTAAATTTCTGGTCAGCAGTTTGAATTTTATTTACAATCTTATTATTTACTTTTTTTATATTATTTTCTGTCCTTGCTGTTGCACGCCCCATAGCTTCACAGCCATTAAGCATAAACATGGATACTAATAGAATAAAAAATATACATATCAATCGTTTCATTTAGATCAGCTCCTTAAAATTCAATTTTAAAAAAACCAACTATTTATACACCATAATAATTCTGATTGCAAAATATTTAAGTTGTTTATGGATATTAATATACAGGCAGGGGCTGCCCAAGGGAAAAAATATTTATTTTATTCCTATCTATAACGTAGAAACATTGGTATTGCAATTGCCGCAATAATTCCAATTAACGGGAGAAGCACTAATATTATCACAGCCCAATATGACCATTTTTTCTGAACCTGCTGAAAATGTTCAACACTTTCCCAGCGTTTATTCTGCCAAGCCCATTGGCGGCCCTTAATACCAAGTAAAACTGCAAAAATAAAGCCTAAGTATGGTGTTAATGCAAAAAGACCGATCCATGTTCTATTACCAATAGCCCAGATCCAATTCAACAAAAAAGCTCCCCAGCTCCATCCTTTAACTCCATCTGGCAAAACTATGTCTTTGCCCTGCCCTGAATTATTTCCCCGGGTTTTAGACAGATTTGCTTTGGGACTTTTATATGGATTTGTTTGGTGTAGGTTTGTTCCATGGGTTTTATCCGGTTTGGGGATATCATCATATACTTTTTCTGGTACTTGTGTATTTTCTATTTCTTTTTCCATGACCAGAGGAGATGAAGTTTTGATTCTTTGTTTAATTATTTTACACTCTGCACCAGCTTTTTTAATCATGGCTGATATTTTCAGGGCATGGTCATGATCAATTGCTTTTTTGACTGTTACCATTTTGCCTGAGAATAAAGATTCTACTTTGTCTGGTGGAGCTTTAAAAATTTTAACCAGGTTATGTTTTACTTCTTGTTCATCACTGCCGGGAATAATTCTGCCCTGTATTACAACATTGTATAAGTCAGCCATATTATCCATCTGTTATTAAAGTAAAAAAATTTTGCTTAATATGCGCCCAGGGCAGAATAATTTTGCCCTGGATTTTTATATAATCTAAACATATCCGAACAATTTTGGTAAAAACAAAACAACCTGGGGGAAATAAGTTAAAAAGAAAAGTACACCTATCTGTATTGCTAAAAACGGCAGCACAGATTTTGAAACATATATAATATCCCGTTTAGCTAATGCCCCGGTTATAAACAGACTGACTCCCATAGGCGGAGTACAATATCCTATGGCAAGATTAACAGTCATTATAAGCCCGAAATGCATTGGATCCACATGAAAAGGGGCAAGAAGCGGTAAAAATACCGGTCCAAGTATTAAAGTTGCAGAAATTATGTCCATAAACATTCCTATAAATAAGAGCAGAACATTCATAACAAGTAAAAATACGATGGGAGAATGAATACTCGCAACAACAATTTCAGCAACACGATTTGGAATATTTTCAAAGGTCAGGTATCGCCCAAAACAAGTTGCGCTTGCTACAATTAAAAGCAAAGTAGCACTGGTTAAAGCAGAGCTGACAGTAACTTCTTTGACATCTTTAAAATTCATTGACTTATAAATGAACAACTCTACAAAAAAAGCATATACGCTTGCTACGACTGCAGCTTCGTTGGCAGTAAATGCACCGGAAAAAATCCCGCCAAATATTATCACAATAAGCATCAGTGCCCAGAATCCTTCCTTGAGTATTACAAAGAGTTCCTGGAAATTCGGAGAAGGCAGTCTTATGATATCTGCTCTGTTTTTATATTTGAGCCAGGTATAAAAACAAACACATGCTATTATTAGAATCCCCGGGACAAAACCTGTGATAAAAAGCCCTTCAAGGGATACATTACTTATCATGGAGTAAAAAATCATGCTTATACTGGGGGGAATAATCACTCCCAGATTCGGGGAAGTTGTCATCAATCCAAGAGTAAAGTCTTCATCATATCCATTCTTGATAAGAGCTGGAATCATGAATCCTCCAAGAGCCACAACAGTTGCAACAGTTGATCCTGAAATTGCTCCGAACAGACCACACCCTATAACACCTGCCATGCCAAGCCCTCCGGGAAGCCAGCTTACAAGAGCATTGGCAAGGTTAATAAGCTTTTCTACAATCTTGCCCTTGCTCATAATATTACCGCAAAGGATAAAAAAGAGGACAACAACAAGTGAAAAATTATCAAGACTTCTAAAAAGAGTCTGGGCAAGTAGTATCAAAGGCATATGGGCAAAAAACATAAAACCTATGACAGTTGTAAAAAAAAGGCTTAAAAATACAGGTACATAGCTTGCCATACAACCTAAGAGTATACATAATATTATTAAATCATTAATCTGCATTAAAACAATCCTTTTTTATTTCTTTTTAGATTCTTGAATCATCACCTGAACAGTTCTGATGAATACCATAATGCCCATTACAGGCATTATGGCATAAAGATAAACTAGAGGTATCTGCATAATAATGGTTTTCTGCTGGGTCATTATCTGAAGCTGAGCCATTTTAAAACCATAATAAATCATCATGCCGGCAAATATAAGCATTAAAATATCAGTATAATATGTCAGCCATATTTTCAATTTTGGAAAAATCTGGACTACGGCATCAATCCTTATCATTGCCCTTTGTCTGACAGCAATGCTAGCACCGATAAAAGTCGAATAAATAATAACGATCCGAACCAGTTCTTCACTCCATGCTAAGGTATAATTAAATCCATATCGCAAAACCACATTTGCAAACAGAGCAATAAGTGCAACAATTACAATAATAAAAAGACTCCATTCTTCTATCTGTGAAATCGTCCAATCAAGCTTTTTAAAAAATTTTGCCGCCATAAATTTATCCTAAATATACTGAATTTATACTTAAATTTGTATTAGTAATTATTTTAAAAAATTCTGAACTTCTTCTAAATAATTTTTTGATCTGTATTTATCATTGGAATAAAGCTTATTGATTTCAGGAGCATATTTATCATATACAGCCTGGCTTTGTTTTTTCAAAATTGCCATATCTTTATCGGAAAGTTTAAAAAATGTAACGCCAGCAGCTTTTGCTTTTGCAATATTCCTGTTTTCTTCAGCTAATGTCTTTTTCCTGTTTTGCTCACAAACCGCATGAACACTTTGGACAAATGCTTCTCTTAAGTCAGCAGGAAGACTATTGAGCCAGCCTTTATTAAATACCCAGATAAACAACCCCTGGGCATAATTAATTTGAGTAAAATATTTTGCAACCTCAAATTTTTTAGTAACATTACACACAGTCAAGGTATGATCAAGACCTGTAATAACTCCTTGTTTCAATGCAACCGGCACATCAGGCCATGGCATGGAAACAGGGTTAAACCCCCACTTTCTGTAGCTTAATTGATTAACAGCAGCTTCTGCAATTCTAAATTTAACTTTTTTAGCATCTGCAATGGTTTTCACAGGTATAGTTGTTGCCCATCCGTAATTACCATAACCTGTAATGTCAACTCCTGTTATGCCCTGATGATCCATTGCCATTAAAAAATGGTTAAATAGTTTTTTATTACCGATAAACTTATCAAGCTTATCAAAAGAATCCACAACAAAGGGAAGGTTTACAACTCCAAATCTTGGACCAAGGTTGGTTGATGCAACAGAGCTTACACCGACTCCCTGGATTGCACCAAGTTGAACCATGTTCAATACTTCTACCTCGCCTCCCAATATTGAATAGGGTTTAAAATCAATAAAAATTTTCCCGTTTGTTCTTTTCCAGACTTCATCACGGATTTCAAAACCGGCATGTACTCCAACAAGTCCAGGTGTTGAAACATTAGAAACAATACATTTGTACTTTGCACCTGAAGGATCAAAATCTGGTTTCCATTTGTCAAGTGACGGGGCTTTTTTTGCCATTAGAGGAGAAGTAAACATAAATGTACTAACAATTAATACAAGCAATAAAAATAAAATTTTTCCCGGTTTCATGGGTTTCATGGGTTTCATACTTAGTTCCTTTCCTTTATTTAAGTTTTTATAAATTATGATGCTGATATAATTCAACATCTGTTTCAACTTTTGGAATTCAACTAAATCTTGCAGCAATGAATCAAAATCAATTGGCTACACCTTAGCACAACTCGGCAACAAGACAAAGAGAGAAAATAATAAATCAATCCAATTTCTGGAATGCCTCTTTCCTGCCAGTATATTTTTGTCTTAATTCTGGTTTCTGCAATTTGCCTGTTGGATTACGCGGCACAGTATCAAAGACTACTTTTCTTGGCACCTTATACATGGCAAGCTTTGATTTTGCAAACTCCAGAACTTCGTCTTCCGTCATTGTTTTACCTTCTTTGAGTTGGACAACTGCAAGAACTATTTCCACAAGCCTTTTGTCCGGGTAACCTATACATGCGACATCATCAATATCAGGATGATCCATGAGTGCATCTTCTATTTCAACAGGGAAAATATTTTCTCCACCACTTGTTACCATATCTTTCATACGATCAACAACATAGAAATAACCATCTTCATCCTGTCTTAACAAATCACCTGTGAAAAGCCAACCGTCTTTAATAGTCTCAGCAGTCTTTTCCTGATTATTGAAATATTCTTTCATCATCCTTGGAGTCCTGAAAACAAGCTCTCCAACCTTTCCTTTTGGCAGGGTTTCACCTATTTCATCAACAATTCTTGCTTCAACACCAAAAGTAGGTTTACCAATTGAACCCGGTTTTCTCAATGTATCTTCAGGGTACAGGTTAAATGTTCCGCCTCCCCCGCCTTCAGTAATACCATAAATATTTGAAACCTTGCACGGAAGTGTTTCCACAAGTGCCTTCATTATATCAAAAGGAACAGGCTGGGCACCGATTTCCATATATTTCCATGAAGAAAGATCATAATCTGATATCTTAATATCACCTTTTTCTATTGCATTTAAAATTGCAATGCCAATGGGAACAACAAAAAGCATATCTGTACATTTATCTTCGTCAATGGCTTCGATAATCCATTTTGGATCTTTAAAACCCCTGATTATTGTGCCTGTGGCACCAATTGCATAAAATGGCGCCCAGAGAAACATTGTTCCTGAATGATAAAGTGGTAAAAAAATTAAATAATTATCATTTCTCTGTACAGAATAGGTCATTCCATTGCCAACAGCAGTGCTGTTAACAGAAAAATGAGTATGCAGAACCGGTTTTGGTTTGCCTGTAGTCCCTGATGTAAACATCATTGCAAGGTTATGATCTCTTTCAACTGAAACCAGTGCATCGGAAATATCTTCATAGCCCTGAATTGTTTTAAAATCTATTGAGCCTTCAGGGATATCTTTACCAACACATATATAATTCTCAATGGTTTTTAAGTCTTTTTGCGCGCCCTGGACAACTTGTGTAAATTCAGAACCAAAAATAAAAACTTTTGGGTCACAGACTCCGGCAGCATATAGAATGTCAGTGCTTTCAAAACGAAAATTAAGAGGAACAACAATAGCACCTAAACGTATTATTGAAAAATAAGTTACCAACCAGTTAAGAGAGTCGTTCTGCAGGTGCATCACATAATCGCCATGTTTAACACCCAATTCCTTTGCCAGATAATTTGCTACTCTGTTAATCTCATCATTAAACTCTTTCCAGGTAAAAGTTTTCTTTTTATTTTCTTCTGGCGTCCTCTCAATCAGGCAAACCTTATCTGGAATATTTTGAGCATGGATTGCTGCATATCCTGAATAATTCAATGTTGTCCTCCCTTTTTATAAAATTTTAATAAATCAACTGATAAACAAATTACCTCCTGAATACTTATATTCTTATTTATTTCAAATCAATAAAAAAATTAATATTAAAAATTTACCTTATCCAAACCCTTTAGCCCGAGGATTTTCCGTGCTTCATCCGGAGTTGCAGGTTCAAGACTCATTTCTTTTGCAATATTTTTAATCATATTAACCTGATCCGCACTTGCTTTGGCGATTTTACCTCTGCCGGCATAGACAGAGTCTTCAAGACCGATTCTTACATTGCATGCACCCATTGCCATGGCAGTTGAAGTAATTGGTATCTGGTATTTTCCCCCGGCAGCCACTGACCATGTAAAATTTTCTTTGCCAAGCACCTCTTTTGCTTCATCATGTATCAGCACAAGGTGTTTTACAGAAGGTTTCATCCAGCCTACCATGGGTCCAAAAACAAATTGGAGATGAACAGGAGTTTTTAACAAACCTTCTTCAATCAACCATGAGACATAACTGATATGCCCAAGTTCATACATTTCAAGTTCAGGTTTTGTATCAATTTCTAAAAACTTCTTTGCATATATTATGTCATCGCTGAATGTGGGTCTGAATGTTACATTTTTACAAAGATCAAGATATTCTTTTTCCCACTCATATTTATATTCTTTAAATCTTCCTGCTATTTGAAATATCCCAAAATTAAAAGGTGCCGGATCAAAAGAACACATTTCAGGTCTAAGCCTTTCAATGGGAATAAGCTTTTCCGCTGTTGTCTGATTCATACCCCCGCCTGTTGTGGGAAGCAAAATAATATCACATCTTGCCTTAATTTTTGAATGAACCTCAACAAACAAATCAGTATCTGATACAGGCAGACCATTTTCAGGATTACGAACATGTATATGTGCTATGGCAGCTCCTGCTTCATGGGCACGTACTGCATCTTCTACAATTTGATCCGGAGTAATCGGAAGATAATCGCTCATGGTAGGAATATGTACCGATCCTGTGATTGCTGCTGTAATAATTAATTTATCCATCCTTTCAGACATATTTATTTTCCTCCCTTTTTCTTTGGTTTTTTTTTCAATAATTGGTAACTTTTGTCATTGTCAAAGATAAACTTTTTTTTCTCTTTAACTTTATCAATAATAAAAGAAGAATTCATTGCCTGGATTCCTTCAATCTGAGTCAGTTTATTATTAATAAACTCAGCATAATTTTTCATATCTTTACTGATAACCTTTAAAATAAAGTCATTTGCTCCTGTAATCTGGTAGCACTCAACAACTTCATCCAATGCAATAAATTTTTCCTTGATTAATCTAACAGACGGCAGATCACTTAAGTTGAGAGTGATATTAACCATGGCTGTTATGGTATAGCCAAGTTTTTCGTAATCCACTAAAACAGTAAAACTTGATATCACTCCCAGGTTTTCTAACCTTTTGACACGCTCAAGGGTAGCAGGCGCTGAAATACCAACCATTTTTGACAATTTTGAATTGGTTATTCTGCCATTTTTCTGGAGAGTATTTAAAATAATTTTATCTATCTCATCTAATTCCATTTTTCCTCGGTCCTGGAAAAAAAATTCCCAATAGTTCTATAATAATAAATGAGTATATTTTTTTTCAATCAATGGCAACAATTCTTTTAAAGATTCATCTATTTTACTGACCATATTATCAATTTCTTTTTTTGTCATTTTACAAGAAAGGATATACAATGCCCTTGGAATTGTAAAAATACCTTTATTTAAAAGAGAAAGATGCATTAAAGACAATAATTCTTCCTCTGATTTCATGGCAAGTTCCGGTGTTGTAACCTTTTCATTGACAAAATGGATATTCAGGTACGAACCAATATGATTGGATTGAATATTTAAGCCATTAGTCTTAAATATTTTTTCAAGACTGTCATGGAAATATTGGCCAATCTTATTAATATCTTCTACTGCTTTGGCATCATATTTTTTTAAGGCTGCATATCCTGCCTGCATAACAGTTTCGTATCCATTAAAAGTACCTGAATGATATAATGGCGTATCTGTATGTTCGTGGCAATAAATATTCATTATTTCTTCTTTACCGCCAAAGACACCAATGGGCAGCCCCCCGCCAATTACTTTTCCAATAGTGGTCAAATCCGGGATTACATCATATAAAGCCTGACATCCTCCTGTATGGACGCGATAGGAAAAAATCTCATCAAAAAACAAAAGCACATTATTTTCTTCAGTGATCTTTCGAATTGATTTAAGATATCCTTCTTCAGGCAAAATAACTCCACCTGCCCCGAGAAAAGGTTCCATTATCACAACTGCAAGCTCAGAAGCATTGTCTTTTACTGCTTTTTCCAATGCATCTATATCGTTATAGGGGACTTCAATAACATCCTCGGTCATTCCCTTGGGTATACCTGCTGTTATAACATTCTTCTTTGTTGAAGCTGCTACGCAGTCATGGGTACCATGGAAGCCACCAATCATCTTTAAAATTTTATCTTTTTTGGTAAAGGCCCTTGCTGTTCTTAAAGCATATAAAGTTGCTTCGGTGCCACTGTTCAGGAATCTCAATCTCTCAAGCCCCGGAACTCTTTCACACAAAAGTTTACTTAATTTGTACTGCCCAAGGCTTGGTGTTGAATATTGTGATCCTTTCTCAATGCCTTTTTGAACTGCCGCCACAACATCAGGGTCACCATGCCCATGTATCAAAGCACCATAGGCATTGGTCACATCAAACAATTTATGACCTTCAGGAGTGAATACATAAGAGCCTTCACCATAATCAATGTGAATGGGAAAAGGCTTAAAATAACTCAGGCTCCTTGTTGCACCACCCGGAATATATTTGACAAGCTCATCATGATGCTCTTTGCAGACAGGAAACTTTTCTTTATAAATATCAAATATTCTATTTTTAATCTCTTCTCCCATATTATTTATTCCTCTTTTTTATGAACTATTAAAAGTTCACCAACTTCTTTTTCAATTCTTTCTACAAATTCACCAGACTCAATTCTTGCCTTAAGATCTTCAAGGTCATCAATATAAACCTTGTCTTTATCCATATAATCAAGGGTTTCCCGGACAGCTTTGTGCATAATTTTTCCTGCGGGGCTGAGTCTTTCAACACCTCTTTGATCTGCTGCCTGGGCAGCGCAGAGTAATTCAAAAGAAAGAATATGATTGGTGTTTTCAACAATTTTTCTTGTTTTTCTTCCTGCAATAAGACCAAAGCTTACAATATCCTGGAAATCAGCAGTGGATGTGATTGACTGGATAGATGCAGGAACTGCAAGAGTTCTGTTTTCTGCAACAAGTGAGGTTGTCATGAACTGACCGCCCATAAGTCCCATGCGAACGCCTGTATCTTCTTTGCAGAGAAAAGGAGGAAGCCCTGTACTGTGAGCCTCATCCATAAACCTGTCAACTCTTCTGTCGCTTACTACACCTATATTAACCATGGCAATACCAAGACAATCCATTGCAAACGAAATTGGCTGACCATGGAAATGACCATTATGAAAAAATGTATCCAGTTCTGTAAAAATTAACGGGTTGTCATTACTGGAGTTAAGTTCTCTTGTAAGAACTTCATAGGCATTTTGCAGAGAATCTTTTGTAGGACCTACAAATTGAGGGGTACAACGGATTGAATATGCATCCTCAACAGGGATATCTGCCACTGAAACACCTTTGTGCTCCTGTAAAGTTGATTGAAGTTTTATGGACAACTCCAGTTCATCAATAGCCATATTACTGCCCTTGAGAAGTTTGGTTAAATTCATGGCAGTGGCATATTGACCCGGATGATATTTTTGCTCGTGCACTATTGGATCAAAAGGATTAAATCTACCCATAAGAGTTTCAATGGCAAAAGCTGCTATTATATCTGAATTCTTTAATGTATTGGTGGCTTCAACAATAACAGTGGAAGCAAGACCTACCATGCCGGAAGTACCATTTATTAATGAAAGACCTTCCTTTGCATTGAGAAACATAAGTTCAATACCAGCAGCTTCCATTGCCTCTTTACCAGGCATGAGTTTACCATTAAACCTTGCTTTCCATTCTCCAAATCCAACGCTTGCAATACAACCTAGGGGACCAAGATCACCGCTTGTACCAAGAGAGCCTTTTCTTGGGATCAAAGGAAAAACTTTTTTATTTATCATCTCAAGATAAATTTTCAGATTTTTTTCTTTAATTCCTGAAAAACCACGGCAAAGCGAATTTGCTCTGGCAATCATAAAAGTTCTTACCAAAGTATCTTCAAATGGTTTACCAACCTGGGTAGTTATACTTCTTACTAAATTTTTCTGAAAATCATTATCTCTTTCTTTAGGTAAAAGGTAATCAACAAGACCGCCACAGCTTGTATTTACACCATAAATACAACGCTCTTCGTTTGCCCATTTATCCACAAGTTTCCTGCACTCACGAATTTTTGGCCAATTGGCTTTATCCACTTCCACTTTGATGGACAAATCCTGTCCTGCTTTGATTAGTTCTTCAATTGACAATGTATAGCCATCAAGTGTTAAAGTATTATTTTTTATTGGCATCTTATCCTCCTTATTATAAATTTATGAAAATTCATTTTTCAAACAAAATGCTATTCAGTAAACAAATATCATTTTCTTAAATACAGGCTAATCAAATACCCAACATTTTGTCAAGCTATTTTTTTAAAAAACTAAAGAAAATTTAAAAAAATACTTTATACTACAGGGTAACTCTTGGAAATTACCTTAGTTTATAAGATAAAATGAAGAACTTGCCTCATATTTTCTAAATTTAAAAAATGCTGTGTCAAAAAAAAACCAATTGAACAAACCTTGTTTTTCAGGTAGTAATAGCAAACACTAATATTGCGTTGAAAGGCAAATCAAACTAAATGGATATCAATTTAACAAAACAATTCATTGACAATATTTTTTCTGATTCAGTAATCAAAACATTACAAGAATATATAAAAATTAAAGCAAAATCACCTGCTTTTGATCAAGACTGGGAACAAAATGGTTATCTGCAACATGCCTGTGAAATGGTAGAAAAATGGTGCCAAAGTCTTAAAATCAATGGTCTTAGCACTGAAATCATATCCTCAAAAGGAAGGACTCCACTTCTTTTCATAGAAGTTGCTTCAAATTCTAATAATACAGAAACGACCCTGATCTATGGACATATTGACAAACAACCCGAAGGCTCTGGATGGGACAAAAACAAAAGCCCTTTTAAGCCTGTGATTGAAAATAATAAATTATATGGACGTGGAAGTGCAGATGATGGTTATGCTGCTTTCTCAGCCCTTTGCGCCATAAAAGCAATTAAAGAACAGAATCTACCACATAATAGATTTGTGATACTTATTGAATCCGGAGAAGAAAGTGGCAGCCCGGACCTCCCATATTATATTGAAAAGTATCAGGAGAAAATTGGTAATGTCGACCTTGTAGTGTGCCTTGATTCAGGATGTGGTGATTATAAAAGGCTCTGGATTACAAATTCTTTACGGGGAACAGCTGTTGGCAACCTTGAAGTCAAAATTTTAACCCAGGGTATCCATTCTGGACACTCCGGCATTGCTGCGTCAAGCTTTAGAGTTTTAAGAAATATACTTGACAGGATTGAAGATTCCAATACAGGTGAAATAAAAATTCAAGAGCTTTTACCTATAATCCCTGCCAACATAATGAAAATGATAAAAAAAAGCGTTAAAATAATTGGTCAGGAAGTTTCAAATTGCATCCCTTTTGCACCCGGGGTAAAACCTGTTTCAAGCGACCCTTTAGACTTAATGATCAACCATACCTGGAAACCTGTTCTTTCATATATCGGTGTTGATGGCATGCCTTCTACAGCCCATGCAGGGAGTGTCTTAAGACCTGAGACATTAATTTCTCTTTCCTTAAGACTACCGCC
The DNA here is from genome assembly GCA_964612755.1 of uncultured Desulfobacterales bacterium. Lineage (GTDB taxonomy): Bacteria > Desulfobacterota > Desulfobacteria > Desulfobacterales > Desulfobacteraceae > JAIOSM01. The sequence continues at coordinate 9,293 of CAZTEM010000002.1, read as the reverse complement.
AAACATTAAAGCTGAAAAAGCATTAGAACTTATGAAAACAAAATTGGAAAACAACCCTCCTTATTCAGCCAAAATTTCCTTTATTCCTCTTGATTATGCCAATGGATGGGTGATGCCTGAACTGAATAAAAAACTTTTCAATGCCATTAATGAATCTTCCAGAGCTTTTTTTAACAATGATGTATGTTTTGTGGGCGAAGGAGGTTCAATACCATTTATGAATTTTCTTTTATCAAAATTTCCCAAAGCCCAATTTATTGTAACAGGTGTATTAGGTCCCAATTCCAATGCCCACGGTCCAAACGAATTTTTACATCTGCCTTATGTTAAAAACCTTACCTGTGCACTTTCATATATTTTTGCATCATAAAATCAGCTGATATCATACTCGTGCTATTACAAGCACATCTACGGATAATGCCCCTGCCTTAAGCAATGCCCTGCCCGCTTCCATGGATGTTGCTCCTGTGGTATACACATCATCAATAAGAAGAATTCTCTTGTTTTGAATCTGTGCTTTATTTACGACTTTAAATGCATCTTTTACATTTTCTTTTCTTTGTTCAGCTGAAAATTGAATTTGAGGATCTGTTTTTTTTACTCGTTCCAATGCATTATGGGCAGTCCTCAGATTACAATCGGTATTGGCTTTTCTCAACATGCCCATAAGTATCTGGGCAACAAGAAAAGATTGATTAAAGCCTCTCTGCCTGAGTTTTGATATATGCAAGGGCACAGATATTATAAGATCAAGTTCAGACACGATAAAATATTGATTAAATCCCTTAAAAAGGATTTGACCTAAAGGTTTTTTCAACATCAGCTTTTTCTGATATTTAAAAAAATGTATGCTTTTTTTTATTATACCTAAATAGCGTGCTCCGGCTCTCACCTTTCCGATTGATATATCAGAAGGCTTTAAACAATCTTTGCAAAAACAATTTAGAATATGTTCATCTTTATCATAATTAAATTTTTTGCCGCATTTTTTACAAAAAGGAGGTTCAAAATATTCAAAATCCAAACAAAGACAATCATCACAATAATATCTATTAAACAAGTCAGAACAAAAATCATTGGCAGGTATGGTTTGATTTTTTAAATTGCCATTTAAATTGCCATTGGTTAAGGAAATTTTTTTCTGACATTTCAAACATTTTAAAGGGAAAAACAAATAAAGGATTGAATCAAATAAAGACTTAACAAAATCCAGTTTAATAAAGTTTAAGATATCAGATCGGCAATTTGTTTTCCAAAATCCACACATGGTATCTGTTTTGCCCCTGTAATTTGTGAAGCAAGGTCATGGGTCAGTCTGCCGGTATTTAAACCCTTGGCAACACCGGTTCTGATAAGGTCTGCAACTTTGTGCCATCCCATATAATCAAACATCATTGCGCCTGACAAAATAAGTGAACATGGATTTGCAAGACCTTTCCCTGCAATGTCAGGGGCAGTACCATGGGTTGCTTCAAAAACAGCACAATCTTTGCCGATATTTGCTCCGGGAGCAATACCCAGCCCGCCCACCTGGGCTGCAAGGGCATCGGATATATAATCTCCGTTAAGGTTTGTACAGGCAATCACATCAAAATCTTCAGGTCTGAGTAGAACCTCGGCAAAAACCATATCAGCAATTCTGTCCCTAATAATTACTTTCTCTTTTGGAAGCTGACCTTTATATTTTTCGTAAAAATCCTTTTCAGTTATTACACAATCTCCATATTGTTCCAGGGCTATTTCATAGCCCCATTTTCTAAATCCGCCTTCAGTGTATTTCATAATATTACCTTTATGCATCAAAGTCACACTTTTTAACGAATTTTCAAAAGCGTAATCAAGAGCTTTTGCAACAAGTCTTTTAGAACCATATGAAGAAATTGGCTTAATACCGATAGATACGCCATCTTTTATTTTACAGGATAATTCTTCATTCATAAATTTTGTTATTTTTTGAGCACAATCAGAATTAGCATCCCATTCAATACCTGCATAAAGATCTTCAGTATTTTCCCTGAAAACCGTAATATTAACCTTCTCCGGATGTTTTACAGGGCTTGGAACAGGAGGATAATATTTTACAGGTCGTACACAAGAATAAAGATCAAGATCCTGGCGTATTCGAACATTTAAACTTCTCATACCCTTGCCAACAGGAGTTGTCAAGGGTCCTTTAATAGCAATCTTATTTTCTTTAATCTTATCAAGGGATTCTTCAGGAAGCCAGACACCATTTTTCTTAAAACTTTTTTCCCCGGCAAGGATTTCCTGGAAATCAACTTTTCTTGCTCCATTAAACCCCTGATTTACAGCTGCATCAAATACCATTCTTGAGGCTTCCCATATTTCAGGTCCAATGCCGTCTCCTTTAATATAAGGTATTACAGGGCAATCCAAATCAAACTCTTTTTCCATGGTCATATCTTTTTCCCTTAATTTAATAAATTTCTCTTTCTGAATGCCTCATACAATACGATTCCACCTGCAACCGATGCGTTAAGGGAATTTATTTTTCCCTGCATGGGAATAGAAATAAGAAAATCGCACTCTTTTTTTACCAGAGGTCTTATTCCCTTGTGCTCTCCACCAACAACAAGTGCAAAAAAACCTGAAAAATCAGTATCAAACAATGAAGTCTCACCTGATGCATCCAAGCCTGCAATCCATGCTCCTTTGTCCTTTAACTTCCGTATTGTGGATGCAGTATTGGTAATTAAACAAATCTCTGCATATTCCATTGCTCCGGCAGAACTCCTTGAAACAGACGGCACAGGGGCAACTGACCTGTCTTTTGGTATCATGATATAATCAGCACCTGCACACAAAGCTGTTCTTATTAAAGCCCCAAAATTATGAGGATCTTCAATGTTTTCAAGTATTAAAACAAAAGGTGGTTTTTCTGACTTTTCAACCCTTGCAAAAAAATCATTATTATTCATGACAGGAAAAGCAGACACCCTTGCTGCAATACCCTGATGTTTTGCATTGTTTGTAAGCTCATCCAATAACCTTGTATCAACATATTCAAATTCACAATTCATATGATCAATATGTTTAAAAAAAGCATTGATTTCAGGTCGTGATCTTTTAAGATTTTTTTTGATAAATATCTTGAAAAATTTTCGGCGGTTGGCTTTTAATGCTTCAATAACAGGATGAATGCCTGAAAGTATTTCTGTTTTCCGGTTATCCATTTATATTTATAAATACCTGTTAACGACTTCAAAGAATTTTTTACATGATTGATCAAGCTCATCATTTATAATCACATGGTCATAAAAATTTTTTTGATCCATTTCAGCCCTGGCATTTTTAAGTCTTATATTAATTATATCTTCAGAATCAGTTGCGCGTTCCCTAAGTCTTTTTTCAAGGACAGCAAAACAAGGCGGCATGATAAATATGGTTACCGAATCAGGATATAATTTTTTTATTTGTTTTGCACCTTTAATATCAATTTCAAGTAGAATATTGTGCCCTTTAACAACCTGGTCTAAAAGATATTTTTTTGATGTTCCATAATAGTTCCCATGCACCTTTGCCCATTCTGCCCAAAAATTTTGTTCTATTTTTTTTTCAAAATCATTTGTTGATATAAAAAAATAATCCAGCCCGTGTTTTTCACCTTTTCGAGGGGCTCTTGTTGTATGGGAAATTGAATAGGATATTGTTGAACTCTTTTTTAAAAGAGCCTGGCACAAAGTTGTCTTTCCTGCTCCTGAAGGGGCAGAAACAACAAATATTTTTCCTTTTTTCTTAGTGTCCCGGTCCATAAATATAACAGATTATCCCTTTGCAGGTCGGTCCTTATACAATTTTGCCATACGATGGGATACTGTTTCTGCCTGGATTGCAGAAAGAATAACATGGTTTGTCTCAGTAACAATTATTGCCCTTGTTTTTCGGCCATGGGTAGCATCTATCAATCTTTTTTCTTCCCTTGCTTCATCTTTCAATCTCTTCATGGGAGAAGAATTAGGGGATAAAATAGAGACCACTTTATCTGCAATGATAGTGTTTCCAAACCCAATGTTTAAAAGTGCCTGTTCAACAGTACCGTCTAATTTAATAATTCTTGTTTTATTCAATGTTAAGCACCTGCTCCCTGATTTTTTCAAGTTCTGATTTTAAATCGACAACCATTTGAGATATCTCAACATCACCTGATTTTGATCCCATGGTATTATACTCGCGATTAAACTCCTGGACAAGAAAATTTAATTTTCTTCCTGAAGGTTCAGACAAAGACATTATTTGTCTTGCCTGATCAATATGGCTGCGAGATCTTACTATTTCCTCTGAGATATCACTCTTATCTGCAATAATAGCAACTTCCTGAGCAATCCTGACAGGATCAAGGATATCTTTTTCCACAATAAGACGGGATAGCCTTTTTTCAAGATTTTTTTTATAAATCAAAGGGAGATCCCAGGCTTTTTGTTCAATCGAATGAATCATGGTTTCCATATAAACAAATCTCTGCTCAATATCCTTAAACAGGTTTTCTCCTTCTTTGATTCTCATCTTTTCAAGTTCTACAAGAGCTTTTTCAACAACATTTTTCAAGCATTCAAATAAAATTTCTGTGTTATGCACTTTTTCTTCCGGCACTATCATTTGTTTTCCGGCAAGGACATGATCCAGGGTAATATCTGATTTAACACCCAAATTCTTTTTAAGCTCGTCCAGCACTTTATAATATGCTTTTGCTCTTTTTAAATCAAGCCTGAATTCAACAGAGTCCATTGATGCTTCATCTACAGAACAACGTATCTCTATCCTGCCCCGGGATAATTTTTGTGCAACCATTTTTTTTACTTTATCTTCAAACATCTTCAGATTATCAGGAAGATACAAAGCAATATCTAAATGCCTGCTATTATATGAACGGAAAGTCCCTTTAATAATGACATCATCAATTGTGTGCAAAACCTCTGCATAGCCTGTCATACTTTTTATCATTTATAAAACCTTAAATAAAAATTTCTAATTTATTCTGATTCTGCTGATTCTGCAAGATCCAGCAAATATTTACTCCTGGCTTTTAATAGAAAATCTTTCATCTGCCTTGATGAATAATCAGGATATGTCCAGTCAAGGTCATGGAAATCACCATTTTTAAACATCAATGTTAAATCTGCATATATATTTTCACCAATATAAATCCTGTGGGCATAATCTTTACCTGTTGCAAGAACAAATCTGGATGGAACAATAAAACCCGGATCAATATTAATTTTTCTTTTCCCGTGTTCTGAATATTCTTTTTCAATCAAATTTGTAATTTTCTTTATTTCTGCAAGATCATCCTGACCGATAAGGTCTTTAAAAACAATCATTCTTCTATACAGGTCTTTGCCCATTTCCTTTTCATAATACTCAGTATAGTCAAAATTAAACCATGGGCTTACAATATCTATATTGCCAAATTTTTCTTCTAAAAGGGAAAAAATTTCATGAAAAATTTTTTGATCTTTCATAAAAACTCCCACTAAAAATTTTGCAGGTATAGGGGGTTTAGGTGTACTCATTTTATTTTAATAAATTACTCAAGAGGTTTGGCTTCATCAATAAGCATCACAGGTATATCTTCTCTAATTTCATAGACAAGCTTACAATTATCACAGATAAGCCCATCTTTATTTTCATTAAGATATATGTCACCTTTACATTTAGGGCATGCCAGGATCTCAAGCAATTCCTTGGATAATGTCATTGTCTTCTCCTTTTGGATTCTGCATGGTCTGCAATTTATAATATTCTCCTTTTTGTCCCATTAATACATCATGATTGCCCTGCTCTTTAATCTCACCATCTTTTAAAAGAATTACCCTGTCAGCATATTTTATGGTTGAAAGACGATGGGCAATAATAAAGGTTGTTCTGTTTTTCATAAGGTTCCCAAGAGCCTTCTGGACAACCCTTTCAGCCTCTGCATCAAGGGCTGATGTTGCTTCATCAAGGATTAAAACAGGAGCATCTTTTATAAGTGCCCTTGCAATACATATTCTTTGCTTTTCACCGCCTGACAGCCTGTTTCCAAGCTCGCCAATACCTGTTTCAAATCCTTTTGGAAACCCCTGTATAAAATCATAGGCAAAGGCTGATCTGGCAGCGTTTTCAATTTCTTCATCACTTGCATCAATTTTCCCATACCGTATGTTTTCTCTTATACTTGTATTAAATAAAATAGGCTCCTGGGTTACAATGGAAATATGTTCCCGTAAAGATTTAATGGAAATATCTTGTATATTTTTATTGCCTATTAGGATTTCTCCTCCAGAGACATCAAAAAATCTTGGAATAAGGTTTACCAATGATGTTTTACCACCGCCGCTCATACCAACCAATGCGAGGACATCCCCCATATCAGCTTTTAAATCAATATTTTTCAATACCAGACCATCTTTATCATTATATTGGAATGAAACATTTTTAAATTCAATATCAAACCCATTATTTTCAAGAAAATCAGGATTTTCTTTTTCAATAATCTTTGATTCTTCTTCTAAAACATCATATATTCTATTCAATGCTGCAAAACCGGGTTGTATCTTACCATACAATTTGCTCAATCTTTTTACAGGACCATACATCATTACGACTGCTGCAAGAAAAGCAAAAAAAGTTCCAGGAGTAGCATCACCCCTAACAACACTAAACCCGCCCACCCACACCACAAATGCAACGGCAACCCCACCAAGGGTTTCCATCACAGGTGAGCTTAATGCCTGGGCTTTTATCCTTTTCATGCCAAGCTTTAAATAATAATCATTGGTTTTTACAAATCTTTTCTTTTCAAAAGGTTCCTTTGTAAAAATTTTTACTATTTTTATTCCTGAAAACGTCTCAAGCAAAAATGAATTTAAATCTGCCATGGTTTCCTGAACACCTATACTGAATTTACGTATTCGTTTCCCAAGTTTAACAATTGGATAATAGGCAATGGGCATAATAAAAAATGCCCCCAGAGCAAGTTTCCAATCCATATATAAAACCACACACATAAGTCCTAACAAGGTCAGGATATCGGAAATAGAATCAGCAATTGCCGAAGACACGGCAACTTTCACAATTTCAACATCATAGGTGATTCTTGCCATGAGTACAGCAACTTTTTTCTTTTGAAAAAATTGTAAAGGCAGATCAATTATCTTTGCATAAAGCAGATTCCTTAGATCCTTGACCACAGTAAATCCAATATATTGCATATAATATACCCTGCCATAGACAGCAAAGCCCTTGATAACAGAGACTAAAACTATGAACCCCGGAACAATCAACAACATTGCTGCATCTTTTTTCATAAAAATATCATCAAGCAATGGTTTGACAAGATAAGCTGATGCCGAGGAAGATGCTGCCCCTATAACCGAACATACAGAGCCGATTATAAACCACCGCCAATATTGGGAAACAATATCAAATAAATGTCTTTGTCTTTTATTGAGCTTGTTTAAAAAATACGCCATCATCTGTATATTATCTAATATTAGTCCTTTTTAGTGCTGGAACAAGTATTGTCAATATTAATAAATCATGACAATATATAACACATGAAGAGACAAAAAGTCATATTTAATTTATACAATATAGCATGGAAGATCCTTCTGCCATTTCTAAAAAGAACTTCTTTTTTTAAAGACAATTATCCTTTGAGAATAACACCTGATATTTTTAAAAAAACTGATATCTGGATACATGGTGCTTCTGGAGGAGAAGCTTATATTGCAACAGAAATATTAAAACACCTCAAACCCTGCTCTCCTCAAAAAATTTTATATACTGCAACAACTATTCAAGGTATTAAAGTCATGGAATCTTTTTGTCAAACTCCTGATTTTAATCCTGATATTGATTATAAGATAACATGGCTGCCCTTTGATATGCCTGCAATAATTGAACAAGTGGTAAAAAAAACAAACCCTGGAATAATGGTTCTTCTTGAGACTGAATTATGGCCAGGGCTGTTATATATGTTGAAAAAACATAAGATCAAAACCATTATTATAAATGGTCGCCTTTCATCTAAAACTTATTTACGGTATTTAAAAACAAAATTTTTGTGGGAAAATATCAGTCCTGAAATAATTCTTGCAACATCTGAAAAAGATAAACAAAGGTTTAAAAATATTTTTGGTAAAAAAGCACAAATAGGTATAATGCCAAATATAAAATTTGATGCCATACCTTCAACTACAGAGACCAAATCAAGTATAATGGTACAATTGGCTGAAATCCTTCCTTCTGACATACCCTTATCAATACTTGCATCAATCAGAAAAGAAGAAGAAAATCATTTGGAAAAAATAATACAATATCTTATTCAAAAATTCCCTGATCAAATCATTGCAATATTTCCAAAACATATGCAAAGGATTAATCCTTTATCAAAAATGCTTGCAAGGCTTGCAAATAAAACAGGTATAAAATGGCAGCTGAAATCAATGATCAATAATAAACTCGACAAAAAAACCATAATTTTATGGGATACTTTTGGTGAACTTAAACATGCCTATGCTTTTGCCACAACAGCTTTTGTGGGAGGAAGCCTTGAGCCTCTGGGCGGGCAGAATTTTTTAGAGCCTGTTATCAGTGGAGCTGCAACTATAACAGGACCTTTTTTAAATTCATTTAAATGGATTAATAAAGAAATTTTCAACTCAAATATTGTTTTTAAAGCCCAAAATGCCCATGAAGTAGGAAAATTCATGGTTCAGCAGCTTACCAACCCACCTGATAAAGAAAAAATAAAACAAAAAAGCCTTGAATACATTAGAAAAAACCAGGGAGGTACTGCCCTGGCAATCAAAATTATAAATAAAAATTTAAAAAATTAACTAATGATCAACCAATCCATCAAGCTCATGTTTTAAGGCTCGATTCATGAGTCTGTCTCTAGTTTCTTCCACTGGTAAATTTTCATAGAGTACATAATACACTTCATTACAGATGGGCAGATCCACACCAAGTTTTTTCCCAAGGTTGTATACGGATTTAGTTGTTTTCACTCCTTCTGCCACCATTCTCATGTCTTTTGTAATATCCTGAATTTTCTCTCCACTGCCAATTCTTTTACCCACTGTATAATTACGGCTCAAAGCTCCGGTACAGGTCAAAAGCAAATCGCCTACACCTGAAAGTCCTGACAGAGTTAAAGGATCTGATCCCAAACTAATTGCGACCCGTTTCATTTCAGTAAGTCCTCTGGTTATAAGAGCAGCTCTTGCATTTAATCCCATTCCCATTCCATCACAAATGCCTGCAGCAATGGCAATAACATTTTTCATTGC
>CAZTEM010000001.1:5880-72214 GCA_964612755.1 uncultured Desulfobacterales bacterium | reverse complement strand
TTTGACTATATTACACTTGTTAATCTTTAAAATAATTTTTGACCGAGAATTGCTGAGGGCATCTCTTTTTAATATTTCTTGAATATGATATTGTTACCCCATGCAAAATTGTTTAAAATATATAATTATTTGTTTGATTTGTCTCTTATTTTTCCCTGTGTCTGTGCTTGGATTTGAGCGTTACAACAGAGTTGTCAAATATGATTCCTATTTTAAAAAATATACAAAACATTGTTTTGGACCATCCTTTGACTGGAGATATTTTAAATCCCAGGCAATTGCAGAATCAAATCTTAAATCTGATGCAAAATCACATGTGGGTGCAAAGGGTATTATGCAAATAATGCCAAAAACCTTTGAAGAAATCAAATATAAAAATCCTTCCATAAAAGGCAATTCCCACCAGGCAAAATGGAATATTGCCGCAGGTATTTATTATGACAGAACTATATGGAAATTGTGGAAGGCAAAACGACCTTTTGCTGACAAAATTGCTTTTATGTTTGGTTCATATAATGCTGGAAAAGGGAATATTCTCAAAGCTCAAAAACTTGCAAATAAAGTTGGTTTTGACCCTAATAAATGGACATCCATTGAGCAAACCCTTGATAAAGTTACAGGGAAACATAGCAGAGAAACCATTGGATATGTGAATAAAATCAATAAAGTTAAAAGAATATTAAAATAAAAGAATATTAAAATAAAGGAGTATTAAAATAATGGAATCCGGGATAATAATAGCGAATTTTTTATACGCAGTTTTTGGTGTAATCATTACTCTTGGTTTTATGCTGTTAGGGTTTAAATTATTTGATAAAGTGACCCCTTTTGATACATCAAAACAATTGGCTGATAATAATATAGCCGTTGGAATAGTCATAGGCTCGATATTTATAGGTCTTGGTATTGCAGTGGGGCTGGTGATGGGTATGGGTTTAAACTGATTTAATGATTTCCCTGAATAAACAAACCAACTTTTTTAAGGGATTTTTTAGCTTTTGGAAGGTATCTTGCAAAATATTGAAAAACATGGAACATATTTTCCCATACTTCAATGGTTGTTTTTACACCTGCATTTTCAGCTTTTTGTGCTAAAATCAAAGAATCATCAAGCAGGACTTCATTTTTACCAACATGGATAAGTATGGGGCAAAGACCTGTCATATCATGATTAATGGGTGATATATAAGGATCACTAACCAAGTGATTATTGGCATAAAGCTTAGCTGTCTGATCAAGCATTTTTTTGTCCAGCATTGGATCAACATCTTGTTTTTCTTTTATTGATTTGTTTTTATTTTCAAGATCAACCCAGGGAGAAAGAAACACAGCTGCACAGGGCATGGGCAATTTGTTTTCTTTAATTTTTGCAATAAGCGCGAGGGTAAGTCCACCGCCTGCAGAATCACCTGCCAGGGCAATCTGTCTTTGTTCAGGGTTATTATTTAGAAGCCATTCATAGGAATTTAAAGCATCTTCCAGCCCTGCCGGGAAAGGGTGCTCAGGGGCAAGTCTGTAATCAATTAATAGCACCATAGCTTTTGAGTACTTTGCTATTCTTGAGCCTAAATCTCTATGGGAATTGATTGATCCTGCAATATATCCTCCACCATGGAGAAATAGTATAATTGTATTGGAAGATATATCTTTCGGAATAATTTTTTCAGCCTTAATTTGATTAATTCTAATGGGTTGGAATTTAATATCTTTATCAGGTTTAAATGCTTTTGCACTGACTTCAAGAAGTGACCTGTAACGCTTAATACCAACCTGATCAAAGGTTGGCATTGATTTTAAATGTCTAAGTATTGATGATAACACCCGTGAATTCATGACCTGTTTTTAATATATTTATTTAAAAAATACAAATAATCTTTGTATTTTTTTTATGCCTGTCATTTTTCTTATATCATGTTTTAATAAAGGTGAAAGAGAAATCAATGTTAAGGATAATAACAGGATTATCACATTGGAATTATAAATATCTCTGGTATGGTTTATGAGATCAAGATGACTTCCGATTAATGTATATATCAAAACAAGCGGTATTGATCCTAAAAATGTCGTTATAATAAAAATATGATCTTTTATATTAGCTAAACCACAACCTATTGTGATAACCGGAGCAGGGAACAATGGCGACAGCCGTAGAAAGAATAAGGTTAAAATAATATTCTGGTCTTTGGTTTTAAAAATTTTAAGATTTGAGTATTTATTGTGGAATTTTTGTGTGGAAGAACGAGAAATCAAAAAAAGTAAATATGATCCGAAACTGATTGCTATGCTGGCAAACAGGGCACCTGTTAGGGGACCGAAAAGGTAACCTGCAAAAAGGTTCATTATTACGTTAAAGGGCAGGGAAAACGTAATAAGTGTAGAATAAATTATTAAAAAAATCATGAAGAATAAAATCAAATGTGTATGTTTAAAGGCAGTGAATTGATCTTTATATTCTAGAAAAACATCTGATGAAAAATTATTGATAAGGCAATGATAAATAAGTACAGAAATCGGAATAAGATAAATAATCAATATAATAGTTTTTTTATTAATCTTTTTCATGGGAATTAACCTGCCTGTTTATTTTATAAATCAGCTTATTATTTTTTATTTATATATGATGACAAATACTCCATTAAATTTTGGGGCAATAAATTGATATTGATATTTTTTACTTTTTTGTTAGCCATAAAATTGTAACGATGATGTGTATTCCAGAATAATACAGATTTTTTATTTAATATCCCTTTGTTTGCATAGTCTATAAGTGTGGTAAATGATTTGCCTGTAAAAGTATGGTCTAAAATCAACCCGGTTGTTTTTTTGACCCTTTTAATTATAGCTTGTGTTTTACCTGAGGGGATGCCGTAGGCAGGCTCCCATGCAAGGTTATCATAGAGAAAATTTTTCTTTAGTATATGTTCGGCATTTAGCTTATTCCATATTGTACCCGGCAGATCAAAGAATTTGACAAGTTCAATGGTCTTTTTAAGGAGTTGTTCAGCATTCTGCACTAAAAACGGTTTGGATGGATTCCCAAAGACCAATGCTCGTTTCCACATTGATTTATCCTGGGAAGTGGTGCCTACAATTTTTGTTTTCCAACCCAGTAAAAAACATCCCAGCACTAATCCCATACATGTTCCGCCTGAGCCAAGAGCTGTAAAAATATAATCAGGAGGTTTGTTTAATGGACAATTGCCTTGCCTTATCTGGTCATTTAGCTCAAAAGCAGCATTGATATGGGCAAGGGTTGTTAACGGGTTGGATCCTCCAGGCTCGTAATATGCAAGATCATCATCCGGGGAAAAATATTCGCGGGCTCTATTGGTAAGAATCCCAGTTCCTATTTCCAGATCATTGTCAAGAAAGCGAATCCTTGCTCCCAATGCAAGAAGGTATTTAAGTTTTTTTTCTATTAAGGGGTGAAATTTCTGGGGGTAAAGATTGACCAGAATTTCCGGGTTTTCCCCATTAAAGCATTTGCCTATATCGCTGCAGGATGAGGTCAGTGCAGTATATATACAATGGTTACTTGCAAGACTGCCAAAAGTGATGATTTTTTTTGCCCTTGTTTGTAAACAAAAAGGAAAGGCAAATTCGTATTTACGTGCTTTATTACCAAACAAGGCTATTTCACTGCTGCCTTCGTCTTTAATATATATAGGGAATGGATATGCATGATCTGTAAATTTTCCTTTAAGCTTATATACAGGAGTTGTTTTTTTAAAAAGGGGTATCCATGGAATAAAAAAACGCTGGGGATTGGTTTTCATGGAGAACAAGCTGTCGTAAATTAAGGCTTTATTATTGATTTGATTGGTAATTTTTTGAAAATCTTTATGATAGATATTAATTATTTGAACTTTTGCCTTATTTTTGCTGGAATAATCAAGCTCAGGAAAATATTTTGTCAAGGGAAGTCCATCTGATACCGAACCCTGGTATATGGGCAGATCTCCTGGATGGATAGTGTTTTGTTCTGATACTTTTAAAGGATAAAAATTGTCATTTGCCTTGAGATTATTTTCTAAAGTAAGAAAATCAATATTATTCTTCAGTGAATTTTTTAGTACCTGATGAATTTCATCTCTGAACAAAAATGTACCTGCTCCAAGCATTCCTGCTGAGAGTGCACTGAGTTTAAGAAATTTGCGTTTTGAAATGCAATTTTGCATATATGAGAATCTCCATTAGCGATAAAAATAAAATACTCTAAGTAATGTAAAAAGGCAAGCATGAATTTTAATTGGCATAAATTTTTTATTGATGTATAAAAGAGTATGCCAGAAAAGATATTTATTACAGATTTTGACGGGACCCTTTTAAAAGACGATAAAACGATTGCCCATGAAGATATTGATGCGTTAAAACAACTTAAAAATTATGGAATAATAACTTGTATTGCCACAGGCAGATCTATATATTCCTTTGATAAAATTTTAAAAGGCTTTAATTATGAATTTAATTTCCCTTTGGATTATTTAATTTTTTCAACAGGAGCTGGAATTATGAATTTCCAATCCCGCGAAATTTTATGTAATTATTATCTTAACGAATCAGATATCGTTTTTATTAGTGATTATTTTGAGAAACTTCAACTTGATTATATGGTTCATAAACCAATACCTGAAACCCATTGTTTTGTTTATAGATCACACGGAACAGAAAATCCTGATTTTTTCAGGAGAATAGATTTATATAAAAAATATGCTTTATTGTTAAATAAAAATGAAATGTTAAAAGGTTTTGGTAAATCAACACAAATTTTGTCAATTATCCCTCAAAAATTAAATAATTCCATGTCTGATATAATAAAAAAAATTCGCAGAGATCTTGCGCAATTCAGTGTTGTTCCTGCAACATCACCTCTTGATAATAAATCATTGTGGATTGAAGTTTTTAATAAAAAAGTTTCAAAGAGCAAGGCTGCATCATTCCTTGTAAAAAAGCTTGAAGTTAAAAAGGAAAATTTATTTGCCGTTGGAAATGATTATAATGATATGGATTTGCTCCAATGGTCAGGCAAAGGATATATTGTTGAAAATGCTATAGAAGAGCTTAAAGGATTTTTTGACATGGTCCCTTCCAATAATAATTGCGGTGTCAGTGCTGCCATTGGAAAATGTATAAACCACTAATGAATTTAATTTCTGAATTGAGAAATATTTATATTAAGACGTTTTATTATTTTTTGGATGGATGCCCTTTCAAGCCCACTGATACGAGAGGTCTTAGAAATATTACCCTTTGTCTGTCTCAATATCCTTATGATATAATCCCGGGAAAATGTATCCATAACTTCTTTTTTAGCATCTCTATATAAAACAGGAGATTTTAACCTTGAAACCCAGGATTGATCTATATTTCCCTCTACCTGATTGATCAAGGCAAGATCAATGGGATTTCCATTTGAGAAAACTGCCAGGCGACGGACATAATTGAGCAATTCTCTGACGTTTCCCGGCCATGTCTGCCTTGAGAGAAACCCTAAAGCAAGAAGGTCAATGTCCATGGGTTCAATTTGCATCTCCTGACAGGTTTGTATAATAAATTTTTTAACCAGCATGGGTATATCTTCTTTTCTTTCTCGTAATGGCGGGACATTGACAGAAAGCACATTCAGCCGATAATACAAATCCTGTCTAAAGCTGCCCTCACAAATTTTTTGTTCCAGATCCTGGTTTGTCAAGGCAATGATTCTCACGTCTGTAACTTTGGAATGGCTGCTGCCTACCGGCTTAACAGTTTTGTCTTGTAAGAATTTCAATAATTTTACCTGGATGCCAGGGCTTATATCACCAATCTCGTCCAGAATTAATGTTCCTTTATCAGCTGACAGGAAAAAGCCCTCGCGATTTCTTTCAGCTCCGGTAAAAGCTCCTTTAACATGCCCGAACAACTCGCTTTCCAGTAGTTGTTCGGGGATTGCAGGGCAATTTAATACATGGCATGAGGACTGGCTTCGCTTAGATAGATTATGAATGGCTTTTGCAATATGTTCTTTTCCGCTTCCGGATTCACCGGTGATTAACACTGTATAATCTGTGACAGCAATGGCTGAAATTTTTTCCCCCAGTTGCTTCATTACTAAGCTTTCCCAGTTAAGGGGTTGATCAGAATTGAGTTCATGAATTATATTGTGTAATCGTTTGTTTTCTCTAGCCAGGGAATAATGTGCAATTGCCTTTTCCACCTTATGGTATAGCGGCTCTTTTTCAACAGGTTTTGTAAAAAAATCCCATGCTCCGTTTTTAAGAGCAGTCACTGCATTTTCAACGGTTCCATAACCGGTAATCATAATTACACAGAGAATAGGATTAAGAGAGATTCCCTTTATCAGCAAATCATACCCTGAGATTTCGGGCATCCTTAAATCCGACAGCATAACTCCGATTTCATTTTTTTTTAAAATATCAATGGCTTTTTGACCTGAATCTGCTCCAATGATATTTATAGTATTAAATTTTTTTTTTAGAGTTCTGATAATACCTTTTAAAAAATCTTTGTCATCATCAACAACTAATAATGAAAATTGTTTCATTTTATTTTGCTCCCGGCATTATTTGCAATGGGAAAAGATATATAAAATCGCGTGGTCTCATCACTTTTCACATCAATCTCTCCGCCAAGTTCATTAACAAATCCATAAACAACACACAGACCTAAGCCTGTTCCTTTGCCCACATCTTTTGTTGTATAAAAAGGGTCAAATATCTGGGGAATTACATCCTCTGGAATTCCTATGCCATTATCTTCCACGCATAATTCCACCATTGCTGCATGCTCTTGTAAACGTGTATGGATTGTAATAATCCCTTCCATGTTCTGGAGGGCATCAAAGGCATTTAACCATAGATTTGTTAAAATTTGTTCAAGTATTGCTGCATCACATTTAATATCAGGCAGGTTTGCCCGGGTTTTTAAAGAAATCTGGATATTTTTTGATGCCCCCTGGGCTTTAAATATTTCAAGAATATCAATAACAACTTTATTAATATTACATCGACCGGAAATAATTTCTTTGGGTCGGGAAAGGTTGAGCAGATCCTGTATCACCTTTTGCACTGCTTTTGTATGTTTTGAAATAACACCAAGATCATTGATAATATCAAGGTCTTTAACAGCATCTTTTACAAGATCAGTATAGCATTGTATAACACCCAATGGGTTGTTTATTTCATGGGCAATTCCGGCTGCAAGCTTCCCAATGGCGCTTAAGCGCTCGGTCTGCTGCATTTGTTCAACCATTTGTTTTTCAAGAGTGATTTCCCTTGCATAAACAACAATTTTTAATGGTTGCTGGGATTGTTTTGGTAAAGGGTATAATTCAATGGAAAAATATTTATTTTCCAGGGTTTTGATCTCTTCTCTGATGAGATTCCTTTGTTGAATTACTTGATCAAGTATATTGCAGGAAAAATCAGGTCGGGTTCCCCGGCAAAGAAAGGCTCTGAGTTTTTCTGCCTGAACTTTGCGTGTGGTTTTACCGAGTATTTTGCGGCTCCCTTTATTTGCAATAATAATATGGCAATCTTTATCAATAAGCAGCAGGGGATCTGAAATGCCTTCAAAAATAGATTGAAGCATATCGTTCTGGAGCCGAATATTGGAAAAGGCTTGAATGTTTTCCAATAAAATGCCCATTTGCATTCCCATTGCAAGAAGCACGTCAGAATCAAGGGTCTGATCTTGAGGGAATTTGATCCATGAGATACACAATATGCCCCAATGGCTTTCAGGGGAATTAACAGGAATATATAATTTATTTTTTTTAAAAATAATCTTGTTGCTCCATAAAATTTTTTTGATATCCTCTTCTAACACAATGGGTTGAGGATCAGGTTTCCATGTATAAAATTTGTCTGAAACAACAGTGCAGTGATAAATAACCTGATGTGCACAGAATCGCTTTCCCACTTCTTTTAGAACGTTGGTAATCAGTTGAAGGATATTTTGGGATTCGGAAAATCCTGAAAGCAGGCTTACAAAAAGGTGGACATCAGATAAATGGCGTTTTGATTCATCTTTTAATTTGTTTGTCCGCTCTTTTACTTTATCCTCAAGATTTGTGGCATAATCTTCCAGTTTGTCCCTGGCATCGGACAGACAGCCAGCCAATTCATCCACGCCTTCGACTAGACCTTCTATTTCATCTTTTTGTCCCAGTTTGTCAATAATACTCTGCTCTTGCGCTCCGGAAAATCTGGTTCTGAAAATGTGGGTGAGCTCATGGAGGTTTTTCATTACAAGATGATCGAAAAATAGGCTTATCAGACCTGCAAACAATGTGATTCCCAGGAGATATAAACCAAGATAATTCAAGGTTGCATTCATTACCGGAGCTCTGATCAAATCAACTGGAAAACCTGCAACCACTACCCCTCCAACCTGACCCGGAATGTAGTGGAATCCATGTTGATCCCCATATATCTTGATCAGTTCTTTGGGAGCATCCTCAGGATTACCATGGCATTGCATACATGATTTTGTAAATGTTACAGGTCTTGCCACCAGATGATATTTTTTTCCTTTTACATAGGTATTATCTTCCCAGGTTTTAATCTCTTTATTCTGGTCAAACATTTGAATCAGTCTTGATTCAAATTCATCAGGACTTGACTCAGGGTTCCGAGGCCGCATGGAAACACGTCGATAATGGTATCCTGATGTGTCTTCCATGTTAAGCTGAGCCATGATTTCTCTGGAAATATATGATGAGGACATTGCCTTGAGAACAAATCTGCCTTTGGGAAGAGTGTTGAACATTTCAGGTCTCAGTTGATTTTTCACATAGTCTTGAATGGCATTGGACATTGCAAGTACAAGTTGGGATCTCTGACTGATTTCAGATTTTAATATGGAATTAAAATGGAAATATATAATGACAGTAATGCAAAGCCCGAGACCTAAAGCAAACATTACAAGTCCTATAATAAATTTAAGCCGTAAATTTAAGCCACCCATATATATTGTCAGCCTTTTATTTTTAGATTATATGCTACAATAGAGGTTCTTATGGAAAAAAACAAGCTTATATGTTACAGGTGTAGCCTTTTGTATAGGTAGTGTAAACTTAAGTTATCAGTTTTTGTTTGTCAAAATTATAATTTAATTCCTCTTTCTTGCAGAACATTAAGTGAAAGACCATTGTTTTCAAGCAATTTTACGATTTTATGCCGTGGCATAATATTAGATATAAATAGCAGACCAATCAGCAGCAGGAAAAAGATACTGCTTACTCTATCCCCACCTTGAAAGGTTGAAAAGGCGAGGGGAATGAAGAGTACACCCAAATACAACATCCTTTCATAGGCGGTTTTTAAAAGAATCTTTAGATCTTTTAAATCTTTGTTTGATAATTCTGGCAAAAGGTCATTCCCAATAGAGGCAACACCCTTGCGCCGTTTTTGAAAAAAATAGATAAAGGAGCATCCAACTGCAAAATAGAATAAAGCAATCAAATTTATTGGATTCATATATAATAACCAATTTAAAAAATTTGTCTCAACCCGTGAAAAATTTCGGGTTGAGACAAAAAAATTATTAGTTTATAACAGCGCCTGCCATGTTTGGAATCTGCATTCCATGATGGAACAGGTAAGCTACGATGATGGCTACGGGAATAATAAAGAAAAATAATGAAATAAAGTACACCCATACCATTTTTCCAAATTGAGCCTCGGCAAGTTTTTTGAAATCAGTAATAATACCAAGACTCATAAAGGTCAACATGAAAAAGAGTTTTCTCATACCTTTTTCTACGGCAATGGCTCCGACTTTGGCATTTTTAAGTATGGCAAGACCATCTGGTGTTGTGCCGGATTGACCCGGTCCGAAAAAGATACCAAGGTAAATCCACCAGGCAGCAAAATAACCCAGGACAAATTTTGGAAAACGGAACCAGACTTCAGAAAACGGAACTCGATCCCCTTCATGTTTTTCGATTTTATAAACCCAGAACAGGGCAAGAATAAATGCCCAGAGTCCTATAAACATATCAATCCAGATTTTTGTCATTACTGCGCTGGTTGTGATGACACCAGGCATCCATACTATTTTCCCATTGGATTCCTGCTCAACCTTGGCTCGCATGAATTCGTCAAGGAGCTCGCCTGCTGCTGCGTCTGCACCATCTGTTTTTACTGCCATACCCATGGCAGAACCTGCAACAATGGGATCACCTGTTCCCGGCCAGAAATGGGTGAAAAATCCTGGCAGAACAACCAGTTCAATTACTGCATAGACTACAACCAAAGCAGAAACCATGATGGAGACTACAGGGCGGGCACGAACAGCACCGCCTGTTGCAACTGCTGCGGAAACACCACATATTGAAATGGCTGAGCCGAGAACAGCAGCAGTCTTGCGGGGAAGTTTAAAGATCAATCTGGAAATTGTATAAACACCGGGCCAGAAAATCAGGTAAGCCACAATTGTGGCAGCAGCACCTGCTGTAAAAAGTTCAAATGTAAGATGAGCCATCTGCTGACCGATTTCTGCTCCATGGGCGCCTAATTTTGAGCCGGTCAGAACAGCTTTAATGGGTAGATACCCAACTTTCACACCAAGAAAAACAATAGCTGTTTTAATATACCATTCTGGTTTGGCAGCTTCACTTAGATAATGTGCCAGAGGTTTAAAAAAATTACCAATTATCAGACCTACAATAAGGGCTAAAATAAAAGATGCTCCACCACCCAGGGAAAGTGTAAAAGTGCCCAGGGGGAAATGACTTTTTTTCAAGTCCACTGCAGATGCAGCAAAAAAAGCATTATGACCCAGGAACCAGACAAGATAGGTAAGGAAAAATATAATTGTCCAGCCAATTAAAAATTTTTTAACATTCCATTTCTGGAAATATGCACCAATGGTAGTGGCAATAGTAAAGACAATATAGGTTACAAAAATAGAACCAATAGGACCAAGTGCTTTATAGAACCCTTTGGCTGTTAAGCTATATTTACCTCCAAGTGCATAAAAAGCTTTGTCCATGGTAACAATTTTTTTAGCAACAGCGCCATCAGGCAGGCTTGCCACCCAGATTTTCGGATATGAAATCCAGCCTACAAGATCAATACCAGATAGTGTTAGAAGACCTAGGGCAAAAAAGGCAAGTCCAAGCCATACTGCCCACCAGTCTTCGGTGGTCGCCATTCCCGAATACCAGGATCTTTGTGTTTTTACCATATATATTCTCCTTTATGACTGATACTGGAGTGGTAGCTCCAGAATGCGGTTAAAATAGTGATTCATATAGGGGCGTATCCACATGGGGATAACATTATTATTAAAACTCATAAAAATGTTTATGGAATTGCGGTTTTGCAATTCTTTTTCCATGGCCTGTTCTAATTTTTTGTCAAGACTTTCAAGGGATGAAGCTGAAAGTTTTATGGTTTCATTGGAAACAATCCAGTTTTTTCCATCATGATCCAGGATCATTTCCACCATTTTCTTTTTTTTCTTTTTTTTGAATATAGAAAACAATGACATGGGAATCCCCCTTAGTGAAATACAGATGTAGGCACAATGGCAAGACCAATAACCAGGGCAATGAGGGCACAGATCAGTGAGCCTATTACAAGTTTGGTTTCAATGGGCTCCCAGGGTTCTGCTCCTTCAAGGACACTGCTTGTATCAAGTTCATCACCTGATAATGATCCAAATGTTTTATGGGTATTTTCATCAGACATATTTACCTCCTAAATTAAAATTAAATAGATTAATCAAAAAAAAATCCCTAACCGGTTTAATAATATAGCAAAAGAGGTGCCATTATTGTATTTATCATAACCAGTTGATATTTAATGATAATTTTATTTGGAAGTCAGGATAGATGTATCCTTGAGTTTTCATGTAAAAGTTTTATAAGGATTGTTATGGAGAATCAATTATATTATATTTTTGAAATATTATAATTCCTTTATCAATTGAACCATGTCTTTAACAGCTTGATCCATGCCTGTCATAACAGCTCTTGATATAATACTATGTCCTATACTGAATTCATTTAATTCAACTAATCCTTTAAATGCTTTAATGGTGTTGTAACAGATACCATGACCCGCGTTTACTAAAAGTTTAAGCTTATATCCAATTTTAACAGCATCAACAATGCGTGAAAATTCAGCAGCTTTTTTTTGTGGGGAATCAGCATCACAAAAAGCCCCTGTATGAATTTCAATCATATCTGCATTAATCCTGTGAGCTAATTTGATCTGATCAAAGTCAGGATCAATAAAGATGCAGACATCAATATCATTATTTTTCAGTGTTGCAACAGCATTTTTTATATTGTCTTGATGGCTGATAATGTCAAGTCCACCTTCAGTTGTAAGCTCTTCTCTTGTTTCCGGTACTAAGGTGACCACATCTGGCTTAATATCAAGGGCAATGCCTAACATTTCAGGAGTTGCAGCCATTTCAAGTATAAGTTTAGTTTTTACAATCTGCCTTAATAATTTTACATCCCTTTCCTGGATATGACGTCGGTCTCCTCTTAAATGGACAACAATTCCGTCAGCTCCGGCAGTTTCAGCTGCAATGGCAGCAGCTACAGGTTCAGGGTATTTTGCTCCCCGAGCTTCTCTTAAGGTTGCAACATGATCAACATTCACTGCAAGATATGCCATTATATAGTCTCCTTTAAATTATAATCTGTTAAAAAGCATTAAGATTTTTATCATCCTCAATTATTTTTAAAAGTTCTAAGCTTTTTTGTTCCATTTTTAAAAATTCTTCTTCTCCTTTTGTATGATCATAACCAATCAGATGGAGGATCCCATGAACAAGGAGTTGAGATATCCTTTGGTTTAAGGTGATTTTTCCATCGAGTGCTTCTTTTAAAGCTGTTTCAATGGAGATTACAATATCCCCCAAAAGATTTATTTCAGGAGAAATGATTTGAGTATCTGTACTATCATTGATATTTTCAAGCATGGGAAAAGAAAGTACATTTGTTGGTTTCCTGAGTCCTCGGAATGTTTTGTTCAGTTCAGTAATTTCAGCGTTATCAGTGAAAACAATGGAAATTTCATGGTCGTCATAGCCCAAGGCGTTTAAGATCAGTGCTATCTTTTTGCTGATTTTGTCCTTTTGCAGGTTTTTCAGATTTTGGTTGTTGCTTATCAATATCTTTTGATTTTCCATTTTTCTTATTTTTAATTTCCTTTGTCTTTTCAGGGTATTCGATTCTGCTGTGATATATGCCTGTTATAATTGTGTTAAAATGTTTTGCTATTTCATGTAAGTCTTTTAGGGTAAGCTCGCATTCGTCAAGTTGTCCATCGGCAAATATACTATTTATAAGATCTTTTACTTTACCTTGTATCCTCGCAGGCGTGGGGCGTTCCAAAGTCCTTGTGGCAGCTTCGACAACATCGGCTAACATTACAATCCCGGCTTCCCTTGTCTGAGGTTTTGGACCTGGATATCTGAAATTGGCTTCATCAATCTGTTCTTCACCTTTCTGGCTTTCCTGCTGTTTGTTATAAAAATATTTAATTAATGTGGTGCCATGGTGTTGTTTAATCGTATCAACTATCTCAATGCTTAATTTGTTTTCTTCGGCCAGTTCCACACCTTTTTTAACATGTTTAATAAGGATAAGTGCAGACATACTTGGAGATATTTTGTCATGCCTGTTTTTCCCGTTTGTCTGGTTTTCAATAAAATACTGGGGCTGACCTAATTTACCTATATCATGATAGTATGCGCAGACCTTTGTTTTTAGGCTACTGGCTCCTATGGCAGATGCTGCAGCTTCAGCAAGAGTTGCTACAATAACACTATGGTTATAAGTGCCGGGAGCTTCTATCATAAGTCTTTTTAAAATAGGTTGATCAAGATTGGCAAATTCCAATAGTTTGATTTCTGTTGTGTAGCCAAAAAACATTTCTATTAACGGAGTTAACCCCGCACTGATAATTCCTGCAACTATGCCTCCTGAAAAAGCAAGAGCAATTTCTTTTATAATAGTTATTATATGGGGCTGTTCAGTGGAATATACACTGATTGCAAAGATTATAAATATATTAAAAACTCCGAGCTTAAAGCCTCCTATTATAAAATCTTTTCTTTCTTTACATTCTTTTATCCAGAAAGCACCGACAATGCCGGAAAAAAAGAAGAAAATAAAAACCTGCAAACTGCTTGAAAAAAGTAAAGCTGTCAGGATAGAAAGGGCAATGGCAAAAAACAATGCAATTTCAAACCCCAGGAAAAAACATATTGTCATTGCTCCTGCCGGAAGCGGAATACCCATGAATATCGGTACAGAAGACATGCTTGTGGATAGCCCTTTACTTGCTGAACTGGCTGCCGGCACAGAAAAGTTTGCCATGGGGATTGAAAGCTTTGCCATTAAAAGGAAAATTACAAGTATAAAAGCAATAAATGCCATATTTTTATTATGATTTTTTTTAAGTTCTGTATGATCTTTCAGAAAAAGAATATAGAGGACAATGAGACATAAAAAGGTAACAAGAGCTGTTCCCGTGCTTTTTAAAAACAGGTTGCTATCTTTTATCTGATTTTGAAGGGCATTAAGTTTTATTAATTTTAATTTGGTGACTATTTCTCCCTCTCTTAAGATCATTTCACCTGCTTTTATTTTGTATAATATGGGTTTGATTTCAGAGATAGCCTTTTCAATGCGTAGTTTTGTTTCGTTTTTATTTACGGTAATATTGGGACGAATAAGGAGTTGACAGACATCTACAATACAATTGTTAAGGTTATAATTGATATTCCGTAAAAGAGGGTCTCCAATAATTCGGACCATTGTTTCTGCTTGTTCTATGCCATAATAGGCTTTAAGTTTTGTAACAAGTTCCTCTTGAGATGAGCCAATGGTTTTAAGAATTATGCCTTTATCTTTTTCTTTTAAAAGAAGGTTTTTGTTTGCTACAACTCCGGTTTTGAGTATTTTGGATATAATGATAATAATTTTGTTTGCAATATCCTGGGAGAATTTATTCTTATACAGGACCTTAAAAGCACCATTGCTGATTTTTATGCCAAGTGTTTCCTCAAAATTTTTTTTCTTTCTTAGAATTGTTTCAAATGAGGGGGGTGACGTTTCAGGATTATTTGTATTCCTGTTTAAAATAAGTTTTCTCAGATCAGCAAAATTGGTTTTTACCCCGTCGGCAATTTCATTTTTCAGGTTAGCATCAAAATCATAGACAATCCTCACAGAGTTTTTTATTTCATCAATTTTTTTTTGTGTGGCTTCTTTGTCTTCAATAAAAAAATCTTTTGGTGCTTTTATGTCTTCAGTGGCAACATCACCAATGGTGTAGGATGTAATAAAATTGTTTTTGCCTGGGTAGAAAACCAGGGTAAAGACAAGGGTGACAAGTATGAGGATGCCCCATAATATGGTGGATTTGGACTCAAGAAAGGCTTCTACCGAGTCTGGTTTATTTATTTTTTGAAGTATTTTTTTGTTCATAAGCTTCAATTATTTTAGACACAAGCTCATGCCTTACTATATCATTTTTAGAAAAATGTAAAATCTTAATTCCTTTTATATTATAAAGTAAGTTCTTTGCTTCAACAAGCCCTGATTTTTTGTTTGCGGGAAGATCGGTCTGAGTTATGTCCCCTGTGATAATAGCACGGGAAAAAAAACCAATTCTTGTTAAAAACATTTTCATTTGTTCAGAAGTAGTGTTTTGTGCCTCGTCAAGTATTATAAATGCATTGTTTAATGTTCTGCCACGCATAAAAGCCAGAGGCGCAACTTCAATCATGCCCTGCTCAAGCAGAGCCTGTGCCTTTTGAAAACTGAGCATTTCATATAGAGCATCGTATAGGGGTCTTAAATACGGGTTGATTTTTTCTGCAAGGTCCCCGGGCAGGAACCCTAGAGCTTCACCTGCCTCAACAGCAGGTCGTGTAAGAATAATTTTTTTTACTTCTCCTCTGGAAAACGCAGCTACAGCCATTGCCATTGCAAGATATGTTTTGCCTGTGCCGGCAGGTCCTATTGCAAACAGGATATCATTATCTTTTGATGCTTCAACATATTTTTTCTGATTTGCAGTTTTGGGCGCAATGGGTCTTCCATTATCTGTTGTAATAATTGTATTTAAAAAAATTGATTTGATATCACAGGTAATATCATTTTTTAATGTATTTACAGCTGCCTCAATATCAGCAGATTCTATGGAAAAATTATTATCAATTAAATGATAAAATTGTTTAAGCACAATTTCAGCAAGAATGATTGCGTCATCCTTGCCTGTAATTGAAATTGTATTCCCCCTTGAATTAATTGTTGTCCCGGTTTTTTGTGCTATACTTGTGAGATTGGAGTTGTGTTGTCCAAAAAGTTCCCTTACATTTTCAATTTTTTCAAATGATATTGTTTTCATATTATTCAGTGTATCCAAATTAAATTACAAATCAACAAAAAACTTGATAATTTATTTTTTCTTTGTTAGTTACTATCATCTTACAAGTAACTAAAATGGTGGTTATTATATGAATTTATTTGATATTGCAATAATAATAATAGTTTCTTTCTGCCTTATCAGAGGAGTATTCCATGGAATATTAGGTGAATTGTCTTCCATCGTTGGTGTTATTGCAGGTTTCTACGGGGCATATACCTATTATCATGAATTTACACCAATGCTTAAAAAGGTTGCGTTTTTTAAGAAATATTTGTCAAATGAGGCTGTAATAAATATTATTGTTTTTTTTATATTATTTTCAATAATTTTTATAATTATAACTCTTATTGCAATTGGACTTGAAAAATTATTAAAAGTCGCATTTTTAGGCTGGATCGATAAAATTTTTGGAGCTGTATTTGGGATTGTTAAAGGTGTTTTAATAGTATCGGTTATTTATATAATTCTGACTACATTTATTCCCAAAAATAATAAAATGGTTACTCAATCCACTCTATCTCCTTATGTTGCAAAGGTGTCTGCTGTTATGACCCTGTTTATTTCAAATAATATGTCCAAGGGATTTATGGAAAGACTTGAAGGTGTGGAAAAAATTTGGAAAAGTTAGCACCTGTTTTTGAGATCATTAAAACCCTTAGAAATCCTGATACAGGATGCCCCTGGGATAGGCAACAGACTCCTATCTCAATGTGGAAGTGCCTTATTGAGGAAATATATGAGCTTCGAGATGCTATAATAGATGATATTCCCGATGATATAGCAGAAGAGCTTGGTGATGTTTTATTCCAATTATTTTTTATTTTTGAAATATATAGTGAAAGACAAGCTTTTGATATTTCAGATTCCCTTAAAAGAGTGTCAGAAAAAATGATTCGCAGGCATCCTCATGTGTATGGCAAAGAACATTTTGTAACAAAAGATCAGTTAACTCAAAGTTGGGAAAAGATTAAAAAACAAGAGAAAAAAGATGCCGGAAAATCCATTGCGGAATCAGTACTTGATTCTGTGCCTTCGGGTATGCCTTCTTTGTTACGCTGCCATAAAGTCTCAAGCTCAGCTGTTAAGGCAGGCTTTGACTGGGATAGTACTGATGAAGTATTGGAAAAAGTAAGAGAAGAGTTTAACGAATTTGAGGAAGCAGTGCATAAAAAGGATAAGACAGCAATGGCTGATGAATTCGGAGATATCCTTTTTACTTTGGTGAATGTTGCAAGACATGCTGGTATCCATGCTGAGACTGCCCTTGCAGGATCAATCGATAAATTTGAAAGGCGGTATCGATATATGGAAAAGCTGCTTCAGAACCAGAATCTGGATTTACAGACAATATCAAAAAAAGATAAAGAAAAATTTTGGGATCAAGCTAAAGCTTTTTATGATAAATAGTCTCCTCTCTGGAATTTGATTTGTTCCAGATTAGCAAACAGGGCAAATTCCTTTGCAATGTTTTTGATTTCTTCATCTGCTTTGGGTGAGTTGTCAATTTCCTGGAGCAGGTTTTGAGCATCAACCTGCAAATCCTTTAGTATAGAATCAATATCTTTGAGAGAAGTTGAATTGTCTTTGATTTTTGTAACATAATTTTCAAGCATTTCTAATAGATTTTCTGTTCTATTGCCAAGGCTTTCAGATGGATCAAACATATTAAAGTCTTGTGGGGCGATCTCTTTTAAACTCTGGGTTGTCATGGCTTCTGTTTGAGAAGACTCCATGTTCTTAAGGACATTACCAAAAGTTTGTTTAAATGTATTTTCAGTGGAATTATCTGCATTTATTTTTTTATTTTTATTAATAAATAGTTGAGGACTATTATTAATCTGGTTTATATTATTCATATATTTCCCCTTTTGTTTTTGACTTTTAATATAAAAGGCAGCAATTTTTATGCCAGAGCGCAAAATGTTTTAATAAAAATAAATTAAGTGTTTGAAAATATATGATAATAGATAAAATAAATATTAAGAAATAAGGATTTAATACAAAAGAAAAATATTTAGAACAGGCAAAATTTTCCGGGTAGTGTCAGGTTTTATATTATTTCATCTAATATGGAACCAACCATTTTGTCAGCTATTTTGTCAGCATCAATATTGTATTGATTTGTATTTACTTGTTTTTTAAGCGAAGCAAGTTTTTCAGACATGGAAACTGGTGCATCCTCAATTGCCTGGGCAATTTTTTGTACATCTTTAGTCCTGTTTGAAAGATCAACATTGGAACTTAAATTAGGTTCCTTGATTTTTTCTGTTTTAGCATTGATAGCCGTCTGGTTCTGATGGACTATATTGCTATTATATGCCTGATTAGCAAGGTTTGAATTTGATATTTTCATTGTTTTTTCCCCCCAAGCTTATATTACCATGTTGCTGTCAGCAACTTGTTTTGCCAATTCTGTCATGCGTTGCATTACAAAGTTAGAATCCTCAACAGATAGTGATTTTATAACTTTTTTATCATTTTCATCTATATACGTATAGGTGAATTTGTTTTCATTTATATTGGTGAAATTAATTTTTTTTCCAAGCTCCTGTTCAATTTGGCTTGCAATATTTTCTTCTATTTGCTGCTTTGGACCTTCCATGGTAATTCTGTCAACAATATTTGAGGCTACTTTTTCTATCATCGCCTGTCTTTTACCCTTTGAAGAGATAGTCACGCTGTCAGCAGATTTTGTGTTCTGCCCCAGGGATTTGCTCTTTTCAAGAAATTTCTGTTGGCTCAGCTGTTTGCTGTAAACCTTCAGTACATTCTGTATTTGGTAAGACGGTATATGCATTTTTTATTTCTCCTTAACCAAGAATATCGGCTAAGGAGTAAATAAACTAAAATTATTTTTCAAATTTTTTTTATTAATCGTCAAAATTTCCTTCGGGTCCTTTGTCAGACGTTATATTTGATGCTTTTGCAATTATTTGTTTTTTTGTCCAATCTTCCGGATTTTCTATTGTTTCTGCCTTAGAACCTGCATCATATGAACCTGTTTTAAGAATTTGTTCTTTAACTATATCCGCAGTATCTTCAGCATTGAAAACATTTACAAGCATATTATACACAAAGTCTTCAACTCCTTTTATCATGCGGTCTTTAAATTCTTGCGGCTGGGCATTAAGCCTGTTTTCAAATGGCAGATTTAATTTTTTAAAATTGCCGCCTTTTATATTATTTGCATTTGCATGGGCAAGCATTTCCTGCCATAGCTCTTCTGAGACTCCTAAATCATCAACTTTACTGAAATTTTTGTCTTTATCAAGTATGGCATTGCCATAATCATTAACTTTTACACCCCATGATATCATTTGCAGGGCTGTTGCAACATTTGCCTTTGTTGTTTTTGTTTTATTGGCAATATTGAGTAACCTTTCAGAACTATTGCCTGAGGTGCCATGTTGTGCGCCTGAAAGTTTATATTTTGATAATGCTTCGTGGATTTCTGCAGTAAGTTCAACATTGATTCCTGCATCACTTTCTTCTATACCATGTGTTGTACCATTGTTAAGAGCTATCCAGTCAGGGAAAATACCATGGGCATTAAGACCTTGAATAAGAAACAATGCTTCTTCAGCAGTTGAAAGCCCAAGTTTGCCTTTTATTTCACCCACTTCAGTCTCAAGCCCTGCCCATTTTGGGATAAAAGGATTGAGTTCAAGATTTGCCAGAAGATTTTTATCATCGGGAAGGTGGGACGCATCAACGGCAATTGATGTTATTCCGGCATCAAACAATGTTGGGATTTCAATTTTTGCAGGTTCAATATCAGCTTCAGTTTTAATGCCAAAGTGATCAGCATGGACAGCAACAGGAATAGTTATGCCAAATTCATTCATATATGCATCTGTCTGTCTTGCTATATTCCAGAGGCTTGTTGGACAATATGCAGCTCTTCCACCTTCGGAACGTGCTATTTCTATAATAATAGCTGCGTTTGCTTTTTGTGCGGCAAGTAGTGCTCCTTTAATGACAAAAGAACTTCTTCCATTTGCTGCTATTGTCATGCACTTACCTTTTGCGAGCATTCCTTTGTCAATATATTTTCCACTGACAATTAAAGCTTTGGAATTAGGGAATAGTTTTTTTATGTTAGGTGGTCGACCTGTGTCTAATACTTTATTAAAATCTGTAGAATAACTTGATGCTGGCATGGGGTATTTCCTCCTTAATATATGGTAAATATAAAAAGATTTAAACTATAATTTTATTTGTACACGAAATATATTAAAAATCAAGGAATAACAAGGAATAATCAGTATAAATTATGAGATTGAGAATGAATATTCCTTCATGAATATAGTTTTAAGAAAAATAAATTTTAACATTGATTTTATGCTTATGATACCTATGTAAGTGTTTGTAAAGTAAGATAAAAATCATGTTGATTTTCTTGAATAATTTCTTGACATTTTAGGTTAAATATTGTTTTATCACTGAATGAGTATTCATTAATAATAGTTTGTGAACTTATGGAGTTAAACCGTTTTGTCAAAAAATAAATCAAAAAAATATTATGAGATATTAAAAAATGCAGGAGCTGTTTTTGCGAGTTTAGGTTTTCACAAGGCAACAATTTCCCAGATTGCAAAACAGGCAGATGTTGCAGATGGAACAATATATTTATATTTTAAAAATAAGAACGATATACTTTATCAATTTATCAGTTTTAAAACCGAAGCTGTGTTTAAGAAAATGCGTGAGGCTGTTGCAAACGCAGATAATGCAGAAGGTAAATTAAGAAACCTTATCAAATGCCATCTTGATCAATTTCAGAAAGATGAGAATATGGCTGTGATATTTCAGTCTGAAACCAGGTATAGAAGAGATATTGAACCCCAGATGAAAGATATTTCGAAAATGTATTTAGAGCTTCTTTCCGATATTATTGAACAGGGACAAATTGAAGGGGAGATGAGGCATGACATCTTTGTGGGGCTTGCAAAACGCTTTGTCTTAGGCGCTGTTGAAGGTGTGATTAATACCTGGGTTGCTGCCGAAGGAAAATATGACCTTGTAGCTCTTGCAGACCCGCTTGTTGATTTGTTTTTAAATGGGCTGAAAGGTATTAAATAAATGATATATATTTAATAAATTTCATACATAAGAAAAATTCGGTTTTCCTTGACTAACAAGGTTTTCTTTATTAAAAAATTTAGGGTATATATAAAAGTTAAGATAAAATTCAGGAGGTTGTGTAATGTCGTTATTTGGACCTGCAAGTTATAAAGTATTTGGTTTTATTCCGGGATATATTTTATCTCTAATAATTGCGGTGGTAGGTATAGGCGCCTTTGCGTATATTATTGTCAGACGTATTGCTCCTTTGATTCGATCTGCCCCTGATCATAGAACAGATAATATTTCAGACCGTGTTAAAAAAGTATTTGTCCTGTGGCTTGGTCAATACAGACAACCAAGGTATATGCTGGCAGGAGTCCTTCATATTGTTATTTTTGCAGGCTTTCTTGTGTTATCTCTTCGGACGCTTTCGCTGGTGTTTGTCGGCTTTTCCGATGGGTTTCAAATTCCCGGATTCAGTGGGATAATCGGTCATACATATTTTGTTATTAAAGACTATGCAGCAACTTTTGTTTTGATTGCGTGTGTGATTGCCGCAGTCAGAAGAGGTATATTCAAACCTGCAAGATATGCAGTCCCTGAAAAATATGGACATGATCATACAGCCGAAGCTGTATTTGTTCTTGGTATTATTGCAGTTTTGATGTTATCAGAAAGTTTGTTTGAGGCATCTGGAGCTGCTTATAATTTTAACAAGACAGGGCAGAGTGAATTTCTGGCACCTTTAACTCTGGGCTGGTTTTTTAAATCCATGCTTTCAGGCGCTTCATTTAAAAGCCTTCAGGCAGTTCATGTTATCATGTATTTTATTCATGATATCTCTTTTTTCTTTTTCCTTTGTTTCCTTCCCCTGGGAAAGCATTTCCATGTTATCACATCATTTTTTAATGTTTTTTTCATGCGGCTTTCAAAGGGTAAAATTAAACCTGTTAAATATGGTGTAACCGAGGAAGAACTTGATGACTTAGAATCATTTGGTGTAAAAAAGCTTGAAGATTTTACATGGAAGCATATGCTTGATTTTTATTCATGTGCAGATTGTGGCAGATGTGCTGACCAATGCCCTGCCAATGCAGCAGGACGTCCTCTTATTCCAAGGTTTATTACAATCAAGGCAAGAGATCTAATGTTTAAAAATTATCCCTTGTCCGGTAAAATTTATAAGAGTGAACCTCTTATTGGAAGTATTTTTACTGAAGATGAAATATGGTCATGTACAACCTGCGGTGCTTGCGAAGAAGAATGTCCGCTTGGCATAGAGTATATTGATAAAATTGTAGATTTAAGAAGAGGTATGGTTGATGAAGGAATGGTTCCCCAAAGTCTTCAGAAACCTTTGAGTGCCCTTGAAAAACGTGGCAATCCTTATGGAAAGATGGAGAAAAAGCGTGCTGACTGGGCAAAAGATAAAGAATTTAAAGAAGAATGTGAAGTTAAAATTCTTGAAAAAAAAGCAACTGCCGATGTATTATATTTTGTTGACAGCATCACATCCTATGATGATAACATCCAGGAAATTGCAAGAAAGACTTCAAAAATACTTACCAAATCAGGTGTGAACTTTGGAATCCTTGGTAAGGCGGAAAAAGACAGCGGTAATGAAGTAGTTCGTTTTGGAGAAGAACTTTTGTTTCATGAATTAAGAGATCAGAATATTGAAGCCATAGAAAAATGCGGGGCAAAAAAAATAGTTACTGCTGACCCCCATGCTTTTAATACTTTGAAAAATGAATATACTGATTTGCCTCCGGTTCAACACATTACAGAGTTTGTTGCGGAAAAACTTGCATCTGGAGCGCTTTCTCTAAGCCCGGCTAAAAACCCTGAAAAAATATACGTGTACCATGACCCATGTTATCTTGGGCGTCATAATGGAGTCTATGATGCACCTAGAACAGCTTTGGATGCTATTAATGGTTTAAATAGAATCGAATTAAAAAAGAGTCGTGATCGTTCATTCTGTTGTGGCGGCGGCGGATTAATGCTATTTTATGAACCTGAAGAAGAAGTTCGAATGGGTGTACTAAGGGTTAATATGGCAGCAGAAGCAGGAGCAAATGTGATTGTAACTGCCTGTCCATTCTGCCTTGTGAATATTGAAGATGCAATAAAAGTTGCCGGTAAAGAAGGGGAAATTGCAGCCCTTGATTTTACAACACTCATTGAAGAGCACCTTGTTTAATGTTTTTGTAAATAATTAGAATTATTATTTTTTTATTGAAGTTATAATAATTAATGTGGAGGATAAAATGGAGATTTTGGTTTGTATCAAACGGGTCCCTGATACTGCAGAAAATGAGTTTGAACTCAATAGTGCGGGTAATGATATTGATCGTGATGATCTTGTCTATTCTGTGAATGAATGGGATAACTATGCAGTCGAAGAAGCAATTCAAATAGTTGACGAACACGGCGGCAGCGTTACTGTTGTGAGTGTTGGTGATGACGAATCAGAAGAAGTGTTGAGGCGGGAGATGGCAATGGGTGCTGATAATGGTATCCTGCTTTCTGATGACGCCTTTGAAGATTCTGATTCAAGGGGGATTGCTTCTATTTTAAAGGCTGAGGTCGAAAAAGGAAATTATGACTTGATTCTTACTGGTGCCCAGGCTGATAATGGCGCAGCAGAAGTGGGTGGCATGCTTGCTGCAATGCTTGATGTTCCCTATGCATCTTTAGTTAATCAAATTGATATTGAAGATGATAAAAAAATTAAAATAGGAAGAGAAATTGAAGGCGGTAACAAGGAGATGAATGAGATTGAACTTCCTTGTGTATTGTCAATCCAGACCGGGATCAATGAACCTCGCTATGTTGGAATCCGCGGTATCAGGAAAGTTGCAAAAATTGAGATCCCTGTAAAAGGAGCTTCGGATCTTGGTATTGATGCTGGATCTATAGGTAAAGATGGTGCAAAAATGAAAAGAATTGATTATTTTGTACCTGATCTTGGAGAAGGCGCTGAAATGCTTGAGGGCTCAACAGATGAAATCATTGAGCAGCTTATTGAAAAACTGAAAAGCAAAGGAGGATTGGCATAATGGCACAGATTTTTGCATATATTCCACATCAGGACGGTGTGGCAGAAGATATAGCATATGAGTTCCAGGCCGCAGCAGCAAAACTTGATGCAAACGCACAGGTTACAGCAATTGTAACAGGTTCTGGCGATAATTTGAATAAGGTTGCTAAGGATATGACAAGTGTTTTTAAAGAAGTTATTACAATAAGTCATGAAGAACTTAGTTATCCAAATGCAGAAGTTGTACGAAAAGCACTTTGTAATATTTTACCTGCTGATGCTATTTTCCTGGCAGGTAATACTACATTTGCCATGGATCTTTGTCCTGGATTATCAATCAAACTTGATTCTGCCTGTGCTTCGGATGTTATTGATATTGAAGAATCAGATGGATCAACTGCGAAAATTGTCCGTCAGGTTTTAGGTGGTATCATAAGCACTCACAACGACTTAGACATTTCCAACGGTGCTGTTATTGCAATTAGACCCGGAGCATTTGCTCCAAATGAAGACGGTTCTGAAGGTGGAACTATTGTTGATAAATCAGGTGAAGCAGGAGATCTTTCAGGTAAAAGGCGTTTTCTTGAAGTAGTTGAAGCTGAAGTAGGTGATGTTGACATTACTAAGTCAGACGTACTTGTTTCCATTGGTCGAGGTATTGAAGAAGAAGAAAATATTGAAATTGCCCAGGAACTTGCCGAAGCAATGGGAGCTGTTGTATCATGTTCAAGACCTATTGTTGATGCTAACTGGCTTGAAAAATCACGACAGGTCGGAACATCCGGTCAAACAGTTAAGCCAAAAGTATATCTGGCAATGGGGATCAGCGGATCATTTCAACATTTAGGCGGGCTCAAGGGCGATCCTTTTATAATTGCAGTAAACAAGAATATAAATGCACCTATTTTTCAGGTTGCTGATGTTGGCATTGTGGAAGATATTCTTGAGTTTATACCGGAATTAACAGAAAAGATTAAAGAACTTTAATTAGTAATACATAGCTGATTATTGAGCTTTAGAAATTGTATAAGCCGTACTGATTCGTACTCTCCTTTTTGAATCTGTACGGCTTTTTTTTACCATTAATTTAATTTGCTTTTTATCATTTAATTCTTATAGTTCATATTTATATAATTTTTTTCAATCCTTTTCGGAGGTAGATGAGATGGGTTTTTTTTCAAGAGGCATTCGTGTAATTATAGTGCTTATACTTGCAATCGGGATTGCTGGAGTTTTATATATAACAAAAACCAAACCAGACAAAAAAGAGCCTGAAAAAGCTTATCCCATTGCTGAAGTGTTATCTGTTAAACCTGAATCAATAGTTATGCGCGTTGATGCCTTTGGAACTGTTAAACCCAGAAAATTGGTTAAACTTACTGCTGAAGTATCAGGCACCATTGAATATACAAACCCTTTGTTTGTTGAGGGCGGGTTTTTGAAAAAAAATGAATTGATATTCCGAATTGATCCAAGATCATATAAACTTGCAAAAGATGCATGTATTGTGAAACTAAGACAGGCAAAAGTTGATATAGCAAGGTTAGAGCAGGAAATAAAAAATCTTAAGACTGATATTGGTCTTGCAAATGATAATCTTAGACTTTCTACAAAAGAGTTTAATAGAATAAAGAAATTATCCCAGGGTAATTATGCTTCAAAAAATATGCTGGACAGTTCTGAAATGAAATATCTTCAGGCAAAAATGCAGGCTCAAAATATAAGTAATCGATTATCTTTAACAGATTCAATTATGCAGCAAAAACAAAATGTTTTAAAAATGGCAGGGGTTGATCTTGAAAAAGCAAACCTTGCTTTGGGAAAAACAGAAATCAAAGCCCCTTTTGACGGCTATGTAATGAATAAGTTTATAGAACAAGGCGAATTTGTTGCCATGGGGCAGCCCCTTGGGAATATTTACTTAAAATCCAAATTTGATGTTGATATTAGTATTCCCCTTGAGAAAATGAGATGGCTTAGTTCTGTCATGGAAAAAGGGTTTTTACCGGAAGTTGAGATTAAGTTGGCAGGGTCTGATATTAAAAATTTACATGTATGGTCTGGAAAAGTTATAAGAGTAAAGGCAAATATAGATGAAAAAACCAGAACTTTGCCCATGACCATTGAAATTAACAATATTGATGATAATCTCAGCCCTGGTTATAAACTACGTCCGGGAATGTTTGTTAAATGCAGCATTCAAGGGCAGAAATATGATAATATTTTTATTCTTCCAAGGCATCTTATAAAACAAAATAGTATTTTTCTTGTAAAAAATGGTCAATTGCACAGACAGACCATAGGAATATTACGTAAATTTGAAGAACAGGTTTATATACAATCAGGTTTGCAAAATGGCGATAAGATATTGTCTGTCCCTATTCCAGGAGCAATAGAAGGCATGCAGGTTAAACTTAAATAATTCTGATAGATAGGAAATATTATGAAAGGTTTGGGTAAATGGTCTGTTGAACACAGGGTTACGGTTAACCTTGTTATGATATTCCTTATTATTGCAGGTATTATAACTGTCAGGAATATGAGAAGAGAAATGTTCCCGCAGTTTTCCCTTGATTATATTGATATTAAAGTTATTTACCCCGGAGCTACACCCCGGGAAGTAGAAGAAGGAATATGTCTTAAAATTGAGAACCAACTCAAAGGCGTGGAAGGTATAAAGCGGATTTATTCAACTGCTTTAGAAGGAGTTGGCTCTGTGTTCCTGGAACTTGAAAAAGGTGTTGATGTAAGAGAAAAACTCAATGATATTAAAACTGAAGTCGATCTTATTGATTCATTCCCACAAGAAGCAGAAGATCCTGTTGTCGTTGATATAAAACAGGATGAGCCAGCTATCACTCTTGCTGTATATGGAGATGTCGATGAAAAAACCTTAAAAGAATCTGCTGAAAAAATTAAAAACGATCTTGTTAATACCGACCTTATATCACTTGCCACGGTTGTTGGTACCAGAGATTATGAAATCTCAATAGAATTGTCTGAGCAGAGTATGAGACGATTTAATCTTTCCTTTAATCAGATTGTAAAAGCTGTGAAAGCAGGCAGTATTGATCTGCCCGGAGGAAAAGTGAAAACAAAGGGTCGGGAAATTATTATTCGGGCAAAGGGTAAATTATACACTGGTGAAGAGTTTGAAAACATTCCGGTATTAACAAGAAAAGACGGCACCAGGGTTTTATTGGGAGAAATTGCCCATGTAATTGACGGGTTTAAAGATACAGATCTTGGTGCACGGTTTAATGGGAAACCTGCTGCCTTTGTTCGTATAAACAGGACGTCAACCCAGGATACTATAGCTATTTCCAATGCTGTAAAAGATTATATTGCAAAAAATGCTGAAATTTTTCCTAAAGGAGTTCATATAGCCACGTGGCAGGATTTAGCTGAAATGGTTCAGAGCAGGATCGATCTTTTGATCAAAAACGGGACCCAGGGTATTATCCTTGTTTTTATTGTTCTTGCTTTGTTTTTAAATCTTGGACTTGCATTCTGGGTGTCTGTGGGGATTCCTGTGTCTTTCATGGGAGCTTTTATTATTTTAAATCATATGGGGGCTTCCATCAATATGCTCTCTTTATTTGGATTTATTATGACCCTTGGTATTCTTGTGGATGATGCAATAATCATTGGTGAAAATATTTATTCTCACTATTCTGAAGGCAAATCACCTAAACAGGCGGTTATAGACAGTATGGGGCAGGTGGGAGTGCCGGTTGTAATGGCTGTGGCAACAACTATGGTAGCTTTCACTCCTCTTATGTACATTGATGGCATCATGGGTAAATTTATGGCAATAATGCCCCAGACAGTATTGGTTATTTTAGCATTTTCACTTGCCGAAGCATTAATATTGCTGCCAGCTCATCTTGAACATTCCCTTGCTCAGAATGAAAAATATAGCAAAATGTTCAGGTGGCATGAAAAGATCAGGGCAAGAGTTGAAAAAAGACTGGATAATTTTATTAACGGTTTTTATACTCGTGCCTTAAACTATACTCTTAAAAATAGATATTTCACATTGGCAATCGGGGTTGGAATTCTTATTATAAGTATTGGTGCCGTGGCAGGAGGGCATATCCCTTTTGTTTTTTTTCCAAAAGGCGATAGTAACTGGACAACAGCAAAACTTATCTATCCCCAGGGTACTTCATTTGAAATAACCGAGCAGAATATTGAATATATTGAAAATGCCGCACAAAAATTAAATTCACGTTTTAAAGACAGGCTTAAGACAGATAAACCCCTGGTTAAAAATATTTTTTCTTTGATTGGCATAATACCGAGAAAAGATTGGGCACCCGGAGTATATGGGTCCCATTGCGGAGAAGTCTCGCTGGAAGTTTTGCCTTCGGAAAACAGACCTGATCTTCCTATTTCAGAGATTATTGCAGCCTGGAGAGAACTTGTGGGTCAATTGTCAGGCACAGAAGAATTAACCTATTCTATTATAAGTGGTGGGCCTGCTGGCAATCCCATTGAGATTCAACTTATTGGTAATGATTATGGCAAACTTACCAAAGCTGCTGAAGATCTTAAAAAAGAAGTCGGCAAATATCCTGGAATTTTCGATATTGCTGATGATTTCCGTCTCGGGAAAATGGAAAAAAGAATTACCATTAAAGAGGGTGCACGATCCCTTGGTGTGACTATGGCAGATATTGCAATTCAGATACGCCAGGCATATTATGGTGATGAGGTATTGCAGTTGCAGAGGGGTGAAGATGATTTAAAAGTTGTTGTAAGATATTCTGAAAAAGAAAGAAGAAAAATATCTTCCATTGAAGAGATGCGGATCAGAACAATTGATGGCAGGGAAATCCCTCTGAGTGAAGTTGCAAGTATCGTGGAAAAAAGAGGATATTCAGTTATAAAGAGAGTTAACAGAAAACGAGTAATAACGGTAATTTCTGATATTGATGAACATATAGGAAACTCAAGCAAGACAATAAGCGACCTTGATAAAAAATTTTTAAAGGATCTTGGTTTTAAATATCCTGGAGTAACATATCGTATAGAAGGTCAGGCAAAGCGCAGTAAAGAATCCATAGACAGCTTAAAAACCGGATTTTTATTTGCCATGATGGGTATATTTCTTCTTCTTGCAAGCCAGTTTAAATCATATATTCAGCCTGTAATAATAATGGCAGCAATACCTTTTGGGCTTGTTGGAGCTATTATAGGTCATGCAATCATGGGATTTCCTATTACCATAATAAGTTTTTTCGGGATTGTTGCTCTTTCAGGAATTGTTGTTAATGATTCTTTAATTTTAATTGATTTTATTAATGTCAAGATCAGGGATGGCGTGAAAAAAGAAGATGCAGTGATGGAATCAGGAAAAAGTCGTTTCCGACCGGTTATTCTCACATCTATTACAACAATTGCAGGGCTTTTTCCACTTTTGCTTGAAACAAGTTTTCAGGCTCAGTTTTTGATTCCCATGGCAATCAGCCTTTGTTTCGGGCTTTTGGTTGCAACCATATTAACTTTGGTTTA
Source organism: uncultured Desulfobacterales bacterium (assembly GCA_964612755.1). Classification (GTDB taxonomy): domain Bacteria; phylum Desulfobacterota; class Desulfobacteria; order Desulfobacterales; family Desulfobacteraceae; genus JAIOSM01. The sequence continues at coordinate 42,184 of CAZTEM010000001.1, read as the reverse complement.
TGTGCCTTCTTTATATATGATAGTAAAAGATATAACAGGTTTTTTTTCTAAAAGTTAAACATTTATTATATTGATAGACTGCAGGAGAATACTGGGATGGTGTCACAAGACAATACTCAAAACAATAATGGTCCAAATAATGCTTCCATAGGAGTATTTGATTCAGGTATTGGCGGGCTTACAGTTGTAAAACATTTAAGGGATTTGTTACCCTGTGAAGATATAGTATATTTTGGTGATACTGCAAGGGTTCCCTATGGCACCAAATCAGAAGACGTTACAAAAAGATTTGCCTTTGAAAACAGCCATTTTCTTTTGGAACATGATGTTAAAATAATTGTTGTTGCATGTAATACCGTGGCATCTACTGCTATACACCTTTTAGAAAAACATCTTGAAATCCCGGTAATAGGAGTTATTCAGCCTGGAGCTGAGGCATGTGTGAAACAAACTTATAAAAAAAAAGTTGGTGTGATTGGGACTCCTGCAACCATAAGATCAGAAAGTTATAGTAGAAAAATACTCAAACTTGATCATAAAATAAAGGTCATTGATCAGGCATGCCCATTATTTGTACCATTGGTTGAAGAGGGGTTTTTTGAAGATAAAGCAGCATATCTGATAGCAAAAAGATATTTAAATAAATTTATTGCAGAAGATATTGATACCTTGATTCTGGGATGTACCCATTATCCCATGTTAAGAAAGACCATTCAGAGAGTGCTTGGTGACAACGTTGCCATGGTGGACTCCGGCAGAGAAACTGCAAAGTTTGTAAAACAATATCTCAAAGAAAATAATCTTGCGACTTCACAAACGGTCAAACCCAGATTAAAAATTTATGTAAGTGATTTACCCCATAAATTTCAGCAGATTGCCGAACGATTTTTACAAAATTCATTATCCCATATTGAAACAATTGATTTTGAGCAGTTTTTAATAAATAAAGGTAAAGATTTTAGAAATTATATTAATGAGATATTAGTTCAAGACGTTTAAGTAGTTTTATCTGTAGACGCTGATGTCTTTGATAGATCAACGATTTTTTCCTTGAGATATTGTTTTGTTTCATATCTTGAAATTTCAGTAAGTTTTTTGCCAAGATCTGATAATCTATTTATTTGTCCATGTATCTTCTCAATGGTTTCTATAATAGGGCTGTCCTGGGGAAGATCCATTAATATCAGGTCAAAATATCCCATGATACTCATTAAGGGTTGATTCATTTCATGGCAGACTGTTCCTGATAGCTCAAGTACACCCTGCAGGCGATCTTTTTCCCTGATTAATTTTTCAGAATTTCTTTTCTCAGTTATATCGGTTAACAATGATATCTTTTTATCTTTTAAGAAAGTGGATTTAAATTCAATATATTTTGATGCACCATTTTTACATCGAATTTTAAATTCACGGATTTTTGCCATTCCTTTATTACTAATGTCCTCGGTCCAGGTTTCCATCACTTTTTTCTGGTAGTTTTTGTCCGGATATACTTTTGTAAACCAGGTATCCTTGTCTGGTATTTCTTCCAATGTATAGCCTGTGATTTCAGTGAAATGGGGATTTACATATAGATATTTCCCCTGATTATCAATCAAGGCTATCCCCTGGGGAGCACTTTCAAGAATCACGGAAAGTATTTCTTTTTCTTTTCTGAGCGATTCTTCTGCAATCCTGCGATTCGTTATGTCCCGCCATATGGTATGAATTATCTGGTGGTTCTTTTTTTTGGAAATTGTTGTAAGAAGAACCTCGACCGGGAGAATTTTCCCATCGGCCTTTATATGATCCCATTCAAATTTATGACTGCCGTTTTTCAGAGCAAGGTCAATCATTTCTTTGGTTTTAGAAAAAGAATTTTTCCCATCAGGCTGGAATTCAGGAGATAGTTCTGAAGGATGGGTCTGGAGAAAGTCTTTTTTATTTTTATATTTCAGCATATCCACGCTTGCTTGATTACAATCAACAAATTTACCATTTTCTATGATCAGAATAGCATCTTTAGATTTTTCAAACAAAATGCGATATTTTTCATCATCATTGTCAGTGTTGGATGTTAATAATTGTTTCATGGGGTTATTCATCAAGTTCGCGTTCATGTATTCCTAAAAGATAAAGTAGACCATCAAGACCTACTCCTGAAATTGCACTATCTGCTTTTTCTTTTACCACAGCTTTTGCTTTGAATGCAACACCTAAGCCCGCAATGGAAATCATGGGCAGATCATTTGCTCCGTCTCCGACTGCAATGGTCTGAGAAAGTGTGAGGTTCTCTTTTCTTGCAAGTTCTTTTAATAGTATTGCTTTTTTATCACCATTAATGATTTCGCCCTTGACTTTACCTGTTACAACCTGGTCTTTTATATCAAGTTCATTTGCATAAACATAATCAATATTGAGTATGTTTTTTAAATAATCACCTACAAAGGTGAACCCGCCTGACAGAATTCCAATTTTATAGCCTAATTTTTTTAAGATTTTAGTAACTCTTCTGGCACCATCGGAAAGGGGCAGTTTTGAAGGCAGGTCTTTGATTTCTTCCAGTTTAAGACCTTTTAAAAGCGCCACTCTTTGCCGAAAGCTTTCATCAAAATCAATTTTCCCTTCCATTGCAAGGGCGGTTATCTTTGCAACCTGGTTTTCCTTGCCTGCTATTTTTGCAAGCTCATCAATAACTTCAGCTTGAATCAAGGTTGAATCCATATCAAAAACAACAAGTTTTCTGTTTTTTCTAAAAATATCATCGGTTTGAAAAGAGATATCAATACCTGTTGTATTTGAAATTTCCATAATATCTTTCCGCATATTAAAAGTGCTTTCAGGCGTTCCTGTCACTGACATCTGTATGCTGGCAATATGTCTGGTGTTTTGGTTTATAAGAGATTTCCTTTCAGAAAGCCTGATAATGGTATCAATATTTAAATTATGGTTAGATATGACTTGGCAAACCTTTGATACCTGGTTTGCAGAAAGGTTTTTTCCGATAAGAGTAAGTATCCTTCTTTGCATATCCTGTTCAGCTATCCATGTTTCATATTCTTCTAAATCAATTGCTGTAAAATTTATTTTAGTTTCAGATTTATGGCATTCAAATAAAAGATTCTTTAATATTGAAGAAGATTTACCTGATTCAGGTATTTCAATTAAAATCCCTAAGGATATATGATCATGGATAACAGATTGTCCTATATCGAGGATATTTGCATCTGCTTGACCAAGAATATTAGTGAACCGTGCTGTTAGCCCTTTTTGGTCTTTCCCGCTTATATTGACAAGTATGATTTCGCCCATAATGTATATCTTTTTAAGATGTTATAAATTCTTTAAGTTTATCAAAAAGTGAGTCCGGCCATTCTTCAGCATATAAAAATAATTCTTTTTCTTCATCACTCAGTCTTTGTTTGATGTTAGGGGGTAAACTTGCATATGCCTGTTTGCGTTCAGTGTCAATTTTTTTTTTTATTTTTTTAGCCATTTTATTAACCTGTTAATTATATTGTTGCCTATATATAAATTTGATAATAACATAATGGTATTGGTTTTTTAAGTCATGAATCATCAAGATATGAATTTAATTTTAAGGAGACTATAATGTTTGTAACTTTTTTGGGTGCAGTTAGAGAGGTTACCGGGTCAATGCACATGTTGTCAGTAAATAATGATAATATTCTTTTAGATTGTGGTATGTTCCAGGGTCGGCGTAAAGAGAGTGTTGAGAAAAATCGAAAATTTGCTGTTGATCCGAAAAAACTTACAAATATGGTGTTATCCCATGCCCATGTTGATCATTGCGGTCGCATTCCTCTACTTACAAAAAATGGATTTAACGGCAGGATTATCACCACACGCACCACAGCTGATGCTTGTGAATATCTTCTTTTGGATTCTGCACATATTCAGGAATCAGATTCGGCTTATTTGAATTACAAGACATTAAGAAGCCATCTTTTCAAGCTTCAAAAATCAAAGAAAAGTGGTCTTACTAATCATGAACGGGGCAATATCAGTAAACTTCTTAAAAAAGACCGTCACAAATTAAATATTGATACTATACAAAGCTCCATGGCTAAATATGGTCTTGAAACAATTGAGCCTCTTTATAATTATGAAGATACTGTGAAAGCTTTGGAATATTTTGATGGATATCCTTATAATACGCCTGTCACTATTGGTGAAGCGATGAGTGTAACATTATTTGAAGCCGGACATATTTTAGGGTCTGCCATGGCATTGATAAGCGTTTTGGAAAATAATAAAAAATATAATGTTTTATTTACAGGAGATATTGGACGGTTTAACAGCCCTGTTATCAAAGATCCTAATCTTAAGTTTCCTGAGGATGCAAAAGATATAGATTTAATGATTATGGAGAGCACTTATGGGGCAAGGCATCATGGGCTGATTGATAATTTGAAAGAAAGGATGAAAACAGTTATTAATGAGACTGTGGAAGATAAGGGCGTTGTTGTAATACCCTCATTTGCCTTTGGCAGGACCCAGGATGTGGTTTATGTCCTCCATGAACTTTATAATAATAACGAGGTGCCAAGAATACCGATTTTTGTTGATTCCCCTTTGGGAAATAAGATGACTAAAGTTTATGCTGAACATCCTGAAGTCTATGATGCCCAAACCCATAAAGAATTTCTTGAACATGGAGAAAATCCCTTTGCCTTTAAAGAGATAAAATATACGGAATCTGTTGAAGAATCCATGCGGGTTATGAAGAATACAGAACCTCATATCCTTATTTCTTCATCGGGTATGTGTGAGGCAGGACGTATTCTTCATCATTTGCGTTATAAAATTCATAATCCAAAGAACAGGATTCTTGTTGTAGGATTTATGGCACAGCATACATTGGGAAGAAGAATTGTTGAACTGAGTGATGAATATGAGAAAACAGGCAGGAAAGGCAAGCCTCCTGAAATAAAAATATTAGGGAAAACTTATCCTCTTCTGGCAAAGGTTGAGAAAATGAATGGATTCAGCGCCCATGCAGACCAGGGTGAAATGACTCGATTTTTAAAGGAATCCAACTTGAATATAAAGAAAATTGCAGTGGTACATGGTGAAGAGGAACAATCCCTTGAATTTGCAAGACACTTAAATGAAAATGGCTTTGATGCCATGGTGCCTGAGCCAGGTCAGAAATTACAAATTTGATAAGAATTTTTTGAACAAATAGAAAATTGTCCTGGCAGAAAATATGATCAGAAATTAAAAAAAATCAGGAAATAATTTTGCAATAAGGACAGGGACTGCTGTCTCAGTGCGAAGGATTCTACTGCCAAAATTTATTGTTTTAAAACCTAAGAGCTCAAGAGTTTTTATTTCTTTATCTATAAATCCGCCTTCAGGTCCAATTGCCAGGCAAATGGATTGATTTAATAATGTTTCAGAACAGGGACAGGGGATAGCTGTCTTTGGATGAGCAATAAACATTGAGGAGTTTTGCGCGATATCAGGCAATTCGTTTTTGACAAAAGGTGTAAAGAGTTTTTTTTTAAATATTTGTGGCATAATAGTGTCCTTTGCCTGTTCTAATCCGGCAATAGACAGGGCATCTAAGGTCTCTTTTTTTAATACAGGACTTTGCCAAAAGCTTTTCTCAACCCTCCATGAATTTATCAGGTATATTTTTTTTACTCCAAGCCCGACAGATGATTCAATTATTCTTTTTAACATTTTAGGCCGGGGAAGTGCAAGAACAAGTGTAAGGGGCAGGGCAGGCGGAGGATTCTTATCTAAATTTATTTTAAGCTCTACTTTGGATGAATCAATGTTTATAATTATTCCTTTACCCATTTTGCCATTAATAAGTCCAAAAAGAAGAGAATCATGGATTTTTGCCTTTAATACAGTGATTATATGATCTTTTCTATGATCCTTTAATATGACCATATTTTTGTCTTTAAAATCAGACCCATGTAAGAGTATAATATTCATTATCTGTGTTTTAAATTAAAATTGAATGATTCGAGCGGTTTTTATAAGATCTAAAAGCTCAATTTCAAAATTTATCCCCCCTGTTTGTCTTGCCAGTTCAACTGCAATGTGTACGGGGGTTATGCCAAATGCCTTATTTCTGCTGAGTCCCTGGATACAGGAAGGACAGTTGGTTAAAAGTTTGTTTTCAGCTTTTATATCTTTTACAAAAGATTTAATTACTTTTGATTTTCTTTCCAGCATGGCAGCTGATATGTCTGGTCTTGAAATAGCCATGGTGCCGGCTTCAGAACAGCAGTACGGAATTGATTGTACTTTGACATTATTATTTTTTGTTAAAATATCAACACCTTTGCCGGAAAGTGAATCATGGCAGGGCGCGTGGTAAAAACAATCATCTTTGATTGAAATTTTGTCATTTATTTTAAGTATAAATTCATTTATATCTTGGATTCCACAATTAAAAATTGAACCAAGACCAAGTTCTTCAAGGGATTCTTTACAGGTTCCACAGCTTATCACACACGCATCAAAATCAAGATCATTAAACATCCTTTTAATTTGGGAAAAGATTATTGTATCGCTTAAAGTAATACGATTAAATTGATCTTTTTTTGCGTTGGTTTTGGCAGGAAATCCGCAGCATAGAAACGGAGGCGGCAAAATAACTCTTACTGAATTTTTTAAAAGAAGGTAAATCGATGCTTTTCCAATATCAGAGAATAATCTTTCACTTCCACACCCTGGAAAATAAAAAACAGTATGCTCTGCATCTTTTTCAGGTTCAAGAAGGATTGCCTGGTCGCCTTCGCATTCTCTTAATATTGAGTATAGGGTTGTTAAAGGCATCTTAGGTCCAGGAGCATTCAGCAATAAAAAAGGTCTCTTTTTTTTAAAAGATTTGATATCAGGCACAAAAGAGATCAGTTTAGATCCAATCCTCTGGATTTTACTGCCAATATTAATAAGAGTAAATCTTAAGATCGAATTTAATAATCTATTGGTGGAAGACAGATAATAAAGTGATAGATCTGTTAATAAAGGAGTCCTCTTAAAATGGTTTTCTTTTAGAATCTCTCTTGCTGCTATGGTGATTTCAGCAAAATCAATATTAACCGGGCAATTTGATAAACATTTGTGACAGGTTGTACAATGGTCTGCAATTTCATCAAGATATTTTAGAATATGAAGCTTTGTGGAATGCCTTCTCTGGGTAATATACAATAAAGCTTCAATTAAGTAAGTAATGCCCATGTTTTTATTTCTGGGATGGAAAAAAAGGTTTTTCTTGGGATAAAAAGTAGGGCAGACAGTTTTGCATCTACCACATTTTACACAATTTTCAATCCTTGTTGCAAGGGATTCCAACTCACCATATTTTAAGATATTAGCTTCAAATTCCAGGATATTGAATGATGGGGTGTATACTGTATTAAGAAGTGATGTCTTTTTAAGCTTATTTGGATTCATCATTCCTGTTGGGTCAACTTCATTCCTATAATCTGATAATTCTTTTAATCTCTGTTCTGAAAGATGCTGTATTTTAGTAATACCGATTCCATGCTCTCCTGAGACAGAACCTCCGAATTCCAGAGCTTTTTTCATGATATTGTCTGCAGTAAGAGATGCTCTTTGCATCATTTGTCTATCATTGGACATAAGAGGAATGTTTACATGGATGTTACCATCTCCTGCGTGCATATGGGTTGCAATGATAATTAGTCTTGCCTTGGTCTCATCATATATTCTTTTAATATTCCGGGTAATGAGATTATACCCGCGCATTATTTTCAGTAATTCTTTTAGGAATGAATTCGTATGGGTCTCATCCTCTATGGTGGCTCTTTTTGCAGCTTCAATTTTATTGAGTTCTTTTGCTGCTATGTCAATGGATAATGTGACTTTGGCGTCAAACCATGCAATATCTTCCTTGGGTACAGCAGCTTCTAAATATGCAGCTATATTTTGAATAATATTTTTTAAATTATATCTTTTTTCTTCAAGATTATATTTGTCAATATAATTGGAAAAATCAGCAAGGGCATCAATGGGGATAACAATATCCTCATTTAATTTAAAAGCATTTGTGTGCGCTGCTATTGCCCCAAGACGTTTCCTGTCACTCCAGAATCTTTGAGCTTCCTTTTTATCTTTTGCCGTTGTAATCTGTGTCTTTTCGTAGGGTACAAGAATATATTCAAGTTTTTGTGTGCCCTGGTCAAGCGCCTCAATATGATCGGCGACCATATCCACCAATAGTACAGCCTTGAGGTTCCCTGTGCCGGCTCCTTTTGCTTTATAGTTTATTGCTTTGATATATTCTTCATCAAAATGTTCCAATGCAATTAAAGCGGGTTCTTTTTTTTCTGTTTTAAAGGCATAGGATATTTCAGTTATAACTTTTCCTGCTTCTGCCATATCATTGCCGAAAAATTCAATACAAAAGGTTTTCTTTAAATTATATTCAGGATGCAGAATAAATCTTGCTGAGGTTATAATCCCGTCACAGCCTTCTTTTTGTATTCCGGGAAGCCCTTTCAGCCATTTATTGGTTACATCTTTCCCAAGACCGTTTTTCCTAATCTCATTGCCAGGTATATTTATTTCTTTTATAAACTTGTCTGATTTGTCTGTTATTGTAAAACAAACCATGTCATCCGCTAATATTTTTCTTAGAGGATGGTTTTTCCTTTTGATGTTCAATACACTGCTGTCAGGCATTGTTATTCTATAGGAATATATATTGTCTATTGCTGTACCCCAGAGAACCGCAGTCTTGCCTCCTGCATTTTCAGCAATATTTCCACCAATGGTTGATGCCCATGCACTTGTGGGGTCTGTTGCAAAAACAAGGTTTTTTGCTTTAGCATATTTAATGGCATCTTCGGTTATAACCCCTGCCTCAACTTCAATTACAGCAAATTGCTTTTTTGAATTTTCACATGTTTTATAGGAAATACCCCGGATCTTATTGAGTTTTTCAGTATTAACCATTATACAATGCCGGGACATGGGGATTGCACCACCTGTAAGACCTGTCCCCCCACCCCTTGGTATAAGCTTGAGCCCAAGTTTTGAAATGGCTGCAATAAGTGGTGAAACCTGTTTTTCCTTATATGGCCTTACAATAGCAGCAGGAGTAAAGAGTCTCCAATCTGTTGCATCTGTAATATGGGAAGTAATATTAAAGGGATCAAAATATATGTTGTTTTTTTCAATAATTGGTCCAAGTTCTTTATTGATAAGCTTTTGAAAAGATGATGTTGCCTTGATTCTTTTTCGTAGTTTTTTAAGATAAATTCTGCATTCTTTTATCACCCAGTCAACATCTTTATCACCGGAATTGCTTTGGATTATATTTAAGTCCTTTTCAAAGGCCAGGAAAAATTGTATTTTTTCAATGGGGTTGTCTGCAAGTTTTTGAAAGATAAAAGGATTCCGCTCAATTATGAACATATCTCCCATAAATCTATTAAGCAACCTTGCCGAGCGTCCTGTTGCCCTTTTGGGGCGTAGTATTTCAATGACCTGAACCATTTTTGGACCAAAAAGATGTTCAATAACCTGATTATCTTCTGCAGATGTATAATTGTATGGTATTTCTCTGTAATTTTCTGACATCTATTGATTATTATCCTTTTGAAACCTGTCCATAAATTTAATAAGTGCTTTTATCCCTTTGATTGTTGAAGCATTATATGTTGATACTCGTAACCCTCCTGCATCTCTGTGACCTTTCAGACCTCCGAGACCATTTTTAAGAGCCTTGGCCAGGAATTTTTTTTCAAGTTCTGTGCTTGGCAGATTAAAAGTAATATTCATAAGAGATCTGCTTTGTTTTTCAGCAGTCCCTTTATAAAAATTTGTTGAGTCAATGAAATCATATAATAACTCTGCTTTTTTGATATTATATTGTTCCATTTTTTCAAGAGTGCCCATTTCTTTTTCAATCCATTTTAAAACAAGGCTGATGGTATAGATTCCAAAGCAGGGCGGAGTATTAAACATTGAATTTTTTTCAGCATAGGTCGAATATTTCAGCATAGTTGGAAGCTTATCATTGCATTTTTGCAGCATTGTATCTTTTATTATGACAAGGCAGACTCCTGCAAGTCCAAGATTTTTCTGGGCACCTGCATAAATCAGGTCAAATTTTTCCATATCCAGGGGGCGGCTTAATATATCTGAACTCATATCTGCAATAAGAGGAATACCTTTGGTGTCTGGAAATGATTTAAACTGGGTTCCGTAAATTGTGTTATTGGAGGTTAAATGAATATATGCAGGGTCGTCTGAAAATTTAATGTTTTCAGGGATATAAGAAAATTTTTTGTTTTCTGATGATGCAGGGATATTACATTTTTTACCCTGGATATTTACCTGGGCAATGGCTTTTGATGACCATACTCCGGTGTTAATATAATCAGCTTTATTATCTTTACTCAGAAAATTCATGGGAATCATGGGAAATTGAAAGCTTGCACCACCCTGGATAAAAAGTATATGAAATTTGCTTTTTGTTTTATTTTTTTGAAACGAATTGATCTTTAATAATTTTTCCAGGCTTTTTTTTGCAGAATTAATGACAATATCAAAGCTTTTGGATCTATGACTTGTTTCTATGATAGACATTCCCGTATTATTAAAATTTAAAAAACATGATTGTATTTCTTTTAATACCGGGAGGGGCAAGGCTGCAGGTCCTGCATTAAAATTAAAAATTCTATTGTTTTCCATTGTTATTCTATTATTTTCCTCGGTTTTGTTAATTATGTTCTCTTGATTTATGGAATTTTATGTCCGGCCATTCATCCAATGTAAATCCAAGCTGGAATTCACTTGTTGTTAAAAAAGTAAGCCATCCTTCGGAATCCATTGCAAGGTTTGACTCATTAGAGTTTTTAAATTTCTTTAACATATTTTCATCTTCACAAGTAATCCATCTTGCAACAGACAAATCAACTGGTTCATATCCGGCATTTACATTATATTCAGCTTTTAACCTTTCAACGGTAACATCAAATTGCAAAGTTCCGACAGCTCCAAGAATATAATCATTATTGATCAATGGTCTGAATACCTGGATTGTGCCTTCTTCTGATAATTGAGTCAATCCTTTTTGCAAAGCCTTTGCCTTCATGGGGTCTTTTAAAAGAACCCTTTGGAATCGTTCTGGAGCAAAATTTGGGATGCCTAGAAATTTTAAAGGCTCTTTTTCAGTAAAGGTATCTCCAATCTTGATTGTCCCATGGTTATGTATGCCAATAATATCACCTGGGAAGGCTTCTTCTATATTGCTTCTTTCCCTTGCAAAAAATATTGTTGCATTGGCGATTTTGATTTCTTTTCCAATCCTGTGGTGTTTTACTTTCATGCCCTTGGTAAATTTGCCTGAACATATCCTGAAAAATGCGATTCTGTCACGGTGTTCAGGGTCCATATTAGCTTGAATTTTAAAGGTGAATCCTGAAAAATGTTTTTCATGGGGATCAACCTCTCTTGATTCAGCTTTTCTTTTTCCTGGTGGTGGAGCAATTTTTACAAAGGAGTCAAGCATTTCTCTTACACCAAAATTATTAATGGCACTGCCAAAAAAAACAGGTGTCTGGGTACCGTTAAGGAATAATTCAAGTTCAAAAGGGTCTGCTGCGCCTTCAATTAATTCCACATCATCTCTTAATGCATTTGCCCCTGATTCGCCAATTGTATTGTCAAGCCGATTATCCAAAAGGTCGTTGATAATAATTCCATTGTCATTGTTTGGGGTATATCCCGGGGCAAAAAGACCTAATTTGCTGGATTTGAAATTATAAACGCCTTTAAAATTTTTACCCATTCCAATTGGCCATGTAAAAGGTGTGCATTCTATCTGGAGTTTGTCTTCAATATCAGCAAATATTTCAAGAGGTTCTAAACCTTCTCTGTCAAGTTTATTAATAAAAGTAATAATGGGAGTATTTCTCATTCTGCAGATCTCCATGAGTTTTTGAGTCTGGGGCTCAACTCCTTTGGCATTATCTATTATCATTATTGCACAGTCAACAGCAGTTAAAACTCGGTAAGTATCTTCTGAAAAGTCCTGGTGACCAGGAGTGTCAAGCAGGTTTATCTCATAATCCTTATAATGAAATTTCATTACAGAAGAGGAAACACTTATGCCTCTTTTTTGTTCAATAGATAAAAAATCACTGGTTGCTTTTTTAGTTGTTTTTCTTGATTTGACAGCACCTGCCTGTTGTATAACTCCACCAAATAAAAGAAGTTTTTCCGTAAGGGTGGTTTTGCCGGCATCGGGGTGACTGATTATGGCAAAGGTTCGTCTGATTTTAATATTATTGGCAAGTTCAGAATCTATATTTGATATTGCTGCTTCCATGTATTCCCTAAGCTGTTTATTTTAAATTTATTATACAATTGTAACACAAAGAAACTAGAATATTTATCATGGTGCTAACAAAAATGCAAAGTCTTCTTGACAAAAAATATTATTTATATTATATCGATAATCGATATCGATCATTGATAATATAGGAAGAAATTATGTCAAAATTAAATAAAGAACCGTCAAAAAAAATATTGGACTCTGAACAAACACGACCTAAGCTTGGTAAGAATGTTCTTTCTCTGGGTATGGTATCTCTTTTTACAGATTTATCAAGTCAAATGGTTTATCCTCTTATTCCTGTTTTTCTTACCCTTATAGGAGCTTCTCCTGCTACTCTGGGATTAATAGAAGGGGTTGCAGAATCCACAGCATCGCTGTTTAGAGCCTTTTTTGGACGTTTATCAGACAAGCTTAAAAAGAGAAAAATTTTTATTATATGGGGGTATGGTCTTTCAGCTATATCAAGACCTTTTTTCTATTTTGCCAGTCATTGGACAATTGTACTTACAATCCGGTTTTCCGATAGAATAGGTAAGGCAATAAGAACACCCTCAAGGGATGCGTTAATATCTACATCCATAGATCAATCCATTCAAGGCAAGGCTTTTGGCTTTCATAGAGCAATGGATAGAATAGGAGCTATTGGCGGTCCTTTGTTAGCCATGCTTATACTTTATCTTTTAAAAGATACCATGCCTGAATTATCTGCTTTAAAAACCATGTTTCTTATTTCTGTTATACCAGGGTTGATAGCTCTTGTTTTTATTAAATTTACAAAAGAAACAAGTATTATTCCAAAGACTCTGGATAAACAAAAGAAAACAGCTATGCTTGGTAAACCTTTTATTCTTTTCCTTCTTGCCAATGCTTTTTTTACACTGGGCAATTCATCCAATGCTTTTCTCATTGTCAAGGCGCAAGAAGTTGGTATTGCCATATTCCTCATCCCTGTTTTATGGATGGTATACAATATTATCTGTTCCATATCCTCACCAATTTTCGGTTCTATTTCAGATAAAATTGGTAGAAAACCCATTATTATAATTTCTTTTATTTATTATTCAATCATATATATTCTTTTTGCTTTTGCCGATGAACCATGGATGATCTGGGCTCTTTTTGCAGCCTATGGTATTTTTTATGGATTATCTAATGGAATTTTCAGAGCCTATGTGGCAGATATAGTCGAAGAAGAAAACAGGGCAACAGCCTATGGTATATTAAATACTATAATTGGTATTTCACTTTTCCCAGCCTCGGTTCTTATGGGGGCAATCTGGACTGGATTTGGTTCACAACCGGCATTTATTGTTGGTGCCTGCTTAGGCATGGTTGGTTTTATTATATTTTTATTTAGCCTTATGACAAAAGAGTCTGTTTAATTATGATCTGACTTAAGTAATTCTTTTATTGTTGTTTTTAATTTTTTAAGGTCAACAGGTTTTGCAAAGGCATATTTTGCTCCAAATTGTTTTGCAATTTTTAAATATTCGTCAGGATCAACAAATCCGCCCCCGGAGAGAGCAATGATTTTAATATCATTATTTTCTTTGCGAAGTTTTCGTATTGCTTCTAAACCTTCCATATCCGGCATAACTATATCGGTGATAACCAGATCAGCACGGATTTCTTTATAAAGTTCTATTCCCTGCCTTCCATCTATTGCAGTAGTGATTTCATAGCCTTCCTTTGCAAGTACCTGGGAAAGCATGGTCAAAATTTGTTCATCATCATCTATAATTAAAATATGTGTCATCCTTATTCTTGCTCCTGTTGTAGAATTTTTCTGATATTTTTTGCAATGTCTTTTTGAGTTACAGGTTTTGTCATATATATTTTGATACCCGTTGCTAAAGCAGTTTCTTTATCGATTAAATCACTATACCCTGAACAAAGAATAATTTTTACATCCGGCTTGATTTTGAAGAGCTCTGCCGCAAGTTCAATGCCTGTCAGTTTTGGCATGGTTACATCTGTAATAATTACATCAAATTGATCAGGGTCTTTTTTAAAAGTTTCCAAGGCTTTTACGCTGTCTGTGTATGGTGTGACATTATATCCAAGACGTTGTAATAACTGGCTTGTCATATCAACAATTTGTTTTTCATCATCGATAATTAAAATATTTTCAGTGCCTTCTATATCGTTTTTAGATGGTTTAATATCATGTTTAATCTCTTTTATTTTTTCAGCAATGGGTAGAATTATTTTAAAAGTGCTTCCCTTACCAGGCTCTGATTTAACAAGAATATCACCTCCATGATCCAGGACTATTCCATGGACAACCGAAAGTCCCATACCAGTGCCTTCACCAGTTCTTTTTGTTGTAAAATAGGGGTTGAAAATTTTATCAATAATTTCATCATTAATACCTTTGCCTGTATCTTTTACAATTATGGCGATATAGTTTCCTGGCTCAAGATTGGGATGCATGGCTAAATCATCAATAGTGATATTTTCCTGGTTAATGATAAATTCCATTATGCCGCCATTGTCCTTCATTGCATGAAAAGCATTGGTTGCAAGGTTCATAATCACCTGATGAATCTGTACAGGATCTGCAATAACATATCCGCATTTGTCATCAATATTTTTTTTAATTTCAATTGTCGATGGTATGGAAGACTTTAATAATTTTAATACCTCTTTTAAAATCGATTGGATTTTTACCGCCTGTTTTACAGAATCTGTTTTTCGGCTGAAAGCAAGAATATGCTGCACCATCTCTTTTGCACGGTTTGCAGCTATGAGGACCTGATTAAGGTTGTTTTTTTCCATGCTCTGTTCTGAAAGATTTTCCAGTGTTAATTCGGTAAATCCTATAATTGAAAATAGTATATTATTAAAATCATGGGCTATACCCCCTGCAAGGGATCCTATTGCCTCCATTTTCTGTGCATGTTGCAGTTTGTTTTCAAGATCATTTTTTGTTGTTTCAGCTTTGATTTTATCGGTGATATCCACCACACTTCCAAGGAAATAAAGAGGCTTATTATTTTGATTTTTAATAAGGCTTGCGCTTAATATGCCATGGATGGTGTTCCCGTTTTTGTGGATAAAGCGTTTTTCCATCTGGAACGTAGCAATTTTCCCCTGGCCAAGTTGTTTCTGCTGGTCAATGTTTTCAGGCAGATCGTCTTTGCAGGTGATATCTTGAATTGTTTTACCTGTAAGCTCATTTTCTGAATAGCCCAACATATTGCAATATGCTTTATTTGCCTGTAAAATTTTAAAATCCAGGGATACAATTGCTATTCCGATCTGAGTGGATTCATACATTCTGCGAAATTTTTCTTCACTTTCCTGCATTGCTTCTTCAGCACGAATCATATATTTAAGCATTTCATTAGTTAAAAATGCTATTTTTTTAAATTCTTCCAGCTTTATTTGATCAATATTAATTATAATAGAATCAGTATTTGCTTTTTTTAAACAAGATGAGAATACATCAACTTCATTTTGAATTTGTTTTGTTATATTCTTTGACCATAACAATATCAATAATATTAATAATGCAAGGGTTAGAACACTCCTGATTATTTGTTTTTTTAAGTGGGATTCCATCATAGTTCTTTTTGCAGCAATTATTTTATCAATATCGTCTGTGTAAAAACCTGCACCAATCATCCAATCCCATTCAGGTACACCTAAAATAAAAGATATCTTGGGTAATGGAGTTGATGAGTTGAGTTTGGGCCAGGAATATTTAACAAAGCCTCCTCCTTTGTTGTTTACAGCTTTTCTCTGCTCTTGAATAATTTTAATTCCGTCAGGGTCTGTTAGCTCCCAGATATTACCTTGACCTAAAGTGACCTTGCCATTGTAGAAGAGTGGATCTCCATTATAAGTGGTTCCAAAGAAATATCCGTTGATTCCGAATCTATGTTCAGCAAGGCGTTCAACTAGTTTTCTCTGAATTTGATTCTTAGCTTTGTCAAGATATGTATCAGTAGCAAGGTACCATTTAAGGGGTTTGAAATATTTGATAAAGGAGATTTTAGGGGAGGGCTTTTCAGGGTTACCTCCAGGCTTGGGCCAATAATGTGTGACAAAACCCTGGCTGGATTCTTTAATGATTTTGATTTTGTCCTGAATAACGAAATTACCGTATGAATCTTTCAGGTTAATCATGTTAGTCCCTTCTAATTCAGGGTGTGTTGGATATAAGATTGCAATGCCGTCCATTGATCCTGCAAAATAACAGCCTTTTCCATTATCAAATCTGATGGAACGCAGAGTTTTTTTAATTATTCTCCCTATTTGTTCCCTGGGTTTGCCAATATTATTCTGGTAGATATTGAAAGCTATATTATAAGCAGTATCAATTCTGTTTTTGAGCTGTGATTTTAATACTTCTTCTTCCTGTGACCTTCTATGCTGTATTAATTTTACACGATCATATACAGCTGATTTGATGAGTAGCTTTTGAGACTTAATATATTCGTGGCATAATTTTCTGGATGTCTTTTTAAAATAAGAATATTCATTTTGAATCCATAAAAAACTCCAGAGGGATATGGACGTTATCGCAATGAGAACCATATTTTTTAAAAATTTTTTCTGGATACTATTATTATACATAATCATTAATTTAAATTTTTAAGAAGAAAATATATTAATTCATATCTTTATTAACAATGATATAGGATGCTTTTGTTAAGATCAATGGTTTTCTTATTATAAGGCTATTTACCATAATAGCTGAAAGGCTACCTGGTTTTAGATTCTATCCATTCGATTTTACTTATCAGACCTCTGATTATTCGTACATCCCGGCTTGTAAGCTCGGCATTCCCAAATATTTTTCTATAACTTTTTAACAGGTGATCCGGGTTATTTGGATCAAGATATTCAATTTTAATTAGACCCTTTCGCATATGAGAATACATTTGTTCAAGTTCTTTGCCAGTGGCAAGTTCTTTTTCTTGTGACGAGCCTGATCCTGATATATTATTTTTGTTGATAATCTTGCCATTGATTTCATATAATAATATTGTGATTGCATGGGAAAGATTCATGGATGCAAAAGCATCATCTGTGGGGATAGTTACAAATTTCTGGCATTTTTTAAGTTCATTTGTTGTAAGCCCTGAATCCTCTCTTCCAAAAACAAGAGCAATTTTAGTAAGATCATCATAGGCTTGAATTTTTTTTGCTGTGATATCAGGTGTAATAAAATCACTCCTGTATTTCCCGCGACGTCTTGTTGTCCCAAAGGCAATATTACAGTCTTCTAAGGCTGAGTTTAAGGTTTTATAGAGTTTTGCCGATTTAAGTATGTCCATGGCATTTAATGCCATTTTTCGCCCGTCTTTTGATTTATATCCCTGGCATGGATTGACAAGTCTTAAATCTTTAAATCCGAAATTTTTCATGACTCGGCAGCAGGCGCCAATATTGATAGGACCCTGGGGCTCAACTAAGATGATGGAAATATTATCAAGTTTCATAATTAATTTTTTATTGTTAAGGTTTCTGTATCAAGCACTATGGTAACAGGTCCGTTATTTATTAATGATATATCCTTGGTCTATCCCAGTTTGTATTAAATCCCTGGTCAAAAAGTATTTTTATCCCTGTATTAATATCAGTATCAATATCGTTTATACCGTGGGAATCGTCGCCTGGTACCACTTTTACACCAATCTCTTTTGCTTGCTCAAGAATTATGCCGGAAATATATGGTTCTGGTGCGTTCTTTTTTAAGGCTCGGGTATTAAAATCAAGAATAATATCATTGTCCCTGCATTCTTTTAAATTTTTTATGATTTTGCTAAAAATAAATTTTTGTTTTATTCTTTTTTTATATTCAGGGTCAAAAATTCTTATCAAATCGAAATGTCCAAGCACAGAGGGTTTAAGTTCTCTAATTAATTCATATTGTTTGTCAAAATATTTTCCATACATTGAATCAATATCTCCACAAGACTTAATTGCTTTTTTATATAGAGTTTTCGAGAAATCAAAGCAGATATTGTTAATATGATGTATGGATCCTACAATATAGTCTGGTCTATGAATTTTAATAAGTTTTTTTGTATAATCTATATATCCTTCATAGGCTTCTGTTTCAAAGCCAATATAAATTTTGATTTTTTCAGCATAGATCTTTTTCAGTTTATTGAGTTTAAGAATATAATTATTGAACTGGTCATTTAATTGATCAGCCGATATATTGGCAGCCTTTTCATCAGGGTACCTGAATGCATCATTTAAAGGCGGGGCATGTTCAGTTATTCCAACCCAATAATAGCCTTTTTGAATATATTTCTTAATGATATCTTCTAATAGATCTTTAGCATGGAGACAAAATTCTTTACTGTGTCCTCCATGGATCGAGACTTTTTTTATAGTTTTCATGGATAAAATAGCTAACACTAAAATTAATGAAAATCAAGATTACAATCTTTGAATAATATAAAGAAATGTTGGGGCAGGGCTTTTGATTTTTAATTCATTGAACTTGAACAGCTCCTGTCTTGACGGTTTATTAATTCTTAAAGGAGACAGGTAAATATCTCCTTTATTTTTAAATATTGTGCATTCCTTTTGTAAAAGGTTAAGTATGGAAACATAATGGTTTTTTGGAAGATTGTCATCAATAATAAAATTTGATGAGATTTCAATATTTTCATATTGAATATTTATATCTCTGATTAATTTGTATGCTGCTATTATTTTTTTTGTGGTGAGAGGTTTTCCAAGGATATCTAAAGTCTCCTGGTCAGCAGATTCTAAACCTATATTAATATAAATTTTAAATGGCAGGGTGGCAAATTTGTCAAAGTCTGTTTTTTTTTTATTTAAAAGTGCGTCAACACTCCCAAACAAGAAGAGATTAGCCTTTCCCATGAATGAATGTTTAAAATTAAATTGTAAATAAGCTTGTTTTGCTGCGAACATGATAAGATCAGAAGGAGAATTCAGGCTGTCATGTTCACCTAAAAAAATTGAGTTATAATTTGTAATATCATCAGCATACAATGCTTTTAATTTTTTAATCTGATGTGAAATTTGGTCCATACCAAGCAATGAAAAAGATTCGTCTGTTTTAACTCTGCAGAATTTGCAATTATAAAGGCAGCCATGGGAAATATTGACAGGAATCACATCATAATCAACATGGCGGGCATCAGGTGGAAGTACACTGATCCTTCGTTTTAATATTTTTATTAGAGTATCAGCTTTAAGGGAGAGTTGTTTATTTGAATTTAAAAGTATTTTATTAATAAAATATTTAAACCTTGCTGGAAGTTTTTTTTTAATTGATACTTCATTGATAATATTTGACCATTTAGAAATTATTTCATTGATCATGGGCTCCTTAAAAGGCTTTCCTCCAATCAGCGAGTTTGTAAGGTATGGAAAATTTGGCAGATAATATTCGCCAATTGCTTCAAAGACACCTGAGTATCCACCAGTGGAATAATATATCCAATCGTTGCCAATTGTTCTTTTCAGCCACTCCGAAGGATTGAGCCATGAGTCCCCTTTTCCTTTTGCCCTTACAATTTCGTTATTTAAATTAAATTGGAATATATGATCTTTTGTTTCAATTTCTGAATAAATACCATATTTTACAGGATAACTTATTTTTGTGTACCTGTTATAGCCTTTTTTGCAAGTAGTAATTTTAATTTCATTATTTTCAAATATTTCCAAAATAGCTTCCCATATAAGTTCTTTTTACCTATGAAATGTAAACATACAATTAAAACTATTGAGTGTGCAATATTTTTTGAGAAATAATTTTAATTTAATTTGAAATTGTGTTATTGTTTTATTAAGTTTTCACGATTAAATTTCGTATTAATTTTCATGTTTTTTACAAATTGTTCAACATATAAGGTCTGAGCTTCAAATGAAGGATTCGTCAAAGAAGAACATTAATGAATCTGAAAATATTTCGAACTACGAGATACTTTTAGAAAAATACAATAACCTTGTTCGAAGCGAAAGAAAATACCGGCTCCTTGTAGAGAATGGCGGGGACGGCATCGTTGTAGTGCAGGATGATAAAGTCAGGTTTGTTAATAAAGAAATGCTTGCTTTGTTGCGAATTGACGACAAGAGTCTGGCTGCAGAGAATTTTTTTGATTATGTTCATCCTGATGATGTTGACGATGTAATGATAAACCACGAGAATAATATACTTTTACAGCAAAGGGATGAACATTATCGCATAAGGGCTGTAAGAAATGATAAAACCATTGTATGGGTTGAAATTAAATCAGTTGCTGTTGAATGGGAAGGCAGACCTGCAAGCCTTGCCTTTATAAGAGATATTGAAAAACAAAAAAGGATTGAAGATGAACTGCGCCAGGCTCAAAAAATGGAAGCCATAGGTACTCTTGCAGGAGGTATCACCCATGATTTTAATAATATCCTGACATCAATTCTTGGGAGTGCAGAATTAGCTCTTCTTGATCTGGATAATAAAAAAGAAATTAAAGATGCTTTTGAATTAATTTTTGAGTCAGGGAACCGTGCAAAGGACCTGGTAGCCCAGATTTTAACAGCAACTAGAAAAGCGCAGTCTGTTAAGGTTAAACCTATTAATGTAGGCACTATTGTCAAAGAAGCATTAAAACTGATAAGATCAACTTTTCCGAAAAATATAAAAATTGTTGACAAGATTGATGATAATTTACAAAAAATTAATGCTGACCCTACGCAAATCCATCAAATTATATTGAATTTATGCACCAATGCCGTACATGCTATGGAAAATTTTGATACCGGAGTATTGGAAATTCATTTGGAGAATATAAGTCTTAATTCTGAGTTTATTGATAGATTTAATAATGTTGAACCAGGTGATTATATAAGGCTGACAATTTCCGATACTGGTCATGGAATGGACTCTGAAACACAGGAAAGAATATTTGATCCATATTTTACAACTAAAGAGCAGGGTAAGGGTACAGGGTTTGGACTTGCTACAACCATAGGGATTGTAAGATCACATAATGGATTTATTGATGTTGAAAGTGAACCTTTAAAGGGATCTTCATTTTTTATTTATTTTCCGGCTTTAGTCTGTAATAGTGGAGAAGAAGAAAAACCTGTTAATACCAAAAAAATTGCAAAAGGTAAGGGTAATATCCTTTTTGTTGATGATGAACAAGAGATTGTCAATCTTGGTCAGAGGATGCTGACCAATGCCGGGTATTCAGTTATAACAGCCATGTCAGGTAAGGATGCTCTTGGATATTTTAAGGTCGGTCAGGTCAAAATTGATTTAATGATTACTGATATGGCAATGCCTGGTATGACAGGTAAAAAACTTACCCGCAAGGTATTGAAAATAAAGCCTGATTTACCTGTTATTTTATGTACAGGATATAGTGAAGCCATAGATGAAGAAAAAGCTAAAGAAATAGGAGTTATGGAATATATAAGAAAGCCCTATGAATTATCTACTTTGTCCTTTATTGTGAAAAAAACACTTGAGAAAGCATGTCATAAGCAAATCCTTTAAACCCTTGTTTTTCAAAATCATTCAGTTATAATACTAACCATGATAAGATTGTTAAAGTTTATAGGAATCATATCCTGCCTTGTTTTTTTATTTTCCTGCGGGACAACTATTACTTTTCGACTTCCATCAATCAAGCATAAAAAGCATAAAACCTATGATAATAGAATAACACCTCATAAAAAATTTGCTGGGACCAAATTTATAAAATATTCAATACAAGTTGGTGCCTTTCATAGTTTTACCAATGCAGAATCTTTCAGTATTAAATTAAATCAATATGTTGAGGCATTTTGCTTTAAGGATAAAGATGATTTTTTCAAGGTAAGGTTTGGGAATTTCTCTTCTAAAGAAAGTGCCCGTAAAAGAGCAGAACAATTAAGATATAAAAACATTATTGATACTTACTTTCTGGTTATGCCGGAGCAATATGTGAATGAGGATTCTAAACCTTCAGAAATAAGGCACAGGCTTATTTCTGAGGCAGCAAGTTATATCGGAGTTGCCTATAGGTGGGGCGGTGAAGACCCTGCAACCGGCTTTGATTGTAGTGGGCTTACTTTTTCTGTTTATAGAAAATCAGGCATAATGCTCCCAAGAACATCAATTCAACAATATAAAACAGGTAAATTTGTATTGAAAAAAAATCTAAAAAAAGGTGATCTTGTTTTTTTTAAAACCCGGGGTAAAACTATATCCCATGTGGGAATTTATACTGGCAACTCTCAATTTATCCACGCGCCTGGCAGAGGCAAAACTGTATGTTATGAATCCCTTTACTCTGCTTATTATAAAAGACATTACGGAGGTGCAAGAACATATCTGTGATATCTATCCATAAAATTTTATATTATCAGGAAAATTTATATTGAAAATATTGTTTTTAGAATCTTTTTTTGGTGGTTCCCATAGGGATTTTGCCATTGGCATGAAAGAATATTCAACCCATGATATTGATATTGTACCCTTGCCTGCTGGTAATTGGAAATGGAGGATGCGTGGAGCAGGCTTATATTTTGCAAAGCATATTAAAAATATTGATAAATATGACTTAATATTTGCAAGTGATATGATGAATCTTGCTGACTTTATCTCAATATCATCTATTAAACCAATCCCTGTTATTTTATATTTCCATGAAAATCAGCTCACATACCCTTTATCCCCTGAACAGAAAGTGGATTTGCAATTTGGATATATTAATATGAGTTCAGCTCTTGCAGCAACAAAAGTATTTTTTAATTCAAAATTGCATTTTGATCAATTTATCTCAAAACTTGATTTATTGATCGCACTCATGCCTGATTTTAAACCCGGATGGGTAAAAGATGAAATAGTAAAAAAATCCCGAGTATTATACCCGGGATGCAGGTTTTCAGAGTCAGATATCAAACATGACCGACCTGAACAAAAGGATGAGCCACCTCTTATTATCTGGAATCATAGATGGGAATGGGATAAACAACCCAATATTTTTTTCAGCGTATTGAGATTGATTAAGGCAAAAAATATTTCTTTCAGGCTTGCTTTACTTGGAGAAAGATATGAAGAAATGCCCTATGAAATTTTTGAAAATGCAAAAAAAGAATTTTCCAATGAGATAATATCTTTTAAATATGTGAAGTCTAAAGAACAATATATCTCATTATTAAAAAAGGGGTCAATCGTTGTCAGTACTGCAATCCAGGAAAATTTTGGAATTGCCGTTGTAGAAGCTGTAAAAATGGGGTGTGTCCCACTTTTACCAGACAGGTTATCATATCCTGAAATAATGCCTGGTAAATATTTAAATAGGATATTATATTCGAGCAAACAGGATTTGATTTTAAAACTTGAAAATATGCTTTTAGATTATCATTCTTATGCTGATTTAAGAAAAAACTTATCTTTATTTATGGGAAAATATTCATGGCAGATTATGATTAAAGAATATGACAGAGAATTTGAAAAGATAGCAAATAGGAAATTAAAATGATTGAAAACCCGAGAAATCCATTTTTGACTGTTGATATTATAATTGAAATTGATAATTCAATTGTTTTGATTGAAAGAAAAAATCAGCCACATGGCTGGGCAATACCAGGAGGATTTGTCGATTATGGAGAATCTCTGGAATCTGCTGCCATACGAGAAGCAAAAGAAGAGACAAGCTTAGATGTGAAATTAATGGAACAATTTCATGCCTATTCAGATCCTTTGAGAGACCCACGTTTTCACACAACGTCTATTGTATTTATTGCAAAAGGGAACGGTATTTTGAGAGCAGACGATGATGCAAAGAATGCCATGATATTTACTAAAGGCAACCTCCCTGCCAATATTGTTTTTGATCATGGCAAGATCCTTGAACATTATTTTCAATATCGGCAGGGTATAGAAAAATCAAAGATTTTTTAAGATAGAAGTTTATCAACTATTGCTTTAAATTCTTCAGGTATACTTGAAGCATCATCAAAGGGGCGTACCCCTTTTCTATCGGCATTGGCAATTTCTTCATACTCAGGTATAAAACCTAAAATTTTAAAATCTTTCATGGATTCTTTTATCAGGTCCTTATCCTGGTCAGATTGTATTCTATTTCCCAAAACATAAATATCTTTGATGCCAATATCAGTACCAAGTTTTTTTATTTTTTCAGCTGCAACCCTGCTTCTTTTCCCGGGGTTTACAACGATTATCAGACCATCCATTGATCCTGAAGTACCTCGCCCAAGGTGCTCAATACCTGCTTCCATGTCCATGACAACCACTTCATCTCTGACAAGCACCAGATGGTTCATAAGAGCTTTTAACATTGTACTTTCAGGGCAGATACAGCCAGACCCACCTGTTTGTACTGTTCCCATTACTAAGAGTTTGACCCCGTCTTTTTCCTGGGAAAATCTATCTGGAATATCGTCAACTTTGGGGTTTAATGTGAAAAAACCACCCATTGTCCCGGGTTCTGCTCCAGTACGCTCAAAAATAAGATCTTTAAGCTCTGAAACAGGCACGATAGGTTTGCTTTCATCCATGCCTAGACCCGCTGCAAGATTGGTAACAGGATCAGCATCAACTGCAATAACCTTTTTGTCTTTATTTTGAAAAGCAATACATCTTGCAAGAAGTGATGTAACAGTTGTTTTACCCACTCCACCTTTACCGCCTATAGCAAGTTTTAGACCCAATTTATTTCTCCAGTTCTTTAATTATTTTCCCTTTATCATCCATTAAAAAAATTTTATATCCTGTTTTTTCAGTTTGAATGAAAAGATCTTCTTTTATAATAGCTTGAATCTCATATTTTAAATTTATTGCATCCTTTGGCATCAGAAGAAAACACTGTTGCGCTTCTTCTTTTGTTTTAAATACAGGTATGAATTTAGTCTTTATTTCATTGTTCTCATATCCCACTAAGTTATCTGAGGATGAGCCGGTATTTTCTACAACGCAATAAAACCATTCATCTTTGTCTTCTTTTGTCATATATAAACCTTAAAATTATCAATGATAAAAGCCCCTTTTCTATATTAAGAAAAAAAAGGGGCTTTAGTATTGCTATGTTCCTGCTTATACTTTTTTGCTTATACTTCAAGCCAGGAATCAGAATAAAGAGAATTGCCAAGGATTACATTAACAGTTTTAACATAATCCTGCATTTCTTTATCAAGACTTGACATATCGGGTTGATTACCATCCATTACTCCATAAATAAGATCGACTATGTCTTGTCGTTTTCCTTTTGCTATGGCTGTAAGTCCATCATCTAGAGGATCGGAAATAACTGATTCCATGCCATATTTCTGAAGCATTACCATATATGTCTGGTTTAAAATAGGTCTTAAATGAACAGGTGGTCCATTGGAAATATTGGAAAGACCGCATGTGCTTCTTGCACCTGGAGCTATATCTTGTAACATACCGGTGAATTCCATGAGGCTGATTGCTTGGGGCTGCTGGATATTGACCGGTGTAACAATGCCGTCAACCCAGATTTTTTCATTGGGAATTCCCGCTTCATTGGCAAAATAAAGAAGCTCAACAGCAAGAGCTGCTCTTTCGTTTTCATCTCTTGGAAGTCCTTCTGGTCCCCACATTAAAGCAACAAAATCTGCATCAAATTCAGCAGCAAGAGGTACCATTACTTCATATCTTTCAGGTCTTGCCATGATTGAATTGATAATATGAGGTTTGTCAGCAGGTTTCAGCACCTTAAGACCTTCTCTTATTGCGTCAATATTGGAAGAGTCAAGAAGTAACGGTACTCCAGGAGCTGCTTCCTGAACAATATTGCAAACCCAGGGCATCAACTCTGTACCAAATTTTTTGGCAGGTCCAAGGTTTATGTCAATATAGTCCATTCCCTTTGCAACCTGCAGTTCAACTTCTTCTTGAATCGGCTTTGGATCACGTTTTGAAGGATCAGCTTCCTTAAATTGTTTTCCAATTTTTGTTGCAATAACATTTAAGCTCTCGCCAAAAAGTATCATTTTAGATAAGTCCTTTATTTTTAAGTTAATTTCGCTTTGAGAAAAGCCGGAATATGCGCAGCTTCTCTCGGTCCTACTGTGATTTTCCAACCTGGCAGCTCTTCTTCAATTTCACCTGCAATTGCAGCTGCATACCCTGGAATAATAAGTTCATCTGTTTTTGTTTTTTCCAGAATTCCACTCTTTTTTATAAATGCTCCGACATCATCACCTGCAAATTTGCCGGCTGCCCATGCAGTAAGAACACTTAATCCTTCAGAATCTTTAATTAACAACCATGTTGGAACTTTACTTGCCTCAATTTCACCTGAAACAATAAAATAGGTAAGGGCAAAGTTGGTTGTAACAACTATTGGTGAGTTTTCATCAGGCTTACCAATCTCATAGATTCCTTCTGTAACAGTCATTGGTCTTTGAGGATCAGTATAAATATTAAGCCTTTCTAACAATAGTGGGAAAAGTGATTCTGTAGCAAAGTCGGATAATACAACAATGCCGCCGTATTTAGCTATGAACATGCCTGCTATCAGGGTTTCCATATCCAGATTAGATGCCATTTCACAAGGAAAGGTAATTGTTGGAAAGCCCAAAGATCGATTGCTGTCTTTTAGAGCAGCTCGTCTTATTGCCACCTGATCTTCAAGAGCCTGTTTGATTTCTCTTGCTCCTGAATCAATAACAATATCTTTAACCCCCATTTCAACAAGCTTGTCTGTAAGAGGAATAAGGTCAGCTACAGAATCGGCTTTTACAGCAAGGGGCAGGTCATTGTCTTTTGCCAAAGCGCCAAATGTATCTAAGTTGTCTTTTGTTGCTGCATAGAGAAGAGGGCGTTTAAAACCTGCAGTTTCAATACCGGCTTTCATGACATCAAGATCTTCTGTCATTAGAACAAGATTGAATTCTGATTTTTCAGCAATTGTTTTTGCAATAGCTGCAAAGGCATCTTTACCATTGCCTGCATCTTTTACTACAAGCAGTTCGGGTCTTAAATTTAAACCAACACGTTCATATTGAAATGCATTGTAAATTTTAAGTTTGTTCTCAACCTCTGCAGCATCAATATCTGATGATATGGTTGCTGCAATGGTAGTTGCATTAAAAAAAGTTTTTTCATGTCTGTATAGTACGGTCTCACCACCTGTAATCCTCTGGCGAACACCCTTCCCAAGTTTCACTGGTCTGATAGGAGGGGCAGAAGCTTCTGCAAGTTCTGCTTTTGCTTCGTCAGATACATAGGGGCAGGCGTCAAGCTCTGCTTTACCTGATGCAAGGTTCATTGCAAAGGCTAAGCATGTAGGGACACCGCACTCCTTACAATTTGTTTTTGGAAGGAGTTTGAATATCTGAATACCTGTTAAAGCCATTTTAATCTCCTTAAATTATTTTAACTATCTATTTAATTTTAAAGTTCAGGGCTGTGCAATAATTCTGGTGAACACAGCCCCTGTTTTACTAATATATTATCCTACAATCGGGTCCATTGTGAGTGCCGGATGTCCTTTTTCCTGGAGAAATGGTAAAATTTCTTCTTCGGAAAGTCCAACAGTCTCATCAGCAATCATGTCATAAAGATCTGGAACGCCCATTTGTTCGCCTCTGGCAACAATACGGTCTTTTAATTCTTCTTTCAGCTCTTTAGGCATCCATACCATTCTTAAAAGACCACCATCACCAAGGATAAATTTACCCTGGGTAATATTATGTTTTGAATGACCAACAAATCCTGGAGAAGAAGCACCACCACCCATAACACCTGCAAGTGTAGTAAATTTCATACCACAAGGTGTTTCTCCACTATAGTCACGACCAACTGTCATAACACCATTACATGCTGGAAGCATAGCTGCAATACATTCGCAGCAGCCACATGTTGTCATTGGGTCAATAACCATGGAATAAAGATTGTAACGTTCAACAGCGCCCCTTGATGCTTTATTTACAAAATCATTAACACCTGCCCATTGTCCAAGTTTAGGATCAAGGCATTCACCTTTTTCAATTGGCTGGTTAGGGCCTGTCGGGCTGATTTCAAAAGCAGCTTTGCAGTCCATCCAGTTATATGCACCGCAAAGACCTGTTCTTTCAGGGCTTACAGTACAAACATGATTAGGTGCAAAAGACTGGCAGAGAGTACATGAATAATATGTTTCAACATCTTCATCTGTCATTGTATCAACACGGGCATCACGTTTTTGGTATTCTTCTCTTGCAGTTTTAGTCAGTTTGTCAACATCTGCTTTTTTTGTATAAAGAGTAACTTGAACTTTATCAACAATTTTAGTAAATTCCTGATGGAATTTTGCATGGAGGACAGTACCAATATCCTTGAGTGTAAATCCTTTCTCAATTGCAGCCTTGCCAACACGAACCCAGGATATATCTCTCTGCCCGATATGCATAATACCTTGTATATAATTGACAAGGTGATGAATCTGTCGTTCCATGATCGGTTCGAAATCTTCCTGGAATTCACGGCCTGCAATCTGAACAAATATTCCAAGAGGAAATGTATCTCCTTCTTTAATGCCATCGATTTCAGGTCCGTCCACAATTATTTTGCCGTCTTCAATTTCACTCATATCTGCTAATTTTACAAGCTCAGTACATTGAGTTTTTCCACCACCACATTGGGCATGAAGATCAGCACCTCTGACTCTTTCACCTTCATAGGCAGGACCAAATGCACATGCTATATCAACATCTGCAACAAGTGTTTTAAGTCCTCTGACTTCAACTGATTTGGCACATATTTCATCATGGGCAACAGGTGCTACAACATGTTCATAAGTACAAATACCAGTGGGAAGAATCTGGGTAATATCTGTGTCAGCAATGGTTGGGAATCCCCAGTTTACACATCCTGCCGCAGCAACGCCCCATTCTGTTCCAACATCACCTAATGCATTAACAAAGGCAAATACTCTTTCTTTATTGTACATGAGAATTTTTTTGTAATCGCCAGGCTGAACTCCACCAAAAGCCATTGCAACTCTGTTTGCAAAACCCAATGCAAAGACTGCAGAAGAGATATCAGGACCAAAACATGCGATTCGTGTACTCCATCCAACCTGTACGCCTGCTTCAATGAGCTGTTCAATAACAGTTGTTCCGTTGTGATTTGCAGCACAGAACATATAAAGACCTCGTTGCTGATAATCTTCAATGATCATTTTGGCTGTTTCAACGTCTGGTGCAGAACCAACTATAGCAGCAAAACCAGGAGCAGAACCATCAACAAATTCAACACCTCTTTTTCTGAATATTGTATCATCTGCAGCACCTGTCCAGATTTTTCCATTCTCAATGTCAGGATCTTCGGCATGGAGATAGAAATCCGGTTCATTAAGGTATCTGAGTGCTTCTATTATTTCATAGGAAATAATCCCGGCCATACCTGCATCAAGGAGAGGTCCCAGGAAGGGGAGCCAGTTTTTCCCTTTGATATGCGGGGGAAGAAGGTTTCGTGCAATTTCCAAAGGTTCCTTTATGTCTTCAAGGGTTTCAACTTTAATTCCAAAAAGTGAATATATTACCGGTAGAAAATACCCAGTATTGGGGAATCCTACCTTAGTGTCCGCATTATAGGTCTCAAGAGCTTTGTTGTATGCTCCTTCGGCCTGTGCAACAACTTTATAGCCACCTTGAATGGCAGCAAATGCTATTAATCTTGACATTTTATTCCTCCTTCGTTGAGGATTTGATATTTAAATGATAAATTCATAATTAACAATTCCAATCGTTTCTAAAGAGCCTGGCGTGCAGCAAAATCCATCATAACTCTTTCTCTTGCTTTATCAATACCCAAAGCTTGTCGTTTCTTATCTATATGGGCAATGATTGCGTGGGCGTGTTCGATAGGGTCAACTACCATATCCCACATGCCGCCAAATTTATTTTCAAACTCTTTAAACAGGTAATCCTCAAATACAGGAGCACCACTAGTTGGTAACATACCTCCAAATACAGTATAAACACCAGAAGCTACAAAATAGTGTCCAATGGAGATGGCTTTTTCACTCATCCATTCAGGTGCGCTTCCAGCAGCGGGTAAATCAGAAATGTCATTGCCAAGTCCACCAGCTTTAACCATTTCGGTTAAGGCAAGTAGAATACGACTATTATCTACACATGAGCCTAAATGTAAGACCGGTGGTATTCCAACTGTCTCACATACCTCAGCAAGGCCTGCACCGCAATGCACTGCTGCAGATTCAGGAGTTAATAGACCTTCTGTAGCACAAGCTATGGCATTACATCCGGTTGTAAGGACAATAACATCATTTTTGATTAATTCTTTAATCATTGTAATACAACCGTTATTATGCTGTTGTCTTGCATTGTTACATCCTACTACGCCAGCTCCACCGCGAATTCTGCCATTAATAATATTGTCATTCAGTGTATAATAATCACCACGGAAAGTTCCGCCTAAGTGGTATCTGATTGATTCAACACCAAAACCTGCAATTTGAGTCGCTGTATGTTTTGGGATCATAACATCAGCACTACGATTTTCAAAATTATCACAAGACATCTTAAGAATGCGGATGGCATCTTCCATTGCATGATGTTCGTCAAATTCTATATGAATAACATTGTCTTGTTCCATTCTTGCAATGGGATGAGTTGTAATAAGTTTGGTATGAAAGCACTTTGCAACATTGGCAAGGTTCTGCATGATACATTGGATATCCACTACCATGGCATCGCATGCGCCTGTTACTATGACAAGTTCCTGTTGAAGGAAATTACCTGCAGGGGGAACTCCGTGTCGTTGCAGCATTTCGTTGGCTGTACAGCAGATACCGCTGAGCTGGATCCCGTTAGCGCCTTTTGACTTGGCATATTCGATCATTTCAGGGGTTTGCGATGCAGCAACAATCATTTCAGAGAGCACAGGTTCATGACCATGAATAACTACATTTACATGGTCTTGTTTTAATACTCCAATATTAGATTCTGCTTGAAGCGGGTAGGGTGTGCCAAAAAGGATATCCTGCATATCAGTTGCCAGCATGGAACCTCCCCAGCCGTCTCCTATGGCTGCCCGAGTCCCTTGTTTCATCAAGTTCTTATAATCCTGGTCAACACCCATATGGGTTCTATGCATAATTTCAACGATTTCACGATCAATATTTCTGGGGATAACACCTGCTTTTTTCCATTTTTCATATAAAGGCTCAGGTGCTCTTTTGGCATATAATAATTCACCTTCTGGCTTACCCCATTCTGCTATTGCTTTTTCAGCAAATTCAACAGCAATCTCATCTAAATCTCTATCAAGTTCCTCACCGTCAACTTCAACAGTGGTGGCTACACCCAGATAAGGTGCAACATCTAAAAGCCTTTCATAATCTTTTATTTTATAATCATCTGTAAGCTTTTTAGCTGCTGATAAAAAGACTTCGGCAACACTACGTCCATGATCTGAATGTGCAGCAGCACCACCGGCAATCATTCTGACAAAGTTACGGGCTGCTATGGTGTTGGCTGTTGCACCACAAAGGCCTTTACGAGTATCTTCACCTTCTATGCCGCCTTTGGGAAGTGGAAGTCTGCAAGGACCCATGGAACAATTTTTACAGCAAATTCCCT
This sequence comes from uncultured Desulfobacterales bacterium, assembly GCA_964612755.1. Taxonomy (GTDB): domain Bacteria; phylum Desulfobacterota; class Desulfobacteria; order Desulfobacterales; family Desulfobacteraceae; genus JAIOSM01. The sequence continues at coordinate 10,305 of CAZTEM010000001.1, read as the reverse complement.
GTACACCTATTGCACAAGGTTTCATATTCATAGCTCTATCAAAAATTGTTTCAACGCCCAATTTCTGGGCTCGCACTATCATCTCCTGTGATGCTACATCAATGGTAGATGCGATCGGATCAGCCAGTTTTGGAGCCTTGACTGGTTTGGCTTTTTTCTCTTCTGCCATTAGAGGTTCCTCCTCATATTATTTTATTGTGTTATCGAATCCATATTTTAAATTCGAATATTATCTTCTAATTTTTTTAAACTTAGACAATGCAGATCGCTGGGTTTTAGCAGCTGTCATTGTAACTTTTTTATCTTTTGCGGGTTCAGCCGCAGCCATTCTTTTTTCCTGCTCTTCTGCTCGTTTCAGCCGCAGAGCTTCAGCTTCAGCTTCTCGTTTTGCAGCTTCATCTTTTTCAGCCTGTTTTTCAGCTTCGATTTTTGCTTTTGCATCAGCTTCGGCCTTTGCCTTTGCATCAGCTTCAGCTTTTGCTTTTGCTTCTATATCAGCTTTAGCTTTAGCTTCTGCTTCAAGTCTTGCTTTTTCCTCAGCTTCAGCCTTTGCTTTAGCTTCTGCTTCAGGATCAGCTTTAGGAGCAGCTTCTTTTTTTACTGGAGCAGCTTTTGCTTCAGGTTTAGGGGCAGACTTTGGTGCTGCTTTAGCCGCAGGTTTAGCTGCAGCTTTAGGAGCTTCTTTTTTAGCTGGAGCTTCTTTTTTCGCAGGAGCAGCCTTTTTTTCTTCTTCAATGGAAAGATCAGGCTCTGGAGAAAAAGCTGTAAAGTCAATATCAACATCATCCAGGCGTTTTTCAATGGGGCCAACATCCAATGCAGAACCGCCGCTATATAAAAGATCAATAAATACTTTGGCAAGTTTGATTGATTCAGGATGACGCATGATAAGAATACTGGAACCTGCCAGGAGATATGAAACTGCACCGACAGCTTCCATCAGGATTGCTCTTCTTTCAGGATCACCAAGTTCAGGAGCATCTTCAACAGTCTGTTTTGCTTCCTTACATTTCCAGACCTCGTTTCCAAGATTATTTATCATTGGATTCTGAAGTTTATCATCACCCTGGGTCATGGCTGCCATATTAAGACGTTCCATAACTGAATATGAATATTCAAGACCATATCCAAGTCCACCGGTTGTAGGATCAGTAATTACATTGCCCAGGTCCATACCAAGGTTTTCAAGAAGGATATTGACCTGTTTTGCAAGATTGACATCAATTGGTGAAGAAGAGATTATCGCATGCTTGTAACCCATTGCAGCAGCACCTATCCCTTTATGATTCTTTTCTTCAACAGGACCTAAGATAAGATTGTCGCCCTGGCATTCTTCTGCAATTTTTTTAAGAACTTCTTCATCCTTAGCAGGAGCAGCAACTCCCCATACAATCAAAGGAACATTAATTGCTTCAAGGACTTTTTTCGTAACAGCAGCAGCATCTTCAGGACTTCTGTCTTTGTCATTAGGATCTGTGCTTTTTAATTGGAGAACAATAGCCTGAGCACCGTATTCATCGACACATTTTTTTGCCCATGCTGCAGGGTCGGAAATAACATCTTTAAAAGGTGCTATTGCAGCTTCCGGCCATTCTTCAGGCTCCATGTCCCAGATTTCCATTGCAATAATGGGTTTATTGGGCATCTCACCTTCGAACTGATAAAAAGGATAACTTGTTTGACCACCGACAGTTAAAGCTTTATCACCTTTTCCAATGGTAATATCTTTTATGCTGCCAGCATAAGATTCTTTATTGATTTCAAATCCCACTTTTACCTCCTTTTACAATAATAAAAATTTATGTTGGGTTGCGGGTGTCTTAACTGGTTTGGAACTATAAGATTTTTTAAAAAAAGGAATGCATAATCAAAAATAATTTTTAGAAAAAAAAGGACTTTAATTCTATTTTGTTTTGTCATAATTATGCTGCTTTCGCCATTAATTAATAAAATCAACTTTAGAAAATTACAATTTGAAACCTGTTTTGTCAATAGGTATGTGGATTTTTTGAAAAATGAGATAAACATGCTGAAACGCTTCAGGGACAAGCTATTTCACTTTATAGCTACGTTATAGCTATAAAGTGAATGCAATTTATTAAATAAATTCAAATTGTAGACGTTAAAATAGTTGATTTTTCAAAAAATTTTATATACGTTCCATATTGGGCTAATAAATTTGGATTTTATCATTAAGTTGAGATTGGCTGACACAAATATATTATCTTAAGTTGCTGATTATTAGATAATCAGCTTAGGTTTTTTTGCAGGTTAAATCATCATTATAAAAAGGAGTAAAATTATGGCATTAGATCCAACCAAACATTTAGACTGGGAGATAGCTGAAGATGCTGAGAAATCAATGCTTACAATCTATGAAATTGGTGAAAAACTGGGGCTTACTAAAGAAGAACTTCTCCCCCAGGGGCACTATATTGCTAAAATAGATTTCCAGAAAGTACTTGAACGTCTTAAAGATCAACCTGATGGAAAATATATTGATGTAACGGCAATCAGCCCTACGCCCCTTGGCGAAGGCAAGTCAACATCTTCCATGGGACTTGTCCAGGGTCTTGGCAAACTTGGAAAAAATGTTTGTGCAGCTATTCGTCAGCCTTCTGGCGGACCTACAATGAATATAAAAGGGTCAGCAGCTGGTGGCGGGCTTGCACAATGTATTCCTCTTACACCTTTTTCATTAGGTTTTACAGGTGATATTAATGCGATCATGAACGCTCACAACCTTGCAATGGTTGCTTTGACGTCCCGTATGCAGCATGAAAGAAATTATACAGATGAGCAGCTTAACAGACTTTCCGGTATGGAGAGAATTGATATTGATCCCACAAAAGTTGAAATGGGATGGATCATGGATTTCTGCTGCCAGTCTTTGAGAAATATCATTATTGGTATTGACGGTGTAAATGGTAAAGCAGATGGTTTTATGATGAAATCAAAATTCGGTATTGCTGTTTCCTCAGAAGTAATGGCAATTCTGGCTGTTGCAACTGATCTTAAAGATATGCGCGAGAGAATGGGTAAAATTGTTGTTGCCTATACTAAAAAAGGTAAACCTGTTACAACTGAAGATCTTCAGGTTGCAGGAGCAATGACAGCATGGATGGTAGATGCCTTAAAACCATCTTTGATGCAGACCCTTGAAGGACAGCCTGTTATTGTTCATGCAGGTCCCTTTGCAAATATTGCCATAGGCCAAAGTTCAATTATTGCTGATAAAGTCGGGTTAAAACTTGCTGATTATCATGTAACTGAATCTGGATTTGGTGCTGATATAGGATTTGAAAAATTCTGGAATTTAAAATGTCGATATTCCGGACTTAAACCTGATTGTGCTGTTGTTGTTGCAACAATCAGAGCGCTTAAATGTCATGGCGGCGCACCTGTTCCTGTACCAGGAAAACCAATGCCTGAAGAATACAGCCAGGAAAATGTTGAATGGGTTGCAAAGGGTTGTGCTAATCTTATTCATCATATCAGAAATGTCAGAAAAGCAGGTATCAGCCCTGTTGTATGTATTAATGCATTTTATACAGATACTGATGCTGAAATTGCAAAGGTTCGTGAACTCAGTGAAAAAGAAGGCGCAAGAGTTGCTCTTTCCCGACATTGGGAAAAAGGCGGTGACGGTGCTATCGAATTTGCTGAAACTGTTATTGAAGCATGTGAGGAAAAAACAGATTTCAAATTCCTTTATGAACTTGATATGCCTATTAAAGAGAGAATCGAGCTCATTGCCAAAGAAGTTTATGGAGCAGATGGAGTTGATTATTCCAACGAAGCAAATGTTGCCATTGACAGAATCCAGGCTGATCCTGAGCTTGCAGGTCTTGGTATGTGTATGGTAAAAACCCATTTATCTTTATCTGATAACCCGGCTCTCAAGGGTGTTCCAACTGGATGGCGTCTGACCATTAGAGAAGTATTGACTTATGGTGGTGCAGGCTTTATCGTTCCTGTCGCAGGGACTATCAGCCTGATGCCTGGAACAGGTTCTAACCCGGCATTTAAGAGAGTTGATGTTGATGTTGAAACAGGTAAGGTACAGGGCGTATTCTAAATAAAGGAGATAAAATATGACTGCTGAAATTATTAGCGGAACAGAGATAAGAAAAGATATCCTTGCAGAAGTTAAGGCAGATGTCGAAGAAATGAAGGCAAAATATGGGAAAGTCCCGGGACTCGTTACCATTCTTGTCGGATCAAGTCCTGCATCGATGAGTTATGTCACGTTAAAGGTTAAAACTGCATTGAGCGTAGGGTTTAAAGAGATTCAGGATGATCAGCCCGAAGATATTTCAGAGGCAGATCTTCTTGCATTGATAGATAAATATAATAAGGATCCCGAGATTCATGGCATTTTGGTTCAGCTCCCTTTGCCAAAACATATTGATGATAAAAAAGTAT
>CAZTEM010000001.1:0-5780 GCA_964612755.1 uncultured Desulfobacterales bacterium | reverse complement strand
CATGGCATTTTGGTTCAGCTCCCTTTGCCAAAACATATTGATGATAAAAAAGTATTAAATGCAATTGATCCTGATAAAGATGTAGATGCTTTTCATCCGGTAAATGTTGGAAGACTTATGATTGGCGGCGACGAAGTAAGATTTCTTCCATGCACTCCAGCAGGTATCCAGGAAATGATTGTTCGTTCAGGAACTGAAACTTCAGGGGCTGAAGTTGTTGTAGTAGGACGTTCTAATATTGTTGGAAAACCAATTGCTGTGATGATGGCTCAAAAAGGTGTTGGTGCAAATAGTACATCAACTATAGTTCATACAAGAACAAAAGATCTCGCAGGTCATTGTAAACGAGCTGATATTTTAATTGTTGCAGCAGGTGTTCCTGATCTTGTAAAACCTGAGTGGATTAAACCTGGTGCCACAGTTATTGATGTTGGCGTAAATAGAGTTGGCATGAATGAGAAGACAGGCAAGGCAATACTCAAAGGTGATGTTGATTTTGAAAAAGCAAAAGAAATAGCAGGCAAAATTACACCTGTACCAGGTGGGGTAGGACCCATGACTATTGCAATGCTTATGAAGAACACACTTAGATCGGCAAAACTTTTTATTGAGAGCTGATTATAGTATCTAATAAGTCGAACAATAAATTAAGCGGGGAATGGAATAAAATGCTGTAATATTCTATTCTCCGCTTTTTTTGCTTGCTTAATTTCTAAATTGAGTTATTTTGAGTCTCAATGGTTAATTTAAAATAATAAAACTAAGGTGACCTTATGAACTGGGATTGGGAAAAGTTACGTGAGAATAAAGAAAAATATGAGCAGAAGCAGGGAGGCGGAGGTATGCCAAGACCTCCTCAGCCTCCTCAATTTGATGATGTTATGAATAAACTTAAGAATTTTAAATTTTCAGGAATTTTTATTGGTATAATTGTTCTATTTCTTTTGTTTTTTGGGAATTCAATGGTTTATCAAATCGAAACAGAAGAAGTTGGTGTGATTCAACAATTTGGTAAGTTTGACAGGATAGCAAACCCGGGACTTCATTTTAAACTTCCTGCTGGTATTGAGCAACTTACCAAGGTGAAGATTACCACAGTAAGAAAAGAAGAATTCGGATTTCGAACTGTTCAAGGCAGCAATAATGCACGTTACCTTGATGAAAACACAGGGCTGGATGTGTCAATGATGCTTGCAGGTGATCTTAATGTTGCTATTGTGCCCTGGATTGTTCAATACAGAGTGTCTGATCCTAAAAAATATCTTTTTGAGGTGAAACACGTTAGAACTCTGTTAAGAGATATGTCTGAAGCTACAATGAGAGCTATTGTGGGGGACAGGAGCATAAATGAAATTATCAGCCAGAGAGAAGAGATTGCCCTTGCTGCAATGGAGAGCCTGCAGCAAGAGATGAACAAGGCAAATGCCGGAATTTATATTAAAACCATTGAGTTGCAGAAAACAAATGTACCAGGTCCTGTGCAGGATTCTTTTAATCAGGTCAATGAAGCAATTCAGGAAAAAGAACAGACAATATATAAGGCAAGAGAAGAATATAACAAGGCAATTCCACGTGCCAAAGGTGAAGCAAAGCGCGTGGTGGAAGCAGCCCATGGTTATGCCATTAACAGGATAAATCATGCCCAGGGTGATGTTGCAAAATTTTCAGCTGTATATAAGGAATATGTCAAAGCAAAAAATGTTACAAAAAAAAGATTATATTTAGAGGCAATGGCAGAAGTAATACCAAAGTTAGGGAACAAATATATTGTTGATTCAAGTCAGAAGAATCTGCTTCCTTTACTGAATTTAAGCGGTGGGAAAACATTGTCAATAAACGCAAAATCAACCTTGAAAAAATAAAATGGTATAATAAAATGAAGAATATTATAAAAACTAGTCTGATAGGAATTGTTGTTGTGATCGGTGTTCTTATATATTTTTGTGCCTACACAATAGACGAAAAAGAACAGGTCGTGATAACACAATTTGGTAAAGTGATAGGTGAAACTAAAAAAGATCCGGGTTTAAAGTTTAAGTCTCCCATCCAAAAGGTGAATGTGTTTCCTGATGTCCTTCTTGAGTGGGATGGAGATCCGGGTCAGGTAAATACAAAGGATAAAAAATATATATGGGTTGATACCTTTGCAAGATGGAGAATAGTTAATCCTATAAAATTTTTAAAAACCGTTGGTGATGTCAAAAGTGCCCAGAACAGGCTCAGTGAAATTATTAATTCAGAGATGAGAAATCTTGTAACTTCCCATTCCCTTGTGGAAAGTGTACGAAATACTGATCGGGCAATGGATACTTTTCAAATAAGTGCAGATAGTGGTGGTAAAAATAATGTTGATAAAAAAGCACAGCATTCACGGTATAAAATAATTCTTGGCCGCGATAAAATGACAGCAGCTATAAGGATGGCAGCACAGCCGAAATTAAAAGAATTCGGAATAGAACTTGAAGATGTAAAGATTAAACGCATCAATTATATTGATAAGGTAAGAAAAGCTGTTTATGGAAGAATGATTGCCGAACGAAGCCAGATTGCTGAAAAATTTCGTGCAGAAGGTATGGGAAAAGCAAGCGAGATAAGAGGTGAAAAAGAAAGAGAATTGCAAGTTATACAATCAGGCGCATATAAAAAAGCACAGATTATTAAAGGTAAAGCAGATGCCGAGGCAACTTTAATATATGCTAAAGCTTATGGCGTTGACCCTGAGTTTTATGCGTTTCTTAAAACCCTTGATGTGTATAAAACAGCATTGGGTCAGGACAGCACTCTTGTGCTTTCAACAGATTCTGATTTTATGAAATATTTTAAGGATATGAATTAAAAAATAAAAAGGCATTGAGGAGACAGCAATCTGCTTTTCTCCTCAATATCTTAAAATATTTTTAGAATATCGATGGATTTATAACAGGCTATTTTTTGTTTCTCTGATGTCTTGTTTTTGCAAGATGTTTTCTGTGTTTGTGTTTTGACATTTTCTTTTTTCTCTTTTTTTGAACACTACTCAAGGCGTTACCTCCTAATTGATATTTTGATTCAGTTATAAAAATTAATAATCATATATAGACGTTAAATATAACAAATAAATAAAAATGTCCATAATTTTTTATATTAAAGGAATGATTAATTATAAAAAATCTTTTATTGAGGTTGTAAAAATTAATTATTCCTTTCTTGACAAGGAATAAAAACTGACTATTTTATCTTTGAATTTTAGATGATTAATAAATCGTTAATAATTAATGGTATTTGACATGGAGAAATCAAAGAAATGCCTGTTTATGAGTATGAATGTTCTGAATGTGGAAATATTGAGGAAGCTTTTCAGAAGATGTCCGATCCTCCACTAAAGGAGTGTAGTAAGTGTAAGGGGAAATTAAAAAAACTTGTTTCCCATAGTTCGTTTCATTTAAAAGGATCAGGCTGGTATGTGACTGATTATGGCGGTTCAAAGACTGGGTCAGGTTCTAATAGCTGCCCTAGGAATAACAAAAGCTGCAAACCTGCAAAACCTGCTCCAAAATCGAGTGGGGTTGCAAAATAATAAATTATAAATAGTATTATTTAATTTAACAATTATTAGGAGGTTTAGATTATGAGTTTGAGACCATTACAAGATCGAATTCTTGTGGAGAGAGTTGAAGAAGATGAAAAAACTAAAGGTGGAATTATTATTCCAGATACTGCAAAAGAAAAACCTGCTGAAGGTAAAGTCGTTGCTGTAGGTAATGGTAGACCAGGCGAAGACGGTAAAATATTGCCAATGGAGCTTAAAGTCGGAGATCGGGTTTTATTTAGTAAATATGGTGGCACAGATGTGAAAATTGATGGTAATGATTATCTTATTATGCGACAGGAAGATGTACTTGGCGTTATTGAATAGATTGTAAATTTTAATACTATAATAATAATTATTAATTAATAAATTGAATTTAATAAAAACGGAGGTTTTTAGATATGGCAAAAGAAATTAAATATGCTGCCAAGGCTCGTGAAGCAATGCTAAAAGGGGTAAAAACTCTTGCAGATTCTGTAGTAGTTACTTTGGGACCTAAAGGAAGAAACGTTGTAATTGAAAAATCATGGGGTTCTCCAAATGTCACAAAAGATGGTGTGACAGTTGCAAAAGAAATCGATCTTGAAGATAAATTTGAGAATATGGGCGCACAAATGGTAAAGGAAGTTTCCAGCAAAACAAGTGATATGGCTGGTGACGGTACTACAACCGCGACTGTTCTCGCAAGTGCAATTTATGAAGGCGGACAAAAACTTGTTGCAGCTGGTAATAACCCTATGGGTATTAAAAGAGGTATTGATAAAGGCGTTGCTAAAATAGTTGCAGAACTTGAAAAAATCAGTAATCCAACTAAAGATCAGGCAGAAATTGCTCAGGTAGGTACAATTTCAGCAAACAATGATGAAACCATAGGAAATATCATAGCAGAAGCAATGGATAAGGTTGGTAAAGAAGGTGTTATCACTGTTGAAGAAGCAAAATCAATGGATACTGTTCTTGATGTTGTTGAAGGTATGCAGTTTGACCGTGGATATCTTTCTCCTTATTTTGCAACAGATAACGAAAAGATGGTTGCAGCCCTTGATAATCCTTTTGTCCTTATTTGTGATAAAAAAATTACCAGCATGAAAGACCTTGTCCCTATATTGGAAGAAGTTGCAAAGATGGGAAAACCTCTTGTAATTGTGGCTGAAGATATTGAGGGTGAAGCTCTTGCAACTCTTGTAGTAAATAAACTCAGAGGCACTCTTAATGTTGCTGCTGTTAAAGCTCCTGGCTTTGGTGACAGAAGAAAAGCAATGCTTGAAGATATTGCTGTTTTAACCGGTGGACAGGTTGTATCTGAAGATGTTGGCATTAAACTTGAAAATCTTACAATTAATGATCTTGGTCAGGCAAAAAGTATTACTATTGATAAAGATAATACAACTATTATTGATGGTGCAGGACAAAAAGCTGATCTTGAAGCAAGAGTTAAAATGATTCGTGCCCAGGCTGAAGAAACATCTTCTGACTATGATAAAGAAAAACTTCAGGAAAGACTTGCAAAACTTGTTGGTGGTGTTGCTGTTATAAGTGTTGGAGCAGCTACTGAAACTGAAATGAAAGAGAAAAAAGCAAGAGTTGAAGATGCTCTTAACGCTACTCGTGCTGCAGTGGAAGAGGGCGTTGTTCCTGGCGGCGGTGTTGCTCTTATCAGAACTCTTAAAGTCTTGGAAGGAATTACTGATGATAAGGAAGAACAACTTGGAGTTGATGTTCTTGCAAGAGCAATTGAAGAACCTTTAAGAATGATTGCTAATAATGCTGGCGTAGAAGGCTCTGTTGTTGTGAATAAAGTAAAAGAGAATGAAGGCGCTTTTGGATATAATGCCAGAACAGATGTATACGAAGACCTTATTAAAGCAGGAGTTATTGATCCTAAAAAAGTTGTTCGTTATGCACTTCAGAATGCAGCAAGTGTTGCATCTGTAATGCTTACAACCGAAGCAATGATCGCTGACAAGCCTGAAGAAGCAGGTGCTGCCGGAATGGGCGGAGGAATGCCCGGAGGCGGAATGGGCGGAATGGGCGGAGGTATGCCCGGCATGATGTAATTACTGCCACAAAATAAGAAGTTTAATTTTATAGTTTATAAGCCCCTGCATTGTTTGCAGGGGCTTTTTTCGTTGAATAAGACCTTAGCAATTCTCGGTTAAAAATTATTTTAAAGATTAACAAGTGTAATATAGTCAAAATATTCACATACAAT